>CAZITN010000026.1:0-32204 GCA_964542175.1 uncultured Thermodesulfovibrio sp. | reverse complement strand
CATACTGATTAGCACGGATAAAACAAAATCCTAAATACTAATTTCCAAACCCTAAACAATTCCTCATCACCAAAACAACAAAACAAGAGATCCTTCGCTTCGCTCAGGATGATAAAGTATACAGGTTATTAAGTTGTTTGGTTATCAGGTTACTCAGCCTCAAAAAAAGGCTGTTATTGGGTTCCCCACCTTTCTCGCCTCTCTCGCCTTCCCGCTTTAACGCTTATACGCTTTGACGCTTTTGCTTTTTAGCATTTCTCGCCTTTTTCGCATTCAACATTTCTCGCTTCTTTATAAACTCGATAAACCAGACCAACCAAATAAACGAGACCAACGAGATAAATGCTGTCAACGCAGAACCCCGAACGTCGAAGGCCAGGCGGTATCTGCCGCACGGGCTTAACAGGCCTTCCTTATCTTTGCTATGAAGAAGCCCCATGAGTCAAGGTAATGGGGGTAGATCCTGATGGTCTTTTTCATGTCAGCAGAAAACTCCCTGCCCTCCCAGCAGGTTATGCCGGGAGCGGTTTTTATCCCCTCGATTCCTGCCTCTTCTATGGAGGCCGTCTCTCTGTTGTCAAGGAGGTGCTGGATCACAGCCTCATTCTCAATGGGGGAGTAGGTGCAGGTGGAATAGACCAGAATCCCTCCCTCACTGAGGAGATCAAACCCCCGGAGGATCATCTGTTTCTGATAGCCTGACATCCTGAGGGATGACCCGGGCCTCCAGGGCTGCATCAGTTCCATCTCCTGATCCCTCATCACCTCCCTGTGGCGGCCCTCGCCGGTACAGGGGGCGTCAAGGAGAACCCGGTCGAACCTTAAGGGCCTTCCATCGGGCAACCTCATGGGGAAATTCTGGGCCTGGTAGTTGGTGATGAGTGTGCTGAGAACCCCCAGCCTCTCTATATGGTATTTGAGAATCCCCAGCCGTCTCCGTTTCAGCTCATTGGCAACGATCAGTGCCCTGTTGCCTGTGAGCGCAGCTATCTGGGTGGTCTTGCTCCCGGGTGAGGCGCACAGGTCAATTATCTTCTGTCCCGGCGCAAGGTCAAGCAGCAAGGGGGGGAGCATCGAACTCAGCCCCTGGAGGTGATAATGGCCGAGGAAATACTCAAGGGTGGCTCCGGGCCTTTCAAGACCCGTGAAGGAGTAAGCACCCTTTATTGGGAGAGGGGTAAGTCTTCCTCCCCATTTCCGGAGTCTGGGAATCAGGGAATCCGGAGTGGTTTTGAGCAGGTTTACACGGAGGTGGGAGGGATGTTCTCTCTTCAGGGCCTCTTTGAAGTCATCGTAGTCAGGAATAATCTCTGCATAGAGGTCGAAATGTCCGGCCCAGGGGACCTTACTCTCCGCCTCCCTTCTCAGCGAGATCTCAGCCAATGTTCCTTTTATTTACCGGGAGCTTTCTTTTCAGGAGAGGTTGATGGTGTCCTGCCATCAATGTATTCAAGAATCTTCTCCTTTGTGAGGGCTCCGCTTATGACACGTCCGTCTTCCAGTACGATGGTCGGTGTCCCGGTGATGCCCAGTTTCCGGCCAAGTTCAAGATTTCTGTCAATCTCGTCTGTATCACATGCAGGGTCGGGTATCTTCTTTTTTGAGAAGGCATCATCCAGAAGCTTCAGCGATTTTTTACACTGTATGGCCTTAGCCTTCCTGTAGGCATCCTTGTGGATCTTGAGGGGAAAGAGTTTGATGAAAAAGGCTATGTCATTCCGCTCTGCCACGATCTCCTTCAGTATCCCATGAAGTTTTGCACAATAAGGACAGTCAGGGTCATCAAAGACTACCACCCTGTGGAGTGCCTTTGGTTCACCTATTACTATCGCATTCTCAAGGGGGATGGCGGAGAAATCAACCCTGTTGAGTTCTATGTACCTCTCCTTGGTCAGGTTCTCACGGGTCTTCACCTTCAGTATCTGTCCGATTATCAGGTTCTCCTTGGAGTAATCCAGGTAGGCGATTCCCTTCTTTCCGTTTGCCTTCAGTGTGACCTCCCAGAGCCCCCTGGCCGGGGCATCCCTGACCTCAAGGACCTTCAGGTTCGGGTTAAGAGACTTGAGTATATTTTCAGCCTCATCCTTTTTCAGGGTGTGGCACTTTGCACAGTCTTCTTCACAGCCTCCAAAGGCAGCGGCCCTTTGAGCCGGAAGTCCCGTTAAGACGAGAATGGATATAGCGGCAAGGGAGAGCATCAAATTTAGTCGTATCGACAATCTCTTCATCACGGTTTCCTTTCCTTTCAGTTGTATTCTTTCTCAGCGGCATGGCAAGGCCGGAGAGTCTTCCTGTCCATAGAGATCAGAGGGACTATTTCTTCTCCAACAATATCTTATGGCGAATGAGAGATATTTCCCGGATTCTCCCTTCAAATTCCTTCTGCTCCCCGAAGAGGTTTCTCAGGTATATCCTGTCCCCTTCAGGCCGGAGGATGTCAACATTTTCAAGAAAGAGTGATTCCTCTCCATCCTCATAGACATAAGCGTTTGCCTCACACATCAGAAAACCTCCTTGTTATCCTTCCTTGTTATATAAAAATTTCCCAATAAGGCAGGGGGGATACCCTCATGGAGTCTTCTCCCCCTGTCTTGTATCCGGGGGGCTGCTCTGAATTTTTCATTATCAATACATGGTGGTTCATGTAAGCGCTTTCCTGTGTCGGCTCGGCAGAGGCCGAACGGCCATATCTACTCAAAACATCCTTAATACCACTGATCAGGCCTGTTAAGGCACTGTCCATAACAGACTTTCTCTACTCAGACACGACCGGAGCTTTATAATGAAAAATTCAGAGCACACCCCGGGAATCACACCATATTCCGTTAGAAGACCCGTAAGGGTATGTCCCATGCTCGAACCTCATGTTTATGCAACGTTAAGGTTATTTCTCCTTCAATTCTTCTCTAAGCCTGCTTATCAATTCATCCAGAAGGTGGGGAAGTGGCTCCTGCCTGAGCCCCACCACCTCAATACCTTCCTGGTTGAGGGGCAGGAGTATCTTCTTTGCCGTGGATGCAGCTACCGCCTCGGCCATATCAGGGGTAAGTTCCCCCAGCATGCCGTGGGCAACGAGGATACTGAGGGGACCGATTATGTAGTCAAGGCGGTCGCTGTTATACATGATGGCGTTTTCGCCCGTTGCCCCCCTGTTGGCCCGTGATTTCATCATGGCCGAGGTTGCCGTGGAGTTCGTTCCAAGTGCGATTATCTCGACTTCCTCCCCGAACTCCTCCCGGAGCCTTTTGACTATCAGGCTCCCAATGCCTCCTCCCTGGCCATCTATCACGCCTATCCGCATCTTTCTACTTTAGCAATTGAGAATGATGAAACTCAAGTATGAGGCCCAGGATTGCCAACGTAGAACGTACTGACGTCGAACCTGTCCGCTATACGCTATCCGATTTTTCTGAACCTCTGCCTTGGCCTTAAACCTCTCTTCCTCTCCTTCATTGCATTTCTGCAAAGTTTTTTTGCCCTGACGCAAAGGAGGATTGCCGGGTTTCTTCAGGAAATCGGGAGGTTAGCCCCTGGCATCAGAGATGCTCTGTTTATTTGCAAGGAAAAAGAAAGGAGGTATGGAGATGAGAGGCAGGTTGAGACAGAAGGTGGGTTTTTTGGGAGCGGGTGTGGGACTTACTCTCTTTGCCCTCTTTGGTCTGCTTCCCGGTTCATTTATAGGCGGCGTTCTTGGATTGAACCTGACGGGAATGATATTCGGCACTCCGGTCACCCCAGGTGTATTCCCCAGGATAATAATCGCCCTCGGTATGCTCTCCGGTGTATTTGTGGCAGGGCTGATCTTTGTTGTTACCGGAGCGGTGGCAGGAATGGCGACAGGATACATCCTTGAACTCGTTCTCGGCAGAGGCACGGAAGGGGTCAAGGAGGATGATGTCATGAGAAAGGAGGTTTGATGGAATGAAGTTTATTGTGAGCAGACAGAAGACAAAGGTGGGAGCGAACGGCAAGCCCTGTGAAGAGGCCCGTGAAGAGGAACTTACACCCCTTGATTACAGGATGGTGGGCTCCCTGAAAGAGGCAGAGGATAAGGTCTGGTACAGGGACTGGCTTGAGGGAGGAACAGGGCACAGGGAAGAGGACGGGATGGTTGTCTGTGAGAAAAAGGAAAAGGTGAGGAGATGGGTGGTGGAGATGCCAACGCTGGAGGAACTGATCAGGTTTCAGCAGAGGTATGGGAGTATAACCATTACAGACAGTGCCCCTTACAGTGATGTAAGGAAGGAGATAATCATCAACTCATAAACTCTAAAACCGGAAAAAGGAGGAAAAAATGAGACAGGAAATGGCAAAAAAGGGACTTTATGCAGGAACGGGTGCAGGGCTTATTCTCTTTGCACTGGTAGGCCTTCTGCCGGGGTCATTGATTGGCGGAGTGATAGGACTCAAGCTGGCAGGGCTTGTCTTCGGTACCCCCCTGAAGGGAGTGGTACTTGCAAGGATTATGGTTGCAGCCTCGATGATAGTAGGTGTGCTTGGTGCCGCGGTGGTCTTCGTTCTGGGGACAGGGATATTCGGCTGGTCCCTGGGCTACATTGTTGATGCCCTGAAGTCAGGCAAGGAACTGGAGGAGGAAGTCCCCCAGGAGGTCAGGCACTGAGCGGAGTCAGGAGACGATACGATCTGACTGCATAAGAAGAACTACAAGGAGGATTATATGGCGAATAATACAAGATCAATCAAGGCAACCTCTCTGCTCGGTGGGCTGGTCCGCTCCTTCAACGGAGATGTGCTCACCGAGTGGCAGAAGAGCCTTACGGGGTTTCTCTCCGGCAACCGTTCCTTCTACATCACTCTCGGGATAGGCTTCCTGATAGTCTACGCCGCTGCGATAGCCGGATTTGATGCAATGAGGATCGGATACAGGCACGCCTACGGGATTACCAGGGAGATACCCTGGGGGATACTCATATCCACTTACATATTCTTTGTTGTTACATCCACGGGGCTGTGTATTGTTTCATCTATCGGACATGTCTTCGGGGTAAAGGATTTCATGCCCATTGCCCAGAGGGCGGTCTTTCTTTCCATTGTCACGATCTTTGCAGGATTCACGGTGATATTCTTCGATATTGAAAATCCCTTCCGGATGGCTCTCTACAATGTGATATCTCCGAACCTTACCTCAAACATCTGGTGGATGGGAACGCTCTACGGGGCGTACATGCTCTTCATGGCCGTGGAGTTCGGTTTTATCCTTCTGAAGAGACACAGGCTTGCCATGTACGCAGGCCTTGCCGGCCTCATCTCAGGTATCTCGGCCCACAGCAACCTGGGGGCAATCTTCGGTATGCTCCATTCCAGGGAGTACTGGTTCGGCCCCTACATGCCCATATACTTCATAGCCTCGGCGATGATGTCCGGCTGCGCCACGATCATCTTTTTCACCTGGCTTGGATACAGGGTGAACAATGAGCGGGTTGACAGACCTATGGAGCGGGCGATGGAGGTTGTGGCGAAACTCTCCGCCCTCATGATAGCGGTCCTCCTCTTTTTTACAACCTGGAAGATATTGACAGGGCTGGTGGGTGCACCAGGAAAGGTGGAGGCCATAAAGGCGATGCTCTTCGGCCCCTATGCGATCAACTTCTGGGTCTTTGAGGTCGCCCTCGGGATGGTGATCCCCTTTATCATTCTGCTCAGGTCAGGGTTCAGGAACCTCAACGCTGCCTTTCTTGCTTCCGCCATGATGATAGTGGGCATATTCTTCATGCGCTACGACCTTGTCCTGCTCGGGCAGGTGGTTCCGGCCTATCACGAGCTGGGTGTGAGGGAATTTCCATCCATCCTGAGGTATATGCCCTCTTTTCATGAGATAGCGATAACAGTAGGCGGGATGGGGATCGTTAGTGCTGCCTTTCTCCTGGGTGAGAAGGTCTTTCAGGGACATAAGAGTGATATACACTGATGAGGAGGTGAAAAATGGGATTCAGGATTGATCTGAACAGACTGAAAAGAGAACCTATAGAGACTGTCCCCGATGAGGAGAGACGGGAGTTTCTGAAGATGGGGCTGGCCCTGACAGGAGTATTCGCCGGAGGGACGGTGCTGTCCTTTGTCTCCAGGTTTGGTGATGTCTTTGCCTCACCGGAGAGATATGCGGAGGAGTATCCCTACAAGCCCCATTACAGCATGGTGATCAGGCAGGACCGGTGTATAGACTGCGAAAGGTGCGTGGAGGCCTGCAGGGAGACGAATCATGTCGCTGAATACGGCTACAGGACCACCATCCTGGAGAGGTTCGTCCCTGATGCCATTGGGCAGAAGAGGGAGTTCATTCCGGTACTCTGCAACCAGTGCAACAACCCTCCCTGCGTGAGGGCATGTCCTACAAAGGCGACATACAAGGACAGGAAAACAGGGATAATCCTCATGAGGGAGTACAAGTGCATAGGCTGTAAGACCTGCGTTGAGGCCTGTCCGTACGATGCCCGGTACTTCAATGAAGAACGCCATGCCATTGACAAGTGCGTATTCTGTTACGACACGAGGCTCACAAAAGGCGAGAGCCTCACGGCCTGTGCTGCTGCCTGCCCTGCCGGTGTAAGGGTCTTCGGCGATCTCTCTGATCCTGAAAGTGAGGTCTTCCAGATGGTTCACCAGATTCAGAAGCCCGTCTGGGTTCTGAGGCCGGAGGCAGGAACAAAACCGAATGTCTTTTACACTAAGGGATAGAAAGGTGGTGTCACAATGAAAGGAAGAAGGTTGATCATTTTCTTTGCAAGTATTACCATGATTCTGGCTCTCTCACTTTCTGCTACAGGAGAGGAAGAGAAGTTCTACGGGGGTGACATCCTCTTTACGAAACCTGTGAAGTCAGTGCTTTTCAGCCATGTGGTACATACCGGTGAACTGGGTTTCGGATGTGTGACGTGTCATAACGGGATCTTCGAGATGAAGAAGGGAGCGTCTGAAGAGGCCGGGGATTTTACAATGAAGGCCCTCTATGAAGGAAAGTACTGCGGTGCATGCCATAACGGGGAGATGGCCTTTTCCTCTGATACCCAGTGTGCCCGCTGCCATACAGGCGTGAAGGGGGAGAGACGGTTTCCTGAAGAACTGCAGAAGGCGTCGGAATACCTCAAACCGGAGGGCCCGATCCAGATGGGAGAAGGCGCAACAGGGGTATCCTTCAGCCATCAGTCCCATGCCTCCATTTTCGGGTGCTCCGAGTGCCATCCGGAGACATTCTCCCTGGAAAGGGGTGGCTCCGGAATAACGATGGATGGTATCTATCAGGGAGGGTTCTGCGGGAAGTGTCATAACGGCGAGACCGCCTTCTCAACTGACGGCTGTGCCAGCTGTCATCCCGGGATGGCAGGCAGATAGAAAAACAGGTCAAGGCTGAAAAGATAGCCTGTAGCGTGTAGTGAGTAGAGAGCAGGTTGAGGCTGAATAACTTGATAACCAAATACACATCTGTCCAAAATAAGTTAAGGGGAGGCGGAATCAGGATTATTTTGGACACCACTGAACCAGATACAAACTGTATGGTGAACTCAGAGAGGGGAGGTTCTGGAACGACCGGGACCTCCTCTTTCTATTGTCTCCTTCCACCTGTCTCTATGCCGAGTCTCTTGATCTTCCTGTAGAGGGTTGCAAGGTCTATCCCCAGGTGGCGGGCTGTCTCTTCCTTGTCCCAGTTAAGCTCAGAAAGCCGTTCAAGAATGATCTTCCGCTCGTACTGGTTTACCAGGTCCTTGAGGTTGGCTGATGTCTTCTTTACGGGATGCCTCACCTTTGAGGGAAGGTCCTTGGGCAGGATCACCTCCCCGTCGGCGAGTATGACCGCCCGCTCAATCACATTCCTTAGTTCCCGGACATTTCCGTACCATGGATAGTCAAGGAGTATCTCCATTGCCTCGTCACTGATCCCGTTCAGCCTCTTTGAGTTTTCCAGACTGAACTCCCTTACGAAGTGGCGGGTCAGGAGAGGTATGTCTTCAGGCCTCTCCCTGAGGGGAGGGATGGTGAGTTCTATAACATTAAGCCTGTAGTAGAGGTCTTCCCTGAATTTTCCTTCTTCCACAAGTTCGGTGAGGTTCCTGTTTGTTGCTGCTATGATCCTCACATCTGTCTGGACCGGCTTCTTGTCTCCCAGGGGGAAGACCTCGCCCGTCTCGATCACCTTCAGCATCTTTGCCTGGAGGGAGAGGGGCATATCCCCGATCTCGTCAAGGAACAGTGTCCCCTGATCAGCAAGCACTATGAGACCCAGCTTGTCGGCAGATGCCCCGGTGAATGCGCCCTTTCTGTATCCGAAGAGTTCCGACTCAAGGAGGGTTTCCGGGATGGCGGAGCAGTTAATGGACATGAAGGCCCCATCCCGCCTCGGGCTGCTACAGTGGATTATCTCGACAATCATCCCCTTGCCGGTTCCGCTCTCCCCGAGGAGGAGGATATTGCTCCTTGTGGGAATGACCTTTTCCAGGAGGTCGAATATCCTTCTTATCTGGGGTGAATCCCCGATGAATTCGGAACAGCCAATATGCTGTGCGATCTGGCGGCGGAGGGCAAGGTTTTCCACCTTGAGTTTCTTGTGTTCAAGGAGTCTCCGGACGGTCAGCTTTACATCTTCATTAACAAAGGGCTTCACTATATAGTCGGCCGCTCCCTTTTTCATAGCCTCAACGGCACTCTCCACCGAGGCATAGGCGGTCATTATGATAACGATGGTGGCAGGATCGATCTTCTTTATCTCCTCAAGAAGACTGAGACCGTCCATCCCCTCCATCTTGAGATCTGTGAGAACGAGGTCATAGACCTTCTTTTCAACCATCCCGAGGGCCTCACTGCCTGACCGGGCGGTTTCCACGAGGTAGCCGTCCCGGCTCAGTATGAACTCAAGGGCCCTGCAGATGTCCCTCTCATCATCCACAACCAGGACAGTGGCTCTTTTCTGCTTCCCGCTACTTCCTTTCCGGCTCTTCTGTTCATCCATGGCTTGATAACCTCACTCTGAAAGTTGTTCCCCTTCCGGGGGTGCTCTCTACCAGTATGTCGCCGCCGAAACTCTTTATGATCGTATAACTGACGGCAAGCCCCAGACCGGTCCCCCTGTCCTTGGTGGTGAAGAAGGGATCAAAGATCCTGTCAAGGTTCTCCTTCTCGATCCCGTGACCGGTATCGCTGAATACGATCTCCACCATACCGTTAAGCTTGGCAGCGGTTATCCTGAGGTCTCCACCTCCGGGCATGGCATCCGCCGCATTCAGTATAAGGTTCACAAAGACCTGGACGATCTGGTTCCCATCCACGCGGATATCAGGAAGGTCGCCGTTTATATCGGTATGTATCCTGACCATGCTGGTCCTTTTGTCGTACCTTACAAGGTCCACCGTGGTCTTTATCAGGTCCGAGACCTTGTGGGTGCCAAGGTTTTCCGCCTGGATCTTGGCAAAGTTCGACATCTGTCTCACTATAGTCCCGATCCGTCCTATATGGCGTGAGATGGTCTCGAGGGACTCCTTCGTGAACTCATCCTGATCCATCTCCTTGAGTATCTGGACATAGGAGGAGATTGATGTGAGAGGGTTGCCGATCTCGTGGGCAACACCGGCAGAGAGCCGTGCAAGGGCGGTGAGTTTTTCCGACTGCATAAGCTGCTCTTCCGCCTTCTTTATCTCCGTCACGTCCTGAAGGAGGAGCAGTATCTGTGGTTCACCTTCCGGTGGATGGATGGGCCTTGCAACAATCTGGAAGTATCCCCTCTTCCTCCCGAAGTCATGATATGAGACCTCCCGGATGAACTGGTTATCAATAACCATCTCAACAAGAGAATCGTTCTGTCCGTCAGTAAAGAGATTCCCTATCGTCAGGAAGCCCCTCTTTTCTTCAGAAAGCCATTCATTGAACACCCTGTTGATCCAGACCAGTCTTCCATCCCCGTCAACAATTGCCAGTCCTGCCTCAATGGAACTAACTATGGCATTCAGCTTCTCCTTCTCACTCCCGAGTTCCTTTGTCCTTTCCTGGACGATGTTTTCAAGTTCTGTGGCGTATTCCCTGATCTTGTCCGAATATATGGCCTTTTCCTCTGCCTTGATCCGCTGCCGGTTAATCATGATTATCACAAAGGCGGCGACGAATGTGGCGATAAAGACCGAGAGAAGGAGCAGTGAGTGGAGCCTCATGCTGTTAGCAATGCTTGCCGTTACCTCGGAATAGGGGATGGAGACGCAGACTATCCAGTCAAGCTGGGCGATCTTCACCCTTGAGAAGGCGACCAGTTTGTCCTCCCCCTGGGGAGCGACATAGGACTGGAATCCCACTTCCGGAGCACCAAGAATCTGTTTCTCCGCCTTGAAGGACTTATGACAGCCGAAACAGGTCTCATCGGCATTATAGATGTTCTTCCCGATCATGTCAGGCTGGGTCGGATGATACAGCAGGGTCCCGCTGCTATCGATCATCCAGGCATATCCCCTCTTGCCTGACTTGATGGGGCTCAGGTACTTCTTTGAGAGGTCATCCAGGCTTATTGCTGCAATCAGACAGCCCATCCAGTCATCCTCTTTGTAAATGGGCACGATGATCCAGATCTTCCGGAGGGAGGTTATATCTTCATGAAAATAGGCATTTCCCTTACCGAGCTTCCTGCCGGTCTTTATGAGCCTGCGGAGCTCAGCCGTCCAGTTATCACTCTTCCCCTGACTCCGGAAAACTATCTTCTCCTCACCATTCACAACGACAAGGTCAATTCCTATCTCCTCTTCTATCTCTGCAAAGGCTGACTTTATGAAGCGGCCAAACCCCTTTTCTCCAAGCCCCCTGTCAGCAAGAAGTCTCGAAAGTGCTATCAGTTCTTCCTCGATATGTTCAATCGATCCGTGGATGGAAGAGGCCACCGTCTTTGCGATAAGGAGTTGTTGATGATTGAACTGATCGGCCATCTCCGCCTGGTAATTCTGCTGGAAGAAGATGTTGAGGGTTACAATAATCCCTATAAGAAGGAGCAGAAAAAGGAGTAGTCCCACCTTGAGTTTCATACACTTACATCATATCACAGTACCATGGCGATGTAAAGGAAATTACAATAAAATCTAAAAATATGATTATCA
The DNA here is from genome assembly GCA_964542175.1 of uncultured Thermodesulfovibrio sp. GTDB lineage: Bacteria > Nitrospirota > Thermodesulfovibrionia > Thermodesulfovibrionales > JdFR-85 > WFTX01. The sequence continues at coordinate 21,123 of CAZITN010000026.1, read as the reverse complement.
GATATTTTTATCTATTATACAGAAGGCCCGCCCATATGTTATATTTAAAATGCGTTGAAACCCGCGTTACAGCCAGAACAGGGCGTTTTAGCAGATGTCGGAATTATCAAGCTTTCAATGGAGGCAGACATGAAAGGAAAGAGGATTCTCTTCATCACCCCTCCCTATCACTGCGGAGTGGTGGAGGTTGCCGGCCGCTGGATCCCCCTCACCTTTGCATATCTCGGCGGGGCAGTCAGGGAGGCCGGGTTCGAGCCGGTCATCTTTGACGCAATGACCAGGGACAGCAGTCACGGGGAGATTGAGAGGGTGATAGAAGAGACCAAGCCGGACTTTGTTGCAACCACTGCCATTACCTCCACGGCCCCTGATGCGGTTGAGGTCCTGAGAACGGCAAAGAGGGTGAATCCCGGGATCATCACGATCATCGGCGGGGTGCACCCAACCTTCATGTACAGAGAGATGCTCAGGGAGTCTTGCGTGGACTATGTTGTCCGCGGAGAAGGGGAGGAGACCCTGAGGGAACTCCTCGTGAGCATAAATGATGACCGGCCCCTCACTGATGTCAGGGGTATTGCATACAGGATGGGCCACAAAATCGTGGCCACCCCTTCACGGCCCTTCATTGAGGACATTGATACACTCAGGCCTGCCTGGGACCTTATTGAATGGAAGGACTATCGCTACTTCGTGATACCACGGAGCAGGCTTGGTGCAGTGAGCACCTCCAGGGGATGCAGCCATGACTGTACCTTCTGCTCCCAGCAGAAGTTCTGGCATCAGTCCTGGAGGGCAAGGAGGCCCGAAAGTGTCGTCCAGGAGATGGAGCATCTCCAGAGCCGGTACGGGGTGAATGTATTTCTGATAACCGATGAGTATCCCACAAGTGATAGAGCGAGGTGGGAGAGGCTTCTTGATCTCCTGATAGAGAGAGACCTCGGGATTTATATCCTGATGGAGACCAGGGCCGAGGATATCCTGAGAGACCGTGATATACTCTGGAAGTACAGGAAGGCAGGAATCGTTCATATATACATAGGGGTTGAGGCAACGGACCAGGAGACCCTTGACCTCATAAAGAAGGATATAAAGGTTGAGACAGGCCGGGAGGCATTGAACCTCATCCATGAACACGGGATGATTACCGAGACCAGCTTTATCCTTGGGTTCCCCCATGAGACAGAGGAGTCCATCAGGAGGACCCTTGAACTCTCAAAACACTATAATCCTGACTTTGCCCACTACCTTGCCCTTGCACCCTGGCCCTATGCGGATATGTACGGGGAGCTGGAGCCCTTTGTTGAGGTGAGGGACTACAGGAAGTACAATCTCATAGACCCTGTTATCAAGCCTGAGAAGATGAGCCTTGAGGAGATAGACAGGGCGATCATTGACTGCTACCACAGCTTCTATATGGGTAAACTGAAGGATATCATCAACCTGGAGAATGACTTCAAGAAGCGTTATATACTCTCTTCCATGAAGCTCATAATGAACAGCTCCTTTATTGTCGACAAACTCGGTACACTCGGCAGGATCCCCGCCCATGTTGAAAGCCTTATGAAAAAACTTGACAGGACACCGATGACTGAAGAGCCCGGAGAGGAGGGCTTTGTCTCCCTTGCCTCAAGGTCAGTGGTTATTGATGCGCCGGTGGAGAGGGTCTTCTCCTTCGTGGCAGCCCCTGAAAACTGGCCCCGCTTTATCAGCGGACTGAGTGATATAAGACCGGTAACTACCCCCTTCATGAAGGCAGGTGCCGTCTTTGAATGGTCCTACAGGATAAGGGGGATTGAACTCCAGGGAAAGGGCGAGATTGCGGGATATGAGAAGGAGAGGTTCATCTCCCTCAGGATGCACAGCCTGATGCCGATCAGAAAGAACATCCGCTTTGTGGAGAGGGATGGAAGTACGGTCCTGACCGTGGAGGTGGGGTATCACAGGCCCGGAAGGGTTCTCAGTTTCCTCTTTAACAGCATAAGAAAGGTCCTGAACATAATGGAGACCTCTGCCGTGCTCTCAAGGATAAAGGCCCTCTGCGAAGAAGACCTGGGCAGGGAGGTCGGAAAGAGGGAGATTGCCTCGGGCTGAAGAAGATGGGGTTCTGCCTGCTTCAGGCTACAGTCCTGTCTCTATTATTTTCTTTCTGAGGTCTTCAACCTCCTTGATTATCGTCGCTGCAGTCTTGAGGGAGTCTTCTGCATCCCGGGTGTCGACCAGTTCAAGATCACCATAGTCAACATCAGTTCTCCTTGCAAGGAGCTTCTCGAACTCCTTGATAAACTCCTTTGGAAGCAGGCCTGGTCTGACAAACTTCAGACTGAGCATAGTAATGACTCCCTTATGAGAAGTGGGGTCTGCACCTGTGAGAATCAGGAGGGAGCGACTGGCGTTGAGGGCAGCATAGTAACTCCTGTTAACGGATGTTTCATACCTCCCCTCTCTGAGGGTGACCTCTGCATCTTCAAGAAACCGGCTTGCCTTGTCCATCCTGATCTGGCTTATGGTTTTTTTCTCCTCGCTATTGAGGGTCATAGAAGGACTCCTTCATGCTTGATGTTCTTATAGAAGGTGGTATTCAACTCTTCCTCCCTGACAAACACACTCTGATCCTTTATTATGGGTGAGAAAGGGACCCCTGTGGCCAGCTCCTCTTCAGCAAAGACGCTGAATATTTCGTCCTGGATCTCAAGATCCTTTCCCTTTACAATCACAAGGACATCAAGGTCAGACCACTCCCCATGATCTCCCCTTACCCTTGAGCCGAAGGCATAGATCTGGAGTATCCTGTCAGGAAACCTCTCCTTCAGTCTCCCGGCTATTCTATTCAATGCTTCTCTTTCATGAAACAGCATGTCTTAATTTTAGCATAAAAAACCTGGCTGGAGTGGATATGCTTGTAACAGGTGACAAATTTGTAACGACATCCCGGCCTTGACCTCTCTTGCTATCCGTCCAGGGGGCTCCTCACCCCCATCATGACAATAACCTTACAGTTGCATAAAAAACCGTCTCAAAGCAGCCGATAGCAAGATAAGCAACGGCATTGAAGGTGATCTGAAGCAGTCCGGAGGACTTCACCCCAGATACGGTTCACTGGATTGTACAATCTTCGTGTCCTTCGTGGTGGAATAATGAAGCTCTGTCTTTTTTGAAAGGATTGATATACCACGAAGAGCACGAAGGACTCGAAGGGAAGAAAAAGAAGAGGGTTTTAAGTTATATGTGTTCTCGGTGCTCTGAGCACTCTGTGGTTGTGTTTTTTGCAACATTTGGGAATAACTTTGCTTTTCTCCAAACTCCTTGACTTAACAGCCTTTTTGTGATATAGTTACGCTAATAAGGTAAAGGACGTTCGAACAGACACGGGTCTCGACGGGCCTTGCCCGTCTCCGCCCGTGCAGCTCAACTCCGCATCCGTTAAGTGTCAAATTCATAGAGGGCAGAGATGGATCGTTTTGATCGGCGTTGACAAAACTGGGATGCTCTGACAACTTTCTTCAATTATCCCGTGGAGATCCGCAAGGTCATGTACACGACGAACATCATAGAAAGTGTGAATCTAAATTCAGGAAGGCAACTGGAGCCCGTAGAGTTTTCCCCTCGAATGATGCCGTGCTAAAATGTCTGTACATGGCAGCTCTGGAGTTGGAGAAGAAATGGACCAGGCCCATCAAGGACTGGCCTGCTATTTATGCTCAACTCGTTCTCCTGTTCGAGGATAGAATACAATGAGAAATGGGTTTACACAGTTTGTGAGACAGTCCCCATTTGTCTTTAAGCCCAAAATTCCTATGGCTTTACATAAGCATATCCATCATTCTGTATCTTTATTATCTCAGTAATACCAGCTGGGACAACCTTAATAAAAGAAGGAAGATCGTCCTCATTTATACATACATCACTTTCTGAACACATCTTTTTTAAAGAATTCCTGCAGGCAAGAAATTTCACTCCCTTCTCTGAGAGGTCTTTCATTATAGATAGTTTACTATCATCTATATAGGCCTTAACAGAAGGTCCATTCGCAAGGGCTATTACATCCACAGCATCTTCTCCAACATCCTTTAAAAGATTTGTAATATTCCCCAGGACTACATCCCATCTTTTGAGTTCGTTTATATGAAATAAAACCTTTAGCCGTTCCATGAATACCTCCTGAGTATTTTCTTTACAGTAACAAAAATTATATAGGAGAGTCAATTAACTTCTGATTCTGAGAAGCATTGTAATTCTTCTTGTTTTAGTTCTATTATTTACTAAGTACCTTGCTGAAAAGTCCCAACTTTGGGACGTGATGTTTAACTTGATAGCTTGCATAATGTCTGAACTTCAGGCTGAAATTGCCTGGTAACTGATCTAATTGAGGTGAAAATTGTTTAGAGAAGTAATTACATTTCCGTCAAGGAAGCTTATTTATATTCTTCCAGCCATCATTGTTTCTGCCTTGATAGCAGGGTATTTTTTTGATACTAAGCCCCTTAAAACATTGATGCTTCCTGTTATCATTTATACAGTTTATCCGTCCATGATAGGCTTCAGGCTTAAGGAACTTGCCTCATTTGCTGAAAAAAGACTGCTGCTACTCAATCTTATTTTAAATTTTTTTTTAGTTCCTATTACAGCCTATGTAGCAGGTTCTCTCTTTCTTCATCAAAATCATGAAATGTTAACAGGTCTGATTATTATATCCGTCGTTCCTGGTGGCAACATGATTATTGCCTTTTCAATGCTCTTTAAAGGCAATGTAAAAGCAGCAATAAAGCTCACCACTACCAACCTCATTATAGGTTCATTTCTTGCTCCACTATATCTTTATATCCTGGTTGGAAAATATGTGCCTGTGGATATCATACATGTATTTCAGAAGATAGCCATTGTCGTTTTTCTTCCTTTGATAATGGGCATAATAACATATAATTTGTTGATGAAAAGATACACATTGGAAGAATTCAATACAGGAATAAAGCCTCTTTTGCCAGGCTTCAGTTCATGGGGGCTTATCTATATCATATTCACAAGTATCAGTCTAAAGGCCAAGATGATAATAGCGTATCCAGAACTTCTAGTAAAAGGGCTGGCAGCCCTTTTACTATTTTATATTCTAATATATACCATTGCTATTATTGTATCCAGAAAGTTTCTTAACAGGGCAGATGGGATAATCCTGGTACTAAGTCTGGTTTTGAGAAACCTTGCCATTTCAATCGGGCTTGCAGTCTCTGCCTTCGGTTCTCAGGCGGCTATGATGGTTGCCCTTGCTTTTCTGATTCAGCAGCAATCGGCAGTTTGGTTTGCCAGCCTTAATGAGAGGTATGGTTTATTAAAGACAAATAAGTACTCAGTCAAGAATGTCAAATAGATTTCTTTGTGTTATATTATATAAGAACTTGAATTTGTTTTTAGAGGGTTTGGTGATATTCTGGATTACATTTTATGGAGGTTTTACATCCTACATAAATATCATCTTACATTAATGACACTATATTAATTGCTATAACAGGCTTCATTGCGTATCTTGTGCTCCGAGTCTTATTGGAAAGTAAAATTCATCATTTAGCAAATGGCCAAAAGACTATCAGTTTATATCGGTATCCTTGTGACTATAATATTTATTATCACCAAAAGCTTAAGGGTCAGGTCTATGTCAAATGTGTAGACCTGACCCTTACTCATAGGAGCCAATTTTTGAGATAATTAATGCATCATTGGAGAACGCTTAAACCACCAAGAAGAAATGCCTAACGGGTGCACCTGACCGCTCTTCCGCTGGCGCTTCATAGCGGCAGGTGAGCTTGGTCGTTATGGTAAAATAACATAACATGAAATTCAGTGAGCTTGTTAGACTTCTTGAACGAGAAGGGTTTAGAATAGTAGATATAGTAAAGGAGAAAGGCTCAATAAGATACTACGGCAAACCCGGATGGGATAGATTAATCCGTGTTGACTATCATGGTTCAAAGGAAGTGCCAAAAGGTACATGTCATGCTATACTTAAAGCAGCAGGCATAAGAAAGAAACAAGAGAGGTGAGAAGATGATAGAGTTAGAATATTCATTAATAATTGAAGCTACAGAAGAACCTGATTATTTTGGGTTTTTTTCACCAGATTTAGAGGGATTTTCTGGTATTGGGCATTCAATAGAAGATTGTATTTACAAAGCAAAGTGGGGGATGAAAGAGCATGTGCAGTTGTTGAAAGAAGAAGGATTGCCTGTTCCTCCACCAAATCCAAATCCAAAGATTATCATTCAGAATGAAGAACAATTAGCAGTGGCTTGAGAAAGAGCCAAAAATTGTCCATAGCACCTATAAGGCCTCCTCTTGTCAAGTCGAAGCATTTGCAGAAACCCGTAGGGAAACCTGAAACCTTCAGGTGGGCCTTTCTTTAATGTCTGTCACAGGACGGGGCGGTTTCAAGATGACGGATGAGCCGGGGATGGAGGATCTCCTTTAATGTCTCCTGAGAAATGATGCCTTCACCGTTACTTGCATGGCGATGCTTTTCAAGAAGGTCCCTGAACTTCAGTATCTCCTCAACCTGCGGGAGCCTTCGCGGGCCAGGTATTATCACATGGACATGAGGTCTTGAGGCGATCCAGAGAAGGGTGACCACGGCAGTAGGGAGTTTTGCATCCTGGCAGAGGTCCCTGAGTCTCACACACCACTCAAGAACGGCCTGGTTATGGAAACAGGGGTTCCTCCTCCTGTGGTCCCTCTTCGTAAGACCGGATCTGCCCCTGCTGCTTGGGCTGTCAGTGAGAAGCCCCTGTTCAAGAGGGGAGATAATGGAGTTCAGACAGAGGTCCCTGCCTGCCTCCAGGATTTCGTCACTCCGGTGAAGGGGGTTGAAATGCACCTGATGGGGTATATCCCTTTCTCCGGAGAGGTTTTCCCTTATCTCTGTAACTGTCAGGTTGCCCACACCCCAGTAACGGATAAGCCCCTCCCTCTTGAAATCCCTGAGGGCATCAATGCTTTCCCTGACAGGCACCCCGGGGTCAGGCCAGTGGAGCTGGTAGAGGTCAATGTAGTCCGTGCCAAGGCGTTCGAGGCTTTCGTATAACTGGACTTTCAGGGACCCGGGAGTGGCGGAGTGGAGGACCCTTCTTTCCTTCCATATCAGCCCGCCCTTTGTTGATATGAAGAACCCTTTCCGGTCTTTACGGATCAGCCTTGAGAGGAGTTCCTCTGACCTTCCGTGGGCATAGAATCCGGCAGTGTCAAAATGGACAATACCCTTTTCGGCTGCCCTGTGTAATACCCTAAGGGATTCCCTCTCGTCATGGGGACCGAACCCCTCTCCCCCCATGCTCCAGGTGCCTATCCAGAGACAGGGAGTCTCTGCATTGCCGGGCTCAAGCGGCAGTGGCAGAGGCCTCTTCATAGAGTTCCCTTTCCGGTGGGGTGCTCATGATACCGAACCGCCTGTGCATTGATTCGGCAAAGACATAATCAAGATGGGCGATTGAGTCAGGCCGCCATCCCAGGACCCTCTCCCACATATCCCATCGCTCCATGCATAGATAGACGAGGTTGTCCTTTGTGATAAATCTCTTCAACTCTCCATGGAGGAATCTGTACATCTCAACCCGGATGGGCTTGACATACCTGATCTTGTTGTCATCTCCGAGGACCATCTCGGCAGAGGTGATATCCGTATCAGGATAGTTGTTCTCTATCAGTTTCTTCATCTCAGGGTTGAACCTTAGGGAGCCAATGGAAATCCAGGCTATCTGCTCAGGGGAAACCAGATCAAAGACCGCTTCAACGAGTTCCCTGTATCCCCTTTGCCATCCGTCATGAAGGATCATCGGGTCAAAGTGGAGTCCTGTGAGATATCCGGCCTCAGAGATCTTTTTCATTGCCCCGAGTCGCTCATGAAGCCTGGCCGTGCGGTGTTCCTCTTTACGGATTACATCCTCTGTGTTCAGCGACCAGGAAACCACGGTATGCCCCCTGTGTTCAAGACCAAGGAGTGGCTCAACCCTGTCGGACTTGGTCTTGAGTTCAAGAATGGCGTTCTCAATTTCTGCAAAGCCCCTTACCAGAGCCGCTGCCTGGCCGGTTTCCTGCTCAAGGGCAAGACTGTCACCCAGTTCCCATGTGCCGATTCTGAAGAGCCTCCAGGGCTCAGAGGATACCCTTGCCTTTACCTCTTCCATGAGGATATTCACATCTGTGACCACCTTCATTGCACCGTCTGTGAGATAGTTCTGGAGAAAACAGTAGGTACACTCAAAGGGACAGTTCTGGACAGAACCGAGGACATGGACATTACAGCAGAGGTATTTCCTGTTGAAGGTGGCGCAGATCCCAAGGGTGCTTCCCCGTTTGGGGATGCTCCGGAGTGCGGCCTTTCCTTCCCTGAAGGATATTCTTCTGATCCCCTTTCCTGAGAAGGTCATGAAGATATTATAAGGGTTTTCCCATTTGCCTCACCAATTTGTAATCTGATATATTGAAATATGCGCCTGGAAGAACAGACCTTCTTTCTCCTGATGCCTTGCAGAAGGCGGAACTGATGAAACTCACCATATTTGCCCGCCTTGCCCTCGGATATCTCCTCCTGGTCCTGCTTGTATTTTCCATCGGTGCCTTTTCCAGATACCAGATCGATTCCGTAAGAGAGAAGACGGGCTCAATGATCCGGAACGACACCCTCCTCCTTGAGGTCCAGAAGAAACTCCTTGACAGCCTGCTCAGTGGCGAACGGAACGAAGAGAAGTATGTCCTCCTTCATGACCAGGCACTTCTTGATGAGTATCGGAAGGCAGAGGCTGCCTTTGTAAAATACCTGAAGGAGGCAGAGGCCCTTTCAACCCATCAGGACCTCAGGGAGCTTTTGAAAAAGATAGAAACATATCACAAAAAGTATTCCGAAACATTCAGGGAGGAACTGGACTTCATTATCAGGAGGGAGGAATACCCCCGGGATGAGTACAAGGAGCGGAAGGAGAAGATAATAAGCGGGATCCTCTCGCTTCTCAATGAGTTCAAGACCCTGAGCAGGGAACATATAATCGAGACCCTCAAGGAGATTGACAGTGAGGAAGAAAGGGCTGAAAAGATGGTTACCTTCCTCACCTTTGCAGCGATAGTCTTCGGGATCATCCTCTCTGTAGTAATAACGAGAAGCATCCTCAGGCCCCTCTCCCAGATACGGAAGAAGACCGTGGAGATTGCAGAGGGAAGGATAGAGTCAGACCTCCATGTCTCAGGTCCGCCTGAGATAGGGGCTCTCTCGGCATCATTCAACCAGATGTGCCAGAGGCTCAGGGAACTTGACAACCTGAAGGCGGACTTCTTCTCCACCATGTCCCACGAACTCCGGACACCCCTTACAACCATAAGGGAAGGGACAAGCCTTTTGAAGGAAAATACCGCCGGGGTACTCGATGCCCGGCAAAGAAGGATTCTTGAGATAATATCAGAGGAGAGCCGGAGGCTCATAGATCTGGTGAACAACCTCCTTGACCTGTCCAGGATGGAGGCCGGTATGTTAACCTATAACTTCAGCAGGGCCAATCTCATTCTCCTTGTGAGGCAGGTCATCAAGGAGATAGAGCCACTCGCTGAGTCGAGAAGTATCCAGGTTAAAGACGAGTTCCAGGAGATCCCCGAGGTAGAGATCGATCAGGAGCGGATACTTCAGGCCATAAGGAACCTGCTCAGTAATGCCCTCAAGTTCACACCTTCTTCCGGAGTTGTGAGAGTGACAACAGAGAGGAAGAACGGCGAGATCATTTTTTCCGTGAGCGACCAGGGTCCGGGAATTCCTGAGGAGTACCGGGAGAGGATTTTTGACAAGTATCAACAGGCCGCCCTTCCTGAGGTTAAGCTCTACAAGGGGACAGGGCTGGGGCTGGCGATTGTAAAAAAAATAATTGAGGCCCATGGAGGAAAGGTATGGGTGGAACCGGAACAGGAGCGTGGAAGCAGGTTCTGCTTCTCATTGCCGGGATGATAGTGCTTACCGGCTGTAGTTCCATAGTTATAGACAGAAGTGTGCCTGAGAAGGAGGTGCGTCCTCTGGTGCATCCCACTATAGGGTTTGACGAAATGGTAAGGGGTGAGTTCAAGGCCGCCATCCAGAAGAACCTCGACCTTCTTAAAGGGAGCAGAGAGAACACCAGGTTGGCTGAGATATACTTCAACCTTGGCCTTCTCCATGCCCATCCCGAGAATCCGGGGAGGAACCTTGAGAAGGCAAAGAGATACTTTCAGCTTGTAATAACAGAAGTCCCTGACAACCCCCTTGCAGGTGAGGCGAGGATATGGGTTGGTATTCTCAAACTGATCGAGGAGACAAAACAGGTGGACATCGATATCGATAAGAAGAAGGAGTTACTCAAGTAGATGGATAAGGCAAAGGTCCTTATTGTGGATGATGACCAGAACCTCCTTGAGCTGATGAAGATGCGGCTTGAGAGTGCCGGGTATGAGCCCTATGGTTTTGAACGGGAGTATGAGGCCAGGCTGGCAGTAGAGAAGGAGCAATTTGATATTGCGATTGTTGATCTTCAACTCGTCCAGACCGATGGTATAAGCCTGATGGAGGAGATTCACCGTGTCTCCCCCGAGTTGCCCGTAATCATACTTACAGCCCACGGGAGTATTGAAAGCGCCGTAAGCGCCATCCAGAGAGGAGCCTATAACTATCTTACCAAGCCCTTTGATCACAGGGAGTTGATTGTACAGATTGAGAGGGCCCTCAGGAACAGGAACCTTGAGGAGGAGGTCAGACGGCTGAAGGATATGGTGAAGGAGCGGTATGACTTCAAGAACATAATCGGGAAAAGCGAAGTCATGACAGCCCTCCTTCAGCAGGTGAACAGGGTGGCCCCGATTGATTCAAATATATTCCTGGGTGGTGAAAGCGGGACAGGAAAGGAACTGATTGCAAAGGCGGTACATGCTGCAAGCCCGAGGAAGGATCAGCCCTTCATTGAGGTGAACTGTGCCGCCATTCCGGAGAACCTCTTCGAGTCCGAACTCTTCGGATACGAAAAGGGGGCCTTCACAGGAGCGGTCAGAAGCTCAAAGGGGCTCTTCGCACAGGCCGATGGGGGGACAATATTCCTTGATGAGATAGGTGACATGCCCCTCCCCATACAGGCAAAGTTCCTCCGCGTGCTCCAGGAAAAAAGGTTCCATCCCCTGGGAAGTGAAAGACCAGTCCAGGTTGATGTCCGTCTCGTCTCTGCAACCAACAAGAACCTCGAGAAGGAGGTGCAGGAGGGAAGGTTCAGGGAGGACCTCTATTACAGGATTCATGTAATTCCCCTGAGGATTCCTCCGCTCAGGGAACGGAAGGAGGATATCCCCCTCCTTGCGGAACACTTCATAAGGAAGTTCAGCGAGAGGATGAACAAGAAGGTGGAAGGGCTTTCTGCAGCTGCCCTCAGGAGGCTCATGCTTCATGACTGGCCTGGAAATGTGAGAGAACTCGAGAATGTTATGGAGTATGCAGTGGCGATGAGCACGGAAAGTCTCATAAAGGAGGACCTGATAATCATATCCAGGATAGGAGGTTCAGGCCCCATAGGGACCTTGAGGGATGAGCGGGCTCAATTCGAGAGGGACTACCTGAGGAGGGTGCTCAGACATACGGGGGGGAATGTATCAAAGGCATCCGAGATCGCCGGTAAATACCGGGCCGATTTCTATACGCTCATGAAGAAGTATGATATCGATCCCGGGGAGTTCAAGCCCCGGGGAAAGGGATAAAAGAAACAGGTAACAGCCTTTAGGCTGAGGTTGAGTAACCCAATAACCCAATAACCAATATACCAATAACCAATGACTTAATGCCCCTGCCATTTGGGGGTGATTTCATGCAACTGTCCGGGTAAATTAAGGGCCTGTCTGGTTTATCCTGCAATTCTACACATCTGTCCTGACCATCCCTGCCAACCAATCCATACTCTGTCTTGCTGTTATGGCTTTCCTTTAAAACTTTCTAATTGGCACGCTCTTTGCTTTCTTGCACTGCAATGCATTATCTCTCAAAAAATGCGTGCAGGCTTTAAGAATCGTACTGAACAATAGAGGGAGATGCTGTTTTCTGAGAAAAAGGCCTCTTGATCCTGCCCGGGCCGTTGTTCAGGTTAAAACCCCTTTATTTCTGACAGGGGCAAGGGGCCAACTAAAAATACAATAAATACTTAAAATATTATTAATATTTTAGACGATTTTGAGAACATGAAGGCGAACGGTTAACAGCTGTTATGAGGAGTGCGGTCTTTATACAGTGAAAGGAGGTGATAGGAAGGAGTCAGGATGCATTGAGAGAAGCCCCCCCATGGCTTCTCATGGGAAATTAAAGTGGGAAATTAAAGAAGGAGGTATGGTAATGAAGAGATACAGAGATATCCTGTTTCTTCTGGTGTTAATCTCAGCAACATTTGTTCTGGTCGGTTCTGCAGGGGCATTCCCGAGTTTTTTTAACAGCAACTGTGTAGCCTGTCATACCGATGATGCGGGCAATCAGTTCTGTGCCGCCTGTCATGCCCATGGGACACATTCAAACTCAAGCAAAAATGATCTGAACATCAAGGCCACTACTGACAAGACAACCTATCTTCCCGGTGAGACGATCTCAGTTGGTGTGAGCGGGGGTTACCGGCCTGGCTGGGTAAGGGTGATCCTCTATGACCAGAACGGTAATGAAGTAGCCCGGAGTTCAGGACCATGTAACGATCCCGCGGCTCCTGACCACGGCTGCGGCAGTGGTGACAGCTATCAGGGTCCCCTTGTACTTACTGCTCCCGCTCCCATGACACCGGGGACATACACATTTTCTGCTGCATGGTACGGCAACCAGTTCGACAAAAACGGTGCCTTTTTCGGCCCCAACTGGACGCCGGATCCCACCAATCCAGGTCATGGGCAGGAGATTGTTCAGACAAACCAGTTTGTGGTGGAAGGTGCTGCCTGTACTGATCTTGATGGTGACGGGTTCAGTATAGAAGGAGGGAACTGCGGGCAGGTTGACTGTAATGACAGCGACCCCGCGATTTTCCCCGGTGCACCTGAAATCTGCACCGATGGTATAGACAATGACTGTGACGGGCTGATTGATACTGCAGACCCGGATGCACAGAACTGTCCTTCCCCATGTACTGATGCCGATGCTGACGGATTCAATATCGAAGGCGGCTCCTGTGGACCGGTAGACTGTAACGACAGCGATCCTCTCATAAATCCATCGGCCGTTGAGGAATGCACGGATGGTATAGACAATGACTGTGACGGGCTGATTGATGCTGCAGACCCGGATGCGCAGAACTGTCCCACGGGATGCACAGATCAGGATGGAGATGGCTTCAGCATTGACGGTGGCACCTGTGGTCTTGTTGACTGTGACGACAGCAATCCGAATGTCTTCCCTGGTGCTGTGGAAGACTGCTCAGACGGGATTGACAATAACTGTAACGGCCTCGTGGATCTCAGCGACGATGCCTGCAAGGTTAGCGAGAATGATTATGATATCCTGAAATTTGAGTGTTCAGAAAAGATCGAGATTAAGCAGAACACAGCCGACGACGAAAACGGTGATGATGAAACAGACAGTGACAAGGCTGAAGGAACGACAGCTGAACTGGAAATCTCAATTCAGAATCAGGGAATCACCCATCCGGGAACCAACCTGACAGTAAAGGGTGTTCAGAACGGTCAGGAGATAACGGTTACGCCGGAAGGCGGACTCAAGGTTATGGATGATCCAGAGGAGGGTAAAAAGACGGTAGAGTTCGAGGTCCCTGTAAACAATACCGGTGACATCCTCTGGACTGCAACCCTTTCGGATGGTGATCCTGACAATGACGAGGCTCAGTGTCTCACGAAGGTTGAGATAAAGGAACAAAAGGGAGACGATGAAGAAGAGGTCGAGACTGAAGAACCGGATGACCATCATAAGGAATTGAAATCGGATGAGGAGAAGCAAGACAATGATGATGAAGAAGATCATCATGACAAAAATAAGCAGGACGGAAGTGATGATGATCACCATCAAAACCACAGCGATAAAGATTGAGGGAGGGATAGAGGACTGATCCCTCCTCCCCCCCTCCGGGGCGCCTCGCTGCAGGCGCCCCGGAAGAAACTGTCTGTACCTTACCATTAGCATTGTATAAACCGTTAACACAGGGGCATACCCTCATACGCCTTCCAAAGCAAGAGAATCAATTATTTGATATTCCGCTTGTTGATTGAAGACAGGGATGGATACTTCATCCGGGTTGAATTCTGAAGTGGATGCATCTGTGGTTGGGTCAGGCGTGGAAAGGTCTTGCCTTAAGACGGCATGATAGTACACCCCCTGCCTTAAGGGTTTAGATTTGTGAAACTTTCAGGTTCACTGTATGACTTTCCCTGCAAACCTGCTATTAAATGGCATTCGAGCCGGGAAGACCACACGAATCAACCTCTTTGATTTATTAGCTTTTTCTTTAATATCTCATCTGGCATGGTTATTGATTTATAAACATCAGAACAAAATCACACAGAACAGGAGGTTAAGGAAGTTGAGCGGGAAGAAACAAAGGAGGAAGAAATGATGCTTAAGGAATCATTCATATTGACGGCAGGGATACTGGTCTTTTCAGCCTTGCTGAACGGCCTGGCCCGCCTGATAGAGACACTGAGAGAGATCGAAAAAGAGCGGACATGGAAACAGAAAATCTGAAAATGAAGAATGAAGGAGATTGAGATATGATAAGTGGAAGTATCCATTCCAGAAAGATGCCTTTGATATTTCTGCTGGGAATAATCGTTGTGCTGGCTCTGGCCGTTAACGCCTCAACCGACAAGTATGAAGATGAACATGATAAGGGTATGACCATGTATGAAAAGACGATAGCCATCAGGAAGGCGGAATGGAAGAAGCAGAGGCTCAGGGTGGAAGGAAAGAGCAGAAAGGTTTTCTTCACAGTCATTGTTTCCGATGCAGATACCGGGAAGATGCTCGGCCAGACAAGGACGGATTCAGAGGGAAAGTGGAAGATGGATATCGACGGTCTGAGGCCTCCCTGCAGACTGAGGGCAGAGGTGGACGGAGGTTCTGACGAAAGAGATGTGAAGGGAACGGAAAAGTCATGCAACTGAACGGCAGGCTTGTCTTACGGGAACAGGAATGCCTCCGGTAGTTCCCGAGGTTACTTGACCTTTTAGAGTGATTGCTCAATACGGAATTGGCAGCCCCTGGATATAGCCCGGATACAGAGATGCAGATGATATAAGACGATCAGGAATTCCAACCCTCCATAGGCCCCTTTCTCAGCGGGGGAGCCCCCCTTTCTCCCCCGCCCCTTTTTTCCCTTAAATTTGACATAAATTTCCCGAAACTATTATACTTTTAGTCTCTATTTTTCAGAAGGGAGTTATTATGGGAGGAGCATACACCACATATAAGCCTCACAAGATCAAGAGGAAGAGAACTCACGGCTTTCTTGTCCGGAAGAGAACCCGTGGCGGGCAAAGGGTCCTCAAGAACAGGAGAAAAAGGGGCCGGAAGAGATTGACCGTTTAAGGAAGCGCCAGCAGTTTCAGAGGATCTTCAACGAAGGGCGGAAGCTGATTACCCCATCCCTGGTGCTCTTCATTGTTCGAGGTCAACATGACACCCTGAGACTCGGCCTTGCCGTAGGTAAGAAGATCGGGAAGGCGGTCATCCGTAACAGGATAAAGCGGATTATAAGAGAGGCCTTCCGGCTTGCAGAAAAGGAATTGCTTGAAGAGGGAGTGACCCTGAAGGGGCTTGAGATTGTGGCAGTCCCTAAAAAAGCGTGCAGAGAGGCAAAGAGTACCGGCCTTCTGATGGAGATAAAAGAGAGACTGAAGGACATTCAATGCGAAGACTGATGATACTGCTTGTAAGGATGTACCAGAGGTTTGTCTCTCCGCTGTTTCCCCCTCATTGCAGATTTACTCCCACCTGTTCCGAGTATGCCGTACAGGCCCTGGGCAAGTATGGAGTGCTGAAGGGGGGAGTTATCTCTCTGAAGAGGATTCTGAAGTGTCACCCCTTCCATCCGGGGGGCGATGATCCTCTGCGGTAGAAAGTAACATCTACAAATCCGGCTGGATGAAAAGCACATCCCAGAAGAATCTAAAAGGCGGTGAAAGATATGGAAGATGAAAGCAGGATGCAGACCCGGGCGCTTATCGCCATGGTACTTGCCCTTGTCGTTATCATGGGATACCAGTTTCTCTTTCCCCCTCCCCCTCCCAAAAAGCAACCCCGGCCGGCTGTAACGGAAAAACAGAAGGAGGTCCCCAGCCAGGCTGAGAGGGGAGTTTCCACCCCTGAGGTTCTGCCTGAGGCCTCCGAAGCCAGACAGTCAGAGATACTGATAGACGTGGAAACCCCACTGTACCATGCAAAAATTTCCACCCTGGGTGCCACTGTCAAGATGTGGAAACTGAAAGAGTTCAAGGACGATGAAGGCAGGGAGATTGTTCTTGCAAGAGAGGATGCAAGGATTCCGCCCCTCTCAATAGGGTTTGGTCCCGAGGTATCCTTCAGGCCACTCCAGTTCAGCGTGGCAGGTGATATCAGGCAGATATCAATCAACTCCCCTGACCAGACGAGGGAACTCCGGCTTGTCTACAGGGATCAAAAGGGAGTGGTGATTGAAAGGATCTTTCAGTTCAGGGGAGACGATTACCGGGTGGATATCACGGAAAGGGTCCAGGGACCGAATGACTACTGGGTCACCCTGGGAAGCGGGTTCGGTATAACCGGGACAAAGGGCTACCGGAGCCATTCCGGTCCGGTGATACTGAAGGAGGCGGACAGAAAGGAATTCAGGGCAGACAAACTCAAGAAAACGGAGATTTTCACGGAAGGGCTCAAGTGGGTTGCCCAGGAGGACAAGTATTTCTTTGCCGGCCTTGTACCCCTTGGGGTAAAGGCCACAGGTAAGGTCTGGAGGGCTCCATCAGGTGAGGTCCTTACGGGGATCAACCTGCCTCAGGGTGAAAACAAGATCCTTCTATATGCAGGCCCCAAGGAGCATGAGAGACTGAAGCAATATGGTGTGGAGCTTGAATATATCATAGACTTCGGCTTTTTCTCCATCCTTGCCAGACCGCTCTTCTGGATATTGAAGTTTCTTTACAGGTATATCGGTAATTACGGCTGGGCTATCATTCTTCTGACCATCATAGTAAGGGTGCCCTTCATCCCCATAATGAACAGGGGGCAGAAATCCATGAAGAAGCTCCAGGCCCTCCAGCCGAAGATGAATGAGATCAGGCAGAAATACAAGAAGGACCCCCAGAAGATGCAGAAGGAGATGATGGAACTCTACAAGAAGTATAAGGTAAACCCGATGAGCGGCTGCCTTCCCCTTCTCATACAGATCCCCGTCTTTTTCGCCCTCTACAAGGTCCTTCTTATCGCGATAGAGTTGAGAGGTGCACCCTTCATGTTCTGGATACAGGACCTCTCCGAAAAGGACCCCTACTATATTCTTCCCGTTGTGATGGGTATCACAATGTTCATCCAGCAGAAGATGACACCCACAGGGGCAGGAAATCCCCAGCAGCAGAAGGTGATGCAGTTCATGCCCATCATCTTTACGTTCCTCTTCCTGAGCTTTCCCTCCGGCCTTGTGCTCTACTGGCTGGTCAGCAATCTGCTGAGTATAATTCAGCAATATTATGTAAACAAGAAGATTGCTAAAGAGGTTGCCGAACAGGGGCTGTCCTGAGCCAGAATGAACCGCTTCAGGCACCCCTGTGTTCTCTTTGAAGACTCCTCTGTCTCTGCTGTCCCTGTAGCAGGGCCCCTGAAGTTGATACGTTCAACGTTCTGAGTTCTAAAAAAGCGAGAAATGTTGAATGCGCGAAAGGCGAGAAGACGCAATGACTTAATGACCAATGACAGCCTTTAAGCTAAGGTCAAGATCGAGGTTGAGGCTGAATAGCCTAATACACCAATAACCAATACACCAATATACTAAGGGGGACGGTTGGTGGCGGTGGAGGGATTTGAACCCCCGACACTGCGGATATGAGCCGCATGCTCTGACCACCTGAGCTACACCGCCAGATAGGAAATCAGGAAGGGATCACTTAGTCCCTGTTACGAATGAATATCAATTATACCATAAGATATTCAGGTAATTGGAAGGGGGTGGTTGCTTTATCTGGCCGGAAATTTTCCACTTGACAAAAAGATAATTTCCTGCTAATGTTTAAGGGGAAAGGGGTTTCGCTTTCCATCCACGGTTTTACTACCTGTCCCGGTTTTATGATTCGGTTTTCCCGAATTGAAATAAATCCACAAACGAAAGGAGGGAAGAACAGGTATGACAAAGGCTGAACTGGTTGAGAAGGTTGCCTCTGATACCGGCCTGAGCAAGGCCGATGCCGGAAGGGCCCTTGATGCTGCACTCGATAACATCAAGAAGACTCTCAAGAAGGGGCAGAAGGTTACCCTGGTAGGATTCGGCACCTTTTCCGTGAGCAAACGGAGGGCAAGAAAGGGCAGAAATCCGCAGACTGGAGAAGAGATCAAGATTCCCGCCTCAAAAATTCCGAAATTCACACCTGGCAAGGGCCTGAAGGAGATCGTCAAGTAGTTCTCTCGCTATCTTAAACAGGGGGGGCAGCCTCATTTGCCCCCCTTAAGCACACAGCAAGATGAAACCGGACTTTAAAAACCTGAGAAGACCATGAACGTTGCATAACATGAGGTTCGAGCATGGGACATACCCTTACGGGTCTTCTAACGGAATATGGTGTGATTCCCCGGATACAAGACAGGGGGAGAAGACTCCATGAGGGTATCCCCCCTGCCTCGGGAAAATAATTTATGCAACTGGAAGGAAGACATGTATGGGAGGACTCTATGCTGGTGGAATTCAGCATAATCCCGGTTGGTGAAGGAAGCAGTCTCGGCGAGCATCTCACAGAGGTGCTCAGGATCGTTGATGAAAGCGGCCTGCCCTACAAGCTCAACCCGATGGGAACCTGTATCGAGGGGGAATGGGATGAAGTCTTCAGGGTTATCAGGAAGTGCCACAGGGCAATGATGAAGAGGGCTGAGCGGGTGGTGCTCCATATCTCAGTGGATGACCGGAAGGGCAAGAAGGACCGGCTTGAGGGGAAGGTCAGGTCGATTGAGAAACGGCTTGGGAGAAAACTCAGAAAGTAGGAGGTGAGACCATGGGTGGAAGGATTACCCTGAGTGTAATCAAGGCAGACGTGGGGGGTTATGTCGGGCATTCCAGCATCCACCAGGACTTGATGGATGCAGCCCGGGACAGGATGGAAAAGGCCAGAGAGAGTGGTATCCTGATTGATTTTCACGTAACACGGGTAGGGGATGATCTGGAACTCATAATGACCCATGAGAGGGGGACTGATAATGAAGAGATTCATCAACTCGCCTGGGACACTTTCATCCGTGCCACCGAGGAAGCCAAGAGACTGAAACTCTATGGAGCCGGTCAGGACCTCCTGAGTGATGCCTTCTCCGGCAACATCAAGGGAATGGGACCCGGTGTGGCTGAGATGGAATTTGAGGAGAGACGATCGGAGCCGATAATAATATTCATGGCGGACAAGACCTCACCGGGGGCATGGAACCTGCCACTCTACAAGATGTTCGCCGATCCATTCAACACCGCAGGGCTTGTTATAGATCCAAAGATGCACGATGGCTTCAGGTTTGATGTGGTGGATGTCTACGGGCACAGGAGTATCACCCTTTCCTGTCCGGAGGAGATGTACGACCTTCTCATGTTCATTGGTGCAATGCGGAGATTCATGATCAGACGGGTCTTCAGAAAGGATGGTGAGATCTGTGCCTCGGCATCTACACAGAAACTCAGCCTGATAGCAGGCAGGTATGTCGGCAAGGACGACCCTGTTCTGATAGTCCGGTGCCAGTCAGGACTTCCGGCGGTCGGGGAGGCCCTTGAACCCTTTGCCTTTCCCCATATAGTGGAGGGCTGGATGAGGGGGTCCCATCACGGGCCGTTGATGCCGGTGCCCTTCTACGAGGCTAACCCATCCAGGTTTGACGGCCCCCCCAGGGTGATCGCGGCCGGGTTCCAGATAGCCAACGGCCGTCTGATAGGCCCGAGGGACCTATTTGATGACCCCTCCTTTGACAGGGCGAGGAGCTTTGCCAACACCATTGCAGACTTCATGCGTGCCCACGGCCCCTTTGAACCCCACAGGCTGGGACTGGATGACCTCGAGTACACGACAATGCCTGAACTGATGAAGAAACTGGAAGAGAGGTTTACTGAAGAGGCGGAGTAAGACCGGTCAGGGGGAGGGCTTTTTTCTCTGAGATGAGCCCTCTCCCGTCTTGATGCCAAGGCCTTTCAGAATCTCATTCCAGTCATTGACCTGGGCATCCTCTTCCGATTCTTCAAAGGTAAAGACCTTCCATCCGTATTCCCCCATCTCCTGAAGAAGCTGAACTGAAGTGATCGCCGCCTTCACCGAGATCCTTAATTCCTTCAGCCGGTCCGGAAGGTCCGTATCCCATGCCAGAATCACGGACAAAGGCAGACCGGCCTCCTTGAGAATCCTTTCTGTCATGATTTCTGCCGGGAGAGTGGTGATGTATATAAGGGGATGCTTCTTCTGTATCAAGGCCAGGGCCTCATCCGCCCCTTTCCGGATTCGTTGAGGAAAGGTGGACTCCATCACCCCGGACTCTATCTGGACCAGAACAACTGCATCTCTCCTTCCGGTTACGAGGAGAAGGCCCTTTCCGGATTCCTGACCTGTCTCTGCGGTTATTGTAAAAAGCCCCCTTTTCTTCGGCCTGTACTCGAAGAAGGCGTATCCGTCTCCACCGCTAAGTCTTTTCCCCAGGGTATGCCCCTCAACATGGAACTCCACCAGTTCCCCGCCTTTCGGGAAGAACCGTCCCCCTGTTCTGGCGGAAAGCATCACAGGCGTCCCCACAGTGGTGACCTGGTCAGACACCCGCACCCCAGCCAGGGCAGGAGTGAGCCCTGCAAACAGAACAATAATAAACAGAACAGGCAGTCTCAGCATAAGTGTGGTTACTTGTATACTGGTTATTGGTTATTGGTCACTGGTGTCCAAAACAATCTGACACGACAGGGAGAGGCGGTATGGCGGAAAGAA
>CAZITN010000025.1:0-32368 GCA_964542175.1 uncultured Thermodesulfovibrio sp. | reverse complement strand
TGCAGAACTTCCGGGCATAACTCAGAAGCCCGCCGCTCTGGATGATCTCGCGCTCCCTCTCGTTCAGGTTGGAGAGACAGGTTATCTCTTCATTTGTGGCAAGATTCCATACAGCATACTCCTGGCTTCCTGCAAGGCTTTCCTTTATGTTTTCTATCCTCAGCCGGTCTCCCTGCTTTATTTTTTCATAGTCATCAGGGTTCTTAAATAAAAGGGGAAGGATACCGAAGTTGATCAGGTTCGACCTGTGGATACGGGCAAATGATTTTGCAATGACTGCCTGAAGCCCCAGATACATGGGAGCCAGGGCTGCATGCTCCCGGGAGGAGCCCTGGCCGTAGTTCTCCCCTCCTACGACTATTCCACCACCTGACTCCTTGGCAGAAAGCGCTCTTTTGGGAAAAGTACTGTCAATATTATAGAAGACAAACTCCGAAATGGCCGGTATATTGGACCGGAAGGGAAGCACAGCCGAGCCGGCTGGCATTATATCGTCTGTTGTGATGTTGTCACCGAGCTTAAGAAGCACCTCGGCCTCCAGGTTGCCGGCAAAGGGCGTCTTCAGCGGAACTTCCTTTATATTCGGACCCTTTATGATCTCCACCCCCGAACTGTCCTCTGGAGGAGGGATAAGCAGGTTGTCATTGATCAGGTACATCGCTGGTTCTGCCGGACTATCTACTTCTATCCCAGCCTCAAAAGGATCAACCATCTCACCGGCCAACGCTATCAGGGAGGCAACCACCGGGCTTGCAAGATATACGGAGGCATCTTTGTTCCCGCACCTTCCACGGAAGTTCCTGTTGTATGTCCTTACAGATATATGCCCTGTGGCCGGAGCCCCGCCCATCCCTATGCAGGGACCACAGGAGGACTCAAGCATCCTCGCGCCTGCGGCTATCATCTCGGCCAGGTTTCCATCCCGGGCTATCATCTCATAGACCTGCTTCGACCCGGGGTTTATGTGGAGGTTCAGGTGCTCGGCAACCCTTCTGCCCTTAAGTATGGAGGCAACGGTCTTCATGGCCTGGTAGGAGGAATTGGTACAGCTTCCTATGCAGACCTGATGCACCTTCTTCCCCTTGAGTTCCCTGACCGGGACTACCGCATCAGGACTGTGGGGCTGGGCTATGAGAGGCACAAGCTCCCCAAGGTCTATCTCGATCGTCTCGTCATATTCAGCATCAGGATCAGGCAGGATCTCCCTCCAGTGCTCTTCCCTTCCCTGGGCCCGGAGAAAGGCCCTTGTCCGTTCATCACTCGGGAAAACAGAGGTCGTTGCACCCAGCTCCGCTCCCATATTTGTGATCGTGGCCCGTTCCGTGACGGAGAGGTCTGTAACACCCTCACCACCATACTCGAAAATCCTCCCCACGCCGCCCTTCACGGTCAAACGCCGGAGAAGCTCAAGTATCACATCCATGGCAGAGACATGGGGCTTCCTGAGTTTACCCTTGAGTTCCACCCTCACCACCTTCGGCATGGTCAGCTCAAAGGGATTTCCGGCCATAACCGTTGCTGCATCCAGACCTCCAACCCCTATGGCAATCATCCCCATCCCGCCGTTTGTGGGTGTATGACTGTCTGTCCCAAGCCCTATCCAGCCGGGCCGGGCAAACCGCTCAAGGTTGACCTGGTGACAGATCCCGTTTCCGGGTTTTGAGAACCATGCCCCGAACTTTGCTGCCGCGGTCTGGAGAAAGAGATGGTCATCGGGGTTCATGTAATTGGACTGTATCATGTTATGGTCCACATAGGAGACGGCAAGGGGCACCCTCACCCTTTCTATACACATCGCCTCAAACTGGAGCCAGGCCATCGTGCCCGTGGCATCCTGTGTATAAACCTCATCAATCCGGAGCCCTACCGGACTTCCTGCTCTGAGTTCACCGTACTGAAGGTGCTCGTTAAAGATTTTCTGGACGATATTGTATCCCATATTACCTCCAAGCAGGTTTTCTACTTCGGTCAGACAGAAAATTGCAAGACAGGAAAGGCTCAGAGCCTCCCGGCAAGATCAAGAATCAACCGTTCTGTCTCATCCCAGCCAAGACAGGGATCTGTTATGGACTTCCCGAATATACCTTCGTTCACATCCTGCCGTCCTTCAACAAGAAAACTCTCGACCATCAGCCCCTTTACCATCCTTCTGATGAGATCTGAATAATCCCTGCTGTTCATCACCTCATGGGCGATCCTGGGCTGTTCCCTGAACTTCTTATTGGAGTTTGAGTGGTTTGTATCCACAATAATTGCAGGATTATTGAAACCCCTCTCAAGGTAAATCTCTGAGACCCTCATCAGATCCTCGTAGTGATAGTTGGGGATATTCTGTCCATAATGGTTTACCGCCCCCCTGAGGATGCAGTGTGCAAGGGGGTTGCCACTTGTGAGCACCTCCCAGCCGTTATAACTGAACCTGTGGGAAGCCTGGGCAGCCATCACGGCATTCAGCATCACCTCAAGGTCCCCGCTCGTGGGATTCTTCAATCCAACAGGTATGTCCAGACCACTCACCGTCAGGCGGTGCTGCTGGTTCTCAACGCTCCTTGCACCGATGGCCACATAACTCAGTACGTCCTCAAGATAGGGATAGTTGAACGGATAGAGCATCTCGTCGGCAGCCGTGAGGTGCGACTCCCGGAGGGCACGGATGTGCATCCTTCTGATCGCCCTGATCCCCTCGACTATATTGGGTGCCTCCTTCGGGTCCGGCTGATGGGCCATCCCCTTATAGCCTATACCGGTTGTCCTGGGTTTGTTCGTATAAATCCTTGGAATGAGAATGATCTTGTCTTCCACCTGTTCCTGCATCCTTGCCAGCCTTCCCACATACTCACAGACCGCCTCCTCATCATGGGCGGAACAGGGACCTACGATCAGAAGAAACCTGTTGCTCTCTCCACGGAAAACAGAGGCTATCTCCTCGTCCCTCTTCCGCTTTACCTCGGCCAGTTCGAAGGAGAGGGGGAGTTCTTCAATAATAGCCCCTGCTTCTGGTATCTTCTCAATATATTCGAAAGACATAGTCGTATATTCTATGAAAAAGCTGTCAGGATTTGCAAATAACAGGACCTCTCCCCGGAGATACAGTAAGGACCTCCACTGGGGAGAAGCAAGGGGAAAGAGGATGAAGGGTTAGAATGGCAACGCCCTGATCTACATGAGTGTCAGCAATGATATTCTTCCGGAAAGTAACGGCTTGTAAAAGAATAAATCTCTCAGACCTGACACATCAGGCCGACCTTGTAAATATTGTCAGTCACCTTTTCCACCCAGCGGACGACCGCCCTGATACACTGCTCGGAGAGAAAAGTTGTAAAGAGTTCAACTGTCTGACCCTCTGAAACCTCCCTGAACATATAAAGACAGGCGCCCGATTTACTCACATTCAGGGTGATCCCCTGCTGGGGCTCAACAGGCTGAAGGCTCTCCTCCGAGTTCACCAGAGAGTAAATGACTGTGGTGATAAATGTGTTCCGGATGTCTTTTCTGCGATCCTTTGCCATGAGACCCCACACAACCGACTAAAGTCATATAAACACAGGTCACCGGGGAAAGTCAAGCAATCTCAGGAGGTCTGCCATTTTTTTCTTGACAAAAATATTTTCCCTGATGTAATCTTTATGTCTCTGCGGGACCGGGGGTCCCGAAAACTCCATGTGAAGGGGGGTTGTGGATTGCATGCTTTAGGTACTCATTTATTGGTTGAGTTAAGGGACTGCAATCGGCGAATCCTCACCGATCTGCAAGCCGTCCAGGATGCCATGGTAGCTGCTGCCCGGCAGGCCAGGGCAACCATTGTAGATGTATCCTTCCATGAGTTTAATCCCTTTGGCATCAGCGGAATGGTGGTCATCGCTGAATCCCATCTCTCTATCCATACCTGGCCCGAGTATGGCTATGCCGCCGTGGATATCTTCACCTGTGGAGACGTGATAAAACCCGAAGTGGCTGCTCAGTTCCTGATTGAACGGTTTGAGTCCAAGAACCCCTCCATAGTTGAGATGAAACGGGGTATCCTCTCTTGCCGTAACGAGAAGCTCCCCCACAAGGTCTGCGATGCTGGGTTCCAGATGGTTTCTTGAATTCACGACGGATCAGGAAGCAAGCCTGCACTACATAGAAGAGATCCTCTATGCCGCCAGGACGGAATACCAGCGGCTGGAGATCATGCGGCTCGGGAGCTATGGAAAGGCCCTTATTCTTGACGGGAAACTCCAGTCCGCTGAGTCGGATGAATTCATCTATCACGAATCCCTGGTCCATCCATCCCTGATCACCCACGGAAGCCCCAGGAAGGTCCTCATTGCAGGGGGCGGTGAGGGAGCAACAATAAGGGAATGCCTCCGTTACCCCTCCATAGAAAAGGTGGTAATGGTGGATCTGGACGGTGAAGTTGTAGAGGCATGCAAGAAGCTGCTTCCCGAATGGCATGAGGGGGCCTTTGAAGACCCCAGGGTCTCGGTCTACTATGAGGATGCCCGGGGGTTCATTGCCACTTCGGATGAGAAGTATGATATTATCATCCTTGACCTGCCCGAACCGATGGAGGCCGGACCTGCCATAACGCTCTACACAAGGGAGTTTTACCAGGAGGTCCTTGATCATCTTGAAGATGGCGGGATCATGGTCACCCAGGCAACCTCCATATCCACAAACAACTTCCAGGCCTTTACGATAATACTTAACACTGTAGGAAGTATATTCCCGCTGGCAAAGGGGTACTGGGCATCGGTTCCCTCCTTCTTTGTTCCATGGGGTTTTGTAATGGGATCAAGGGATAAGGACCCCCTCTCCCTCCAGGACAGGGAGTTAGAGGGTCGGATTGAATCTCTTTCCGGTGAGCTCCGGTTTTATAATCCCTCCATGCACAGGGGAATCTTCTCCCTTCCCAACTACCTTCTTCAGGGGATCCGGAACGAAAACCGTGTCAACACCGACAGCGACCCCCTCTCATTTTACTGAAACAGACGGACCTGCAAGGAACACTGATTAACACTGAAAAAAAAGGTCTACACTGATAAAACATAAAGACTGTTATTCGGTTATCGGGTTACTCAGCCTCAAACCTCTCAGAGATCCTGAAACAAGTTCAGGATGACACGCAAGTGATCGTTTCTCGCCTTCCACGCAACAAACGCAATCAACGTAGAACTCAGAACATAGAACCTGTTAACGTTTAACCTGCCCGCTCCACGCCTGGCCGTATCGACCTGCACGACTTGTCTTATCATCAACCCTGGCCTCAACCTGTTTTTTACTCACTACCCGCCTATCTTTGACATGCTCCGGTTTATCTCTCTCCCTGAACCGTCACCTATCCTGTGTCCCTCTGGCTTTACGGCTACGGAGAGACGGAGGAGCCGTTCAATCTCATCGTCATCCGCACCCATCCGGATGGCTGCCTTCAGGTCTATCTCTGTCTCAGAAAAAAGACAGGGCCTGATCTTCCCGTCCGGGGTTATCCTCAGCCTGTTACACTCTCCGCAGAAGTGGTGGCTGACGGCGCTTATGAATCCCACTATCCCCTCTCCGCCGGCAAAGCGGTAATATCTGGCAGGCCCATGCCTTCTCAGCCGGACAGGCTCGAGGCTTCCCAGCCTCTCAATCCGGGACCTGATCTCATCGGCAGGTACACACCGCTCGGCAGACCACCTGTTGCCCCGTCCGGGCATGAATTCTATAAACCTTATCTGGTAAGGATTCTCCCTGGAAAACCGGCCGAAGTCTTCTATCTCATCATCATTTATCCCCCTGATCACAACCACATTCACCTTTACCGGGACCAGCCCGCATGCCTCTGCCTCTCTGAGGCCCTCAAGCACGCGGGTGAGGTCTCCGCCTCCTGTGATCTCCCTGTATCGCTCCGGCCGGAGGGAATCGAGGCTCACATTCACACGGTCAAGTCCCGAATCCCTTATCTCACGGGTATAATGTGAAA
This sequence comes from uncultured Thermodesulfovibrio sp., assembly GCA_964542175.1. Taxonomy (GTDB): domain Bacteria; phylum Nitrospirota; class Thermodesulfovibrionia; order Thermodesulfovibrionales; family JdFR-85; genus WFTX01. Next base: position 26,424 of record CAZITN010000025.1, on the reverse strand, counting down.
GGAGCAGCCCGTTGGTGGTCAGGCTCAGTTCCTCTATCCCCGGTATCTCCTTTATCGACCTGATCAGGTGCTGGACGTTCTTTCTTGCGAGGGGCTCTCCACCGGTCAGCCGGACCTTCCTCACACCGAGACCGGCTGCCACTTTCACAATTCTGGTTATCTCCTCGTAGGTGAGGATCTCCCTGAACTCAAAGGGCTTGAGCCCTTCTGGCATACAGTACAGGCACCGGAGGTTGCACCGGTCGGTAATGGAAATCCTCATATAGTCAATTACCCGCCTGTATGAATCCTGAAGAGACATCGCTACTGTTTCTTCTCTTCAGTCCCGGGAGACTTCTGCCCGGAGGTCTCAGCCGGACCACTCATCTTCTCCAATTCCTTATCGGCAATCTCTGCCTCCCTGGAGTCTGGAAATCTTGACTTGAGTGTCTTCAGTATAACCTGCGTGGTATTTCTGTCACCCAGTTCCCTGAAGGCATAGGCCTGCTTGAGCATTGCTCCGGGCACCTTGTCGGACTTGGGGAACTTCTTTATAAGCCTCTCATAGGCCAGGATGGCGTCCTCGAAGTTCTTCTCCCTGTAATAGGATTCAGCCAGCCAGAACTGGGCATTGTCAGAAAGCTCCATTGACGGATACGCCTCCAGAAAGGACTCAAAGGCCTCCCGGGCCTCCTTGAACTTTCCGCCATTGAGGAGATCCAGCGCCTCCTGGTAACGCATCTCCGGTGTCTTCACCGTAGGCTTGGGTTTTACCTCCCCGTCACCGGCTCCCTCTTTTAATGACGGCTGAGCAGGGGGAGGTGCCTGCTTCAGTGTCTCCACCTTAGCGGCCAGTTCGTTCAATGAGGTCTTCAACTCCCCTATCTCTGCCCGGAGGAGATCCCGTTCAGTCGAGGCATCACGGAGGGTCTTTTCCGCCCGGTATGAATCCTCGTCAAGCCTCCCCTGAATCATCTGGATCTCCTTCCGGAGGTCGGTTATCTGGTTCAGGATCCGTTCCTGGCTCTCCCGGAGCCCGGTAATTGTCTCCTGTGTGGCGGCCCGGGATGAACTCTCCTCCAGGGCCCTCATCCTATCCTTGAGAGACCGGATATCGGAGTAGTAATCGCTCTTTAACTGGTTGAGTTCCGCCCTCAGACTTTGATACTCGTCTGTGGAGGCACAACCCCAGAGAAAAAGGGATCCAGCGAGTAGCAGATAGAGGAGCCTTCTCATCTCACTTGCCCTCTATCACTACAAAATGGACCCGCCTGTTCTGCCACCAGCAATCCTCATTATGCTCGGTACAGAGGGGCCTGTCCTCACCGTAGCTCACGGTCTGCATCCTGCTTGCAGGCACTCCAAGGGACTGGAGATAATCCCTGGCCGATGTAGCACGCCGGTCACCAAGACCGAGGTTATACTCGTTAGTGCCTCTCTCATCACAATGCCCTTCTATAACCAGCTTTACGCCGGGATTCTGAAGGAGCCATTCTCCGATCTTCTTGAGCGTGGGCTTATCGGCTTCCTGGATATCGTATTTGTCGTACTCGAAGTGTATATCCTTGAAGATATTCCTGATCTCCTCCTCCGTAAGCTTCGCCCTGCTGGGCCCTGAGATCTCCGATGATTCCACCTTTGCCATCTCCTGCTCCCCGACCTGCTGTGCCGCCCCTGCACCTGCTGTCTCGGCCTGCTTCGCCTCCTCACCGGCCTTGGACTCCGGTGAACCTATCTGTCTCTGTGCACAGGCAAAGGAGAGCCCTGCAACGAGCAACAGCACCAGAAAAAATCTTCTCATAATAATACCTCCCTAAAAATTTTTATTTGGTGACCAGCTGGGACCAAAGGCCCGCATTCCTTTTGGTGAAATCCTCTTCTGTCCACTCCCGTCAGCCCTCATTATGTAAACGGCCTTCCGGCCTGTCCTGTCAGAGGCAAAGGCGATGAACCTGCCGTCAGGAGAAAAGACAGGCTCTTCATTGTTTCCCCTTTCTGTAAGCTGGACCGGATCAGTCCCATCGGGCCTGACGAGGAATATCTGATTCCGTCCATTGACCCGACCGGCATAGGCGATTCTGTCACCCCTGGGAGACCAGTCAGGAGACGTGTTGTAGCTTCCCTCAAAAGTCACCCGTCGGAGCCCTCTTCCATCCAGCCCCATCCTGTATATCTGGGGAGAGCCTCCATGGTCCGAGACAAAGGCGATCTCCTTACCGTCCGGTGAGATCACGGGTGATATCTCTATCCCGAGCCACCGTGTGATGCGCCGCTTCTTCCTTGTCGCCAGGTTATAGATATATATATCCGGCGTCCCCCGTATTGACGAGGAGAAGAGAAAGCCCTTCCCATCTGGAAGAAAATCGCCTGCCAGATTAATCCCGGCTGAAGAGTAGATTCTGAACTCCTTTCTTTTCTGGAAATCGAGCAGAAAGACACCCCACCTCATACCCCGGGCATCAGAGTAAAGCAGCCTCTTGCCGTCCTTCTGCCAGTGCGGCCTCAGGAGGTTCGTCCCTGTAATGCCGGTCTCCCTGAGCCTCTTTCCGTCCCAGTCCGAGATGTATAGATGTCTCCTGTCTCCCTTTACTCCCAGAAAGGCTATCTTCGTCCTGAAGACACCATCCTGGCCAGTTATCCTCCTGTATATGTCGTTGGAGATACTATGGGCAAGGACCCTTAGAAAGCGGAGTTCCGCAGTATACCGCTTCTGAAGGACCTTCCGTGCCTCCACCACATCATAAAGATGCATGGTGAGATCTATCCTCTCCCCTTCTATACTAACCGAACCCTTCATCACAAGTTCAACCCCCAGTGGTAACCAGTTGGCAGGATCAAAGACCGGAAGGGGTGTCTCTATAAAGGCATCCTTATCAATGGGGGAGAAAATCCCCGAAAAGGAGAGGTCCTCTCCGACAATCCGGGCTATCTCCTCGCCTTCCCTGCTGCCCATGAAATCATATACCGCTATCGGAATCTCCCTGAACCCCGGTGAGGTTATGTCAATATATACCCGGGCCTCAAGAAGGGTGGGAAGGAGGAGAAGCAGTCCGAGAGCAAAGAGCCAGCCCTGTCTCCATGGTCTTCTGCCTCTCGTCAGTCCGGGAATCATGGAGTGAACCTCAGCCCGATGGTCATTCTGTATGGTGGAGGGGGAAGGGGGGAGGCCTTCTCTATGGCCCTCAGGGCCGAGCGGTCAAAAAGCCTGTTTCCAGAGGACCTGTCAATGCCCTTCACTACGACCTTGCCGTCCTTTTCTATGGTGATGGTGACTATGCACTCCAGGTCCTCCCTGTCGCCCAGGGAAGGGTAGACCCATTCGTTCCAGATGCGCTCCTTTACAAGTGCATGATATCCAGCGAGAAGGGAGTCCCCTCCGCTGGAGTTCACCGCCTGGGATGGGTGGTCCTCTGCCTTGCCCTGAGAGTCCGGCTTGCCAGCCTCAGCCTCGCCCTGTATTGAGAGTACCGCCTTCCTCAGCTTTACGATCTTTTCTATTCTCTTTTTCGCCTTTATCAGGTTTATCTGCTCCTCCACGGAGATGCCCCTCCTGGGTTGGACCGTCTTTTTGACCGTCTTCTTCGCCGGCGGTGGGGGTATGTGTTTTTTAACCTTCATCCGCTTTCTTTGTTCCCTCTTGATGGCCTTTATCTTTTGCGCCCGTGAAGAGATACCGGAACCTCCAGTAAGTCTGTCCGGTGAGACCAGCCTCACCGTGTAGGGCTCAGGCAGGAGGAGGTAGGTGGATTTCTTCAGGGTCAGCAGGGTAAGGCCGAAGAGGATTATATGCAGGCAGAGGGAGATGATGGTGGTATCCCGGAGGGTGGGCTCTCTCATCACCGGAGGACCCTCGGTTCTGTCATCAGGCCGACCTTCTCGATCCCGGCTGATTTTATCTCTCCCATTATCTTTACCACCTCTCCGTAGGGTACACGCCTGTCTGCCTGGAGATACAGGGTGGGATTCCGCTTGCTTATCGCCCGGAGCTTTCTTGTAAGTTCAGAAAGGCTGACAGCTCTCCTGTTAAGATAGATCTTCCCGTCCTTCTTCACAGAGACCATTATCCGCTCCTCTGCCGGGAGTTCCTTTCCCTTCGCCTTGGGGAGATCCACATCAAGCCCCTGCTTCAGAAGGGGTGCCGTGACCATGAAGATTATCAGTAGAACTAGCATCACATCCACAAAGGGTGTGACGTTTATCTCACTCATTACCCTCTTTTCCGAGGTAAAACGCATCATCTTCCCCCGCAGAGCAGTAAATCTGCCTGATGCATAAAACCACCCCAAACTGGCAGGGGGTTATGCAACATTGAAGGTAAAGACATTCTATTCACCTTCACCGGCTCTCTTCATCACAAGGAACTGATTGAGTATCTCCTCGGAGACATCTTCCATCTCTATTATCATCCTTCTAGACATGCTCAGGAAGTAGTTATACCCGATCACTGCCGGGATCGCTGCAACCAGCCCCATGGCAGTGGCGATCAATGCCTCTGCAATCCCGGGAGCAACCACTGCCAGGGAGGCCGAGCCTGCTGCGCCTATCCCCCTGAAGGAATTCATTATCCCCCAGACCGTCCCGAAGAGCCCTATAAAGGGTGTCGTCGAACCTGTTGTGGCAAGGAAGTTGAGATACCTCTCAAGCCTGGCCGCCTCCAGGGCACCGTAACGCCTCAGGGCCCGCCGAAGCACCTCTTCTCCCTTTCCGCCCTCTGCGGCAACCTCCCTGTAAAGCCTCGGCAGAGGGCCTATCATACACGTTCTTATTGCCTGGAGGATCCTCTCTGGTTCTCTCATTGCAGGGAAGACCCTCAGAAACTCCTCATTCTCCCTTTTCGCCCTGGCAAAATATCTCCACTTGTACAGGATGATAGCCCAGGAGAAGACAGAGAACCCCAGGAGTATCAGCATCACACCCTTCACAACCAGTCCGGCATTAAGCACTATCTCTATCAGAGAATGTCCCATCTATTCCTCCGGAATCAGATATCTATATTCCTCGCCTCAAGGGCATGCTTCACTATAAACTCCTTCCTGGGCTCCACCTGATCTCCCATCAGGATGGTGAAGACCTGGTCAGCCTGGACGGAGTCATCAACATTCACCTGAAGAAGGGTTCTCTTTTCAGGGTCCATGGTGGTCTCCCAGAGCTGCTGGGGGTTCATCTCCCCCAGTCCCTTGTACCGCTGGATCGACAGGCCCTTCCGGCTGAGGGCAAGGACCGCCTCGAGGACTTCCTCAAGATGGTTGAAGCTCCTCTCCTGCCCTCCCAGTCTGACCCTGTAAGGCAGGGGGCCGAGGTCCCTGGCCACACTGTAGAGGGAGTGGAGTTCCTTGAAATCCGGAGAGGAGAGAAAGGCCTCATTCAGTCTGAGCCTCCTCCCGAGTCTCTTTATCTCCACGCTATGGCTCTGATGCTCCTCGTCATAGACAATCTCGGAGACCTTCAGGTTCTGAAACCGTTCCTTCATCTCCGAAACGAGTCTCTCCGTTACACCGTGCTCCCTCAGCCGCTCGGCCGTAATTCCCTTCTCAAGAACGAACTCCAGGAGTTCTGTATCCACCCTCCGGAGGGAAAACCATTGGAGTAACTTGAGGTACTCCGATATCCTCTTGAGCACGGGGACAAGGGCCTTCCCCTTCTGGAGCCTGCCTCTCACCTCCATCTCAAGGTTATCAGTGGCAAGCTCGAAGAGCATCTGCTGTAACTCGTCGTCGTTCTGTATGTACTTCTCGGTCCTGCCCTTCTTCACCCTGTACAGGGGAGGCTGGGCAATGTAGAGATAACCGTTCTCGATGATCCCGGGCATCTGCCTGAAGAAAAAGGTAAGAAGAAGGGTGCGTATATGGGCACCATCCACATCGGCATCGGTCATCAGTATTATCCTGTGATACCTTGCCCGTGTTATGTCAAACTCCGGGCCTACACTGGTTCCAAGGGCGGTTATCAGCGTCTTTATCTCCTCGGAAGAGAGCATCTTGTCAAACCGGGCCTTCTCCACATTCAGGATCTTTCCCCTCAGGGGAAGGATGGCCTGAAACCGCCGGTCCCTTCCCTGCTTGGCCGAGCCACCTGCTGAGTCTCCCTCCACAATGAAGAGTTCCGAATGGGCCGGGTCCTTCTCGGAACAGTCAGCAAGCTTCCCGGGAAGGCCTGAGTCGTCAAGGGCGCCCTTCCGCCTTGCAAGCTCCCTCGCCTTCCTCGCCGCCTCCCTTGCCCTTGCGGCCTGAACCGCCTTGTCTATGATCTTCCGTGCATGGGCAGGGTGCTCCTCAAAATAGGTGGAAAGCTGGTCATTCACAATGGACTCAACAATTCCCTTCACCTCTGTATTTCCAAGCTTCATCTTTGTCTGACCCTCGAACTGGGGATCCGGGAGCTTCACGCTTATCACCGCCGTAAGGCCCTCACGTATGTCATCACCTGAGATGGAGCCCTTGCCGTTTTTCAGAAGGCCCGAGGAATGGGCATACTGGTTGGCGGTCCTTGTGAGGGCGGACTTGAACCCCACCAGGTGGGTTCCACCCTCGCGGGTGTTTATATTGTTGGCAAAGGTGTAGATAGTCTCGTTGTAGCCGTCGTTGTACTGCATGGCTATCTCCACGATGATGGAGTTCTTCTCGCCTGAGATATATACAGGCTTCGGGTGGAGGGGATGCTTGTTCTTGTTCAGATGTTCCACAAAGGACTGGATGCCTCCCTTGTAAAAGAACTCCTGCTTCTTCCCCGTCCGCTCATCGATTATGGAAATCCTGAGTCCCCTGTTCAGGAAGGCAAGCTCTCTCAGCCTCTTGCTCAGGATCTCATAGCTGAACTCGGTGGTCTCGAAGATCTCTGCGTCGGGTTTAAAGGTGATCTTTGTCCCGCTCTTTCTGGTCTTCCCTACAGGAGTCAGAGGTGTTGCAGGGACTCCCCGTTCGTATCTCTGCTGAAAGACTCTCCCGTCCCGTTTCACCTCAAGCTCAAGCCATTCAGAAAGGGCGTTCACCACTGAGACCCCTACCCCGTGGAGCCCTCCTGAAACCCTATATGCCTTGGCCTCGAACTTCCCACCTGCATGGAGCTCTGTCATCACGATCTCCGCGGCAGTCCTGTGCTTGGGGTCTCCGGGGTGCGGATCGGTAGGGATCCCCCTTCCGTCATCAATCACTGTACAGCTCCCGTCATAATGGAGTATCACTTCTATATTACGGCAGTGTCCTGCCAGTGATTCGTCAACACTGTTGTCAACCACCTCGTAGACAAGGTGGTGCAATCCATCAGGGCCGGTGGAGCCTATATACATGGCCGGCCTCTTCCGGACGGCCGAAAGCCCTTTGAGTATCTTTATGTCTTCTGCAGTATAGTCTTCCTGTCTGCCTTCCATCTCCTCTTTCCTTCCTCCTCTTTCTTCAGTCATGCAGACCCCGCCAGAATGAACCCGCTATATCCGGAGCGGCATGATTACTGTGAGAAATCTCTCGTTCCCTTCCTCCCTGAGCAAGGTAGGTGTAAGGGGTTCCTGGAGTTCAAAAATCACCTTTTCCGCCTCCATGCTGTTAAGGGCCTCCAGGAGATACCGGGCATTAAACCCGAGAGATAGGCTCTCACCCTCATAGTTTATCTCCAGTTCATCCCTTGCCTCTCCCAGATCGGGATCGGAGGAATTTACCGTCATCAGTCCGGAAGATATGTTTATCTTCACGGGGCTGTTTCTGTCCTTGCTTATGACTGATACCCTCCTGAGTGTCTTGATAAAGCCCTCTCTCGCAATTTCAAGCCGCTTTTCATTCCCTTTTGGAATGACCTGTTCATATTCGGGGTATGTCCCGTCAATGAGTCTTACAAGAAAGTTTATACCTCCCACGGTAAAGACAAGGTGTTTCTCCGTGATGGTTATCTCCACATTTTCTTCATCCTCGGTCAGGAACCTCCTGAGTTCAGAGGCGGATTTCCGCGGTATTATGACCTTAATCTCTTCAGAGGGGAGGTCTTCAAAGGGCTCGTCAATCTCGGCAAGTCTGTGGCCGTCAGTACCAACGACAGTGAAGAGTCCCTTGTCCGGTCTTAAATGAAAGAGCAGGCTGTTCAGTGTATATCGGGTATCACTCTCCCCCGCTGAAAAGAGGGTCTTCTCTATCATCTCGTGAAGCCTTCCTGCCGGGAGGGCAAGCCTTGTCTTTCCATCAAGGCCGGGCCACTTCGGAAACTCCTCCGGGTTCATGCAGGCTATCCTGAAACCGCTCCTGCCTGCACTCACCTTTATCCATTCATAGCCGTCGCTTTCTATCTTTATCTCACCGTCAACCTCTCGCACGATTTCAAAAAGTTTCCTGGCAGGTATGCAGAGTTCCCCGTCTTCATCCCGTTCGATAATATTTATCGGCTCCCTTATGGCGGTCTCGAGATCAGTGGCTGAGATCGTGCTTGCCTCTCCTACAGAGAGGAGGAAGTGGCTGAGTATCGGCATGGTGGACTTCTTCTCCACAATATTCTGAATATTCCCGAGCTTCTTCTGCAGTTCTTCCCTGTCTACTCGAATAATCATATCTCCTCCTTAAATTGACTGCCCGGAAAGGAGGGCCTTGAAGTCCGGCCTCCCGGGACAGACAGATTTATTAGCAAGCCCCTACTCCCTGATCCTCCTTATAAGGCTCTCGACTATCTTCCTGAATGATTCGTCACTTCCTATTCTTTTTTCAATCTGTTTACAGGCATATATCACAGTAGCATGATCCTTGCCGCCAAACCCCTTCCCGATGTCATTCAGGGAGAGATCAGTAAGCTCCCGGCAGATATACATGGCTATCTGTCTTGGCAAGGCTATCTCCTTTGTTCTCTTCCTGGACTTGAGCTCCTGGGTCCTTATACCGTAGTATTCACTGACAGCCTTGTTTATCCTCTCAATGGTAACAGGCCTGTTTTCCTCATCATCTATGAAGGGCTTTAATACCTCCTTTGCGAAATCCAGGGTTATGGGAGTACCTGTTAGGGAAGAGCGCGTTGCCAGGGTTACAAGAAAACCCTCAAGGTCCCGTATATTCGACCTCACCCTGCTTGCCAGCCAAAGAGCCACATCCTTTGGAAGAACAATCCTCTGGTAGGCGGCCTTTCTCTCCAGGATGGCAAGCTTTGTCTCCACAGAGGGTATCTGTATGTCCGCTATCAGACCCATTGTGAACCGTGACTTCAGCCGGTCAGTGATATCCCTTATCTCCCTTGGAGGCCTGTCACTGGAGATCACAATCTGTTTCTGCTGTTCATAGAGTGTATTGAAGGTATGAAAGAACTCCTCCTGGGTGGTGTTCTTTCCTGAAATGAACTGGATGTCATCAATAAGAAGAATGTCAACATTTCTGTACTTGTCCTTCAGTTCCTCCATCTTCTGATGCCTCAGTGCTGCCACCACCTCATTTGTGAAGATCTCACTCGTTACATACATGACTTGGAGGTCCGGCTGTTCATCCACTATCATATTACCGATGGCACTTATAAGATGGGTCTTTCCAAGCCCTACGCCGCCGTAGATGAAGAAGGGGTTATAGGCCGTTCCCGGTGACTCCGCCACTTTCATTGCTGCGGCATGGGCAAACTGATTACTCGGCCCCACCACAAACTCACTGAACGTATACTTGGGGTTCAGCATCACACCCCTGTTCCGGAGGGCCCTCTTCTTCCCGGCGATTCTTGCGCTCAGTTTCCGGGACTCCTCGTCCTGCCTCTCTGCAATCCGGTATCTTATCTCATAGTCCTCGCCGGAGACATTGCGAACTGTCTCTCTTATCAGGTCCGAATAATTATCCTCTATCCATTCCTTGAAAAAACGGTTTGGTGTCTCCAGAAGAATCTGGCTATCCTTCATCTGCCTGATCCTCAGAGGCTTGAACCAGAGGTCATAAACACCCCTGCCTACCGCAGCCTCTATCAACCCCAGACACCTCTCCCATATCTCGTTCTTTTCCATCAATCAGACCGTATTGTGAAGTTATGAACAAGTTATCAACATTATGTTAATAACTTCTCAGACATTATAAACAAATACTGGATAAAAGTGTTATCTCCGTAGTTGGTAATCTGTTGATATTCAACAGCCAGTCCTTTTTGTTTAAACTGTTCAATACCAAGACAGTCTTGCCAAGCAGGAGTAAACATAAATTTCACCTTATATATCAACAGATTCAATCCACTCCTAACATCTTAACACCGTCTATTACTACTACTGCTACTCTCTTTAATATATTCTTTATATAGTAGAAGAACATCCCCATGATGTATTTTCAAGCTTGCCAGTATAGTTCAACAAACCGTCCTGCAGAGTTTACTATTTTTCTGACAGTGAAACCTCCTCCTTTTGTGAATGCCCCGTTTCCGGAGCCTTGAGAGCCGTTTTCTTCAGATAGGCCCGTATAAATGGGTCTATATCTCCGTCAAGAACAGGTTCGACATTCCCGATCTCAAGACCAGTCCTGTGGTCCTTTATCATCCTGTAAGGATGGAGTATGTATGACCGTATCTGGTTCCCCCAGGCTATCTCCTTCTTGTCTCCTATGATGTTTTCCATCTTTTCTTCCTGCTCCCTCATCTTCATATCATAAAGCCGTGCCTTCAGAATCTTCATTGCCATAGCCCTGTTCTTGTGCTGGGAGCGTTCATTCTGACAGGAGACGACTATGCCCGTCGGGATATGGGTTATCCTTACGGCTGAAGACGTCTTGTTAACATGCTGACCTCCGGCACCGGAGGCCCTGAAAGTATCAACCCGGAGGTCTTCCTCTCTTATCTCTATCTCAATATCCTCATCCACTTCAGGATATACCAGCACCGCTGTAAAAGATGTATGACGGCGTTTGTTTGCATCGAAGGGTGAAATCCTGACGAGCCTGTGCACACCGATCTCCGAGCGCAGATAACCATAGGCATAGGGACCGGATATGGTTATGGTGGCACTCTTTATACCGGCCTCCTCCCCCTGTTGGAGGTCCAGTATCTCACTCTGGAAACCCTTCCGCTCCGCCCACCTGAGATACATCCTCATCAGTATCTGGGCCCAGTCCTGACTCTCCGTTCCACCGGCACCGGGATGAATCTCCAGTATGGCGTTTTTTCTGTCAAGCAGGCCGGAGAGGAGGTGTTTAAGTTCAAGGGTCTCAACCCTCTCCTTCAGGATTTTTACCTCCCTGGTGAACTCTTCAAGAAAGAGTTCACCATCGTCTTCTGAGAGGATATTTGAGGACTCCTGAAGGTAGTCTATCTTTTCCTCTATTTCCAGGAGAGGAAGAAGAAACTCTTCAACTTCTGCCTTTTCCTTCTGGATTTTTTTTATTTTATCAGGGTCAGACCAGACCTCTTCCTTCTGGAGGTCTCTCTCTATTTCCTCGAGTCTGCTCTTCAGCCTGCCTACATCAAAGACAACCTCGGATGTCTTCGATCTTACCTCTCAAGAGGTCGAGTTCTTCCCGGATTTTTTTCTCTGATAACATATATTCCTCCTTTTTTAAAACTACTTGGGGCAGGTGGAGGAGGCGAGTAATCCCCATTTGAGCAATACCGCTTTATCCATACACCAGCTGCCCGGTCTTTCACCCGTCAGGTTGATAATAATCCTTTTTTGTAATTTAATCATCATTGCATTAAAACGGGGTTACGAGACGCCTTCACCTGCCCGTTCTTATGAAAAAAACTGTCAATTCAGGTTAAATAACAATTATCGAACTATGGACCGTTTAAGGTCGGGCTTATTTTATTGCTGTCAGTTTCCCTGTCTCTTCCCGGTATGATTACTGAGAAGCACAATAACCGTCAGGATCAACGAGAAGGCCAGGTTCAAAAACGAAAACAGGTCACCATTTCTGGTATAGAAACTTTTCTTTTCATATATACCGGCCTTTAAAGTTACGGCCGTTCTCTCAAAGAGCGCCGTTTCTGCCAGTATCTCACCAGTTGGTCCGACTACCCCGGTAATCCCTGAATTTGCGACGCGGACGAGCGTCCTTCTGTTCTCAACCGCCCTGAGGACTGCCGTAGCAAAATGCTGATAGGGACCTGTAGTCCTCCCAAACCATGCGTCGTTCGTTATATTGACGATGAGTTCTCCGCCCTCTTTGAGAAAATTCCTGACCTGATCGGGAAAGATGATCTCATAACAGATCAGCACTGGGAAAGATCCCCACTTTGTCCTTGCCTGTATATATTCCCGGCCGGGCTGAAACTCACCGACAACAGATACGAGTTTATCTATGAAAAAGAGGAATTTCTTCAGGGGAATATACTCACCAAAAGGAACCAGATGTATTTTATCATACCGGTAGGTCATTTTTCCATGTCTGTCAATAAGAACGGCACTGTTTGTAACAGCGAAAGACCTCTTGTCGGAGGTCTCTTTTATGAGCATTGTTCCGGTCAGGAGGGGGACGGAAATCTCCTGGACGAATGAGAGGAGTTCTTTCTCCTTTTCAGGGTTTCCGTTCAGATAGAAGGGAAGGGCGGTCTCAGGCCAGATTACCATGTCTGGTTTTTTATCCATGACTCCCACGGTAAGTTTCTTATAGATTCTTATGACTTCTGCCTGATACGCCGGGTTCCATTTGGCATCCTGCTCGATATTACCTTGTATCAGGGAGAGACGGACTGTTTTGCTGGGAGATGAATGGGAGAACTCGGCGATCCTGTTATGACCGTACACGATAACCGAGACCAACAGGGTCAGAGAGAGAGCCAACGGGAGATAGCGTGTGATGGCCCTTCGCTCTTTTGGTGTTTTCAGAAAGAGTGCTGCCACGCCAGAGTTCACTGCCACGATGAGGAAGGAGACCCCGTAGATACCTGTGATATCCGTAATCTGGATGACAGGGAGGTTCTGGTACTGGCTGTAACCAAGGAGGGACCAGGGAAACCCCGTCAGGGCCTTTCCCCTCAGGTATTCCAGGGCTGACCAGAGTACTGGTGCGGCAAGGACCATGGGTATCCTGCGCTTCAGAGCCAGCGGGATTATGAGTGAGAAGAGGCCTGTGTAAAGACTTTCATAAAGACAGAGAAGAAGTACTATAATCATGCTGGGTACAAGAGGGATATTTCCATAACGGTAGAGGGAGTGGTAGATCCAGTACTGGGTTCCCATGAAATAGAAAAGGCCGAAGGTGATACCCTGGAGGAAAGATGTCTTGCGGGATGTACCCCTGAGGGACAGAAGAAATGGTACCAGCCCTATCCAGGCGATAAGTGACCAGGAAAAGGAGGGCTGGGAGAGGGTAAGCAGGAAGCCTGAAAGGGCGGGAAGGAGAATGTTATTGTTTTTAAGGGGTGTTTTCATTGTTCTATTGCTTTTTGAATTCCCGATATTCTATCATATCAATCGCCTCTCATACCGAAGCAGTCACAGGCCGGGCAGGTAGCTCAGTCGGTAGAGCAGAGGACTGAAAATCCTCGTGTCGGCGGTTCGATTCCGTCCCTGCCCACCACTTTCCTTTTCCTAATTACCAATGACCCTTGACCAATGACTTAATGACCAGGGGTGTCTTGCCGGAAGGCTCCGTGAGGGCATTTAGTCGTATAGACCACCCACTGCCTCTTAGGAAGGATTTATGCAGTAAGGTAAAGCCAGGTCTAAGCAGTCCATCCTGGTATGTTATAATTCATTCTATCCCTGTCATAACGGAAGACCTGGAGAGGAGTCAATCATGAAGATAGAAAAACTGGTAAGAAAAGAGGTCCGGTCACTCAGGGCCTATGAGGCAAAGGAGATCCCCTGCAGGGTGAAGCTTGATGCCAATGAGAGCCCCTTTGATCATCAGGAGATCCTCGGGAAGATAAAGGGAATACCTACAAACAGGTATCCCGACCCTGAGGGCAAGGCTCTAAAGAGGGAAGCGGCAAAGAGGTGGCGGGTGAGGCAGAGCCAGATCCTGCTGGGTAACGGTTCCGACGAGCTCATATACTATCTGATTACCACCTTCGGGGGGCCTGTAATCTTTCCTGAGCCGACATTTTCAATGTACGGGATCATCGGGAAGGCCCTTGGGGAAGAAGTGATAGGAGTCAGGCTTTCAAGGGATATGGATCTGGATCTTCCGAGGATGGAAGATGCCGTAAGAAAGCACCGTCCAAAGCTGATTTTCCTGAGTATCCCCAACAATCCCACAGGGAACTGTTTCTCCTCTGAAAAGGTCCTCCGGATAACGGGGATGACTAAAGGAATCGTCGTGATTGACGAGGCCTACCAGCCCTTTTCAAGCAGGCGGGGTTACATCCCTCTGCTCCGGGATATGGAGAACATGGTGATCATGAGAACCCTGAGCAAGATAGGCTTTGCCTCCCTGAGAGCGGGGTTTTTGATAGCATCGGAAGAGATAATCAGTGAGGTGAACAAGGTGAGGCTTCCCTTCAATGTGAACAGCCTGAGCCAGCGGGCCGCCTTCGAGGTCTTCAGGAACTGGTCCGGCATCATGAAGGAGGCGGAGAAGATAGTCAGGGAGAGGGATGCACTCTTCCGGGAACTTGATTCATTGGAGGGAGTGAGGGTATGGCCCTCGGAGGCGAACTTCATCCTCTTTCAGGTGAAAGATGCCCGGAGGATCTGGAAGGCCCTTCTCAAGGAGGGCGTCCTGATAAGAGATATGACAGGAACCTTCAAAGATGCCCTGAGAGTGACTGTAGGGACGGAAGAGGAAAACCGGGTTTTCCTGAACCGGCTCAAAAAGGTCCTCTCCAGGGAAGCCGGCTCCAGCCGGAGGGGTGTCTCTAACTGAGGCTGCTGCTGGAGGATCTGTGACGAAGAAAAGGGCTGCCCTTGTATCCGTAGCTTCCAACCTCTTTCTGGTTTTAGTCAAGGGGTCTGTCGGAATAATGACCGGGAGCATGAGCATCCTCTCCGAGGCCCTGAACAGCGCGACAGATATCATGGCATCACTCCTTGCATATTTCAGTGTGCGTGAAGCAGAAAAGCCCGCGGACAGGGACCATCCCTACGGGCACGGGAAGTATGAAAACCTGAGCGGCCTTGTGGAGGCGGTCCTTATCACAGGAGCAGCTGTCTTTGTCTTTTATGAGGCAGGGGTGAGGCTGGTTGAAGGAGCCACGCTGAAGGTTCCCGCCCTTGGTGTCTTGGTGATGTCTGTCTCAATGGTTATCAAGTATACAGTCTCGGCAATGCTTCAGAGGGTGGCCCGGGAGACCGAGTCAATCGCCCTTGAGGCTGAGGCCAAAAACCTCCGCATGGATGTCTGGACGAACCTTGCCGTTCTGGCAGGGCTTGTTTTTATTGGCCTGACCGGCGTGAACTTCATCGACTCCATACTCGCCTTTTTTGTGGCAGCCATGGTGATCAGGGAAGGGGTATCGATTGCCAGGAAGTCCCTCCATGGATTGCTTGACACCAGTCTTCCCGAGGAAGAGGTTAAAGAGATCTTCCAGGTCCTTGATGCATATCAGGATATGATAAAGGACTACCATGAAGTGAGGACCAGGCGGGCCGGGAGCGAAAGACATATAGACCTCCACCTTACGGTATGCAAGAATGAAAAGATAGAAGAGACCCACCAGACGATGGAGAGCATAGAGAGGGAGCTTTCCGGGAGACTCCCGAATACAAAGATTGTGATACATCCTGAGCCATGTACCCATGCCTCCGAGAACTGTCCTGCCGAGTGCTACTGGTTGAGTGCTGATAAGAAATCTGAGAAGAAAAGGGAGTGATTTATGTTATAATAAGTTTAGAAATAATTTACTTTCTAAACAAAAGAGCATGAACAGAGTCTCTGGCATTCTTATCGGATTGATCATCCTGCTTTCTGCTCATACACTGGCCTTTGGAGAGGCAGAAAGGGTGATAGACTTCACCCTTCCCGATACAACGGGAAGGGAGGTCCGGCTTTCTGATTACCATGGGCAGGTGGTGGTCCTCAACTTCTGGGCGACATGGTGTGCTGCCTGCCTCGAGGAGATCCCATCCCTGAAGAAGTTTTCTCAGAGTTATTCCGCCAAAGGCGTAACAGTAATCGGGATATCCATAGACCGTAAGATTGAGACGCTTCGTTCCTTTCTGAAGAAACACCCCCTCCCCTACCAGGTGCTTCATGATCCCGAAGGACAGGTCTTTGTCGATCTTCTCACGGTACAGGGCCTTCCGGCCACATTCATCATTGACCAGGAGGGAGAGATAAGGGAGGTCCTTCTTGGGAAGGTCGACTTCTCAGGGACCGGATTCAGAACAATGGTAGATGAAATCCTGCAAAGAGAATAACCAGTATTTAAGAAAGGAGTACAGAGGTATGAAGAGGCGGCTTGCGGTTTTGATATTCGGCTTTTCCCTCCTCGCAGCTGGCTGTGGTTCAAGCACTTTCATAATCACCAAAGGAGGAGAACACGCCTACTACTTCGGCAGGGTGAGCAAATCCCTCCAGAAGCTGCTCTGTAAGAGCGGGGATTTCAGGAAGATTCTCAGGGATGCAGAGATCCCTGAGCAGGTTAAGCCCGACTTCTACAGATACGTCTGCACGAAAGAGGCGGATAAGAAGAAGGTTGTCTCCCTTTACAAGTTCCTGAGCCCTGCGGAGAAGGAGAGCCTGAAGCGTGCCTTCATCAAACACGGCTATACCGTAAACTACGTCCCCTGCTGAGGATAAACTTTGCTCTCCCGTGGAGGAGAGTGAGGACAAAGAAAAAGGGCTCCCTTCCGGGAGCCCTTATAGTTTCTGATGAAGGAGGGTCTTATTATTTAGTTTTAGAATCTCACATCAAAGGTGAAGTAGATGTCATGGGCCTTCTTCAAAGGTGAAAGAAACTCCATTGACTCGGCGGTCAGATCGGAAATCTTCTTAGGTGCACCTATCCAGCTGTTGCTGCCGGTGTAGTCGAAGTCATAGTACTGGTAGCCTAGGCGGAGGTAGGCCTTCCCGAGCTTTGCAATCGGGATCTCAGGAAGTTCCTGGATGATGTATGCCTCATAGACATTTCCTCTGGTGCCGAGCTTGTTTGTCCAGATATCGTCAGCGGCAGGGCCGAAGGTGACCCAGTTCTTGGAGCCGTGGTTGTACTCTATACCTATCTTGGTATTCGTCTTCTTCAGGTCATACCTTGCACCCAGATAGAAGTGATGCCCTGTCCGGCTCTTCTTGTCCACAGGCTGGCCGGTGTTGGGGTCCATGTCGAAGAGGAGTCCGGCCATCGGGGCGTCCTGGATGATCACAACGGTATCGGGGATCATGTCCATATTTGTGTCAACGGGCTGTAGTATATCCATCCTGAGGACTTCATTTGAGGGATGGGTCTTTGAAAGAGCGGCTGCACCGAAGAGGTTCAGGTCGCCGGGGCCGAGATCCTCGATCTTGTAAGTGGCAATGGCACCGAACTGATCGATGTCGCCGAGATTGGCCTTCACGCCTGAATCCGGAAAGGTATCGAAGATGTCAAAGGCCCTGTTCCACTGTAACTCTACATGGAGGGTGTCTGTGTCGATGGGGACCACATTCAATCCGATGAAGTTCACATCATCAGGCGTGTTGTCGCCGGGAAGGTCTGTCTCATAACCACCGTCAAAGCCCTTCCCGTAACAGAGTTTTGCATAGAAGCCTGGGAGGAACTCGATGTCAGGTGCAACACCGATGGTCAGGCCGTCAAAGGCATAGTCAACGAGGAAGCAGGGCACACCGGAAGTGCCGGACTTTGCCTCGTTCTGCCTGTAGTTACCGGGTACGCCGTGTGTGGAAGGCCGTCTACCCACGGAAAACCAGACAGGCAGGTCAAAGATGTTTGACCATGTTGCATAGGCGTAGTCCACATAGAGGGTGTTGTTCAGAGGGACATGTCCTACCTGGCCGTCAAAGGGTGCACCGTCAGGTGTGATCCTGTCAGCAAAATAGCCGTTTCCAGTGACAGGGTTGGAGGTCTGGTGTCCCCAGACCTTGTACATCGCAAGACGGGCCTTAACAGCAATGTTCTCTGTTACCTGGGCCTTCAGGTTCAGCCTGAACCGGTTAAGGAAGAGGGACTTGTTCTTCACCTCAAACTCGTCCTGAAAGGCGGCTCCTCCCTGGATGTTCATCAATGTGGCCATATCGATCGGTACGCCGAGGGTGTTCATCCCGGGGAGCGCAACGGGCATGGCATTTCCTAACATCACCTGTTGCTGGAAGTAATCATTGAGGCTGCTTTCAAACTGTGAGAACTTGAAGTGTGGATTGACGGTTCCCTTTAGATAGTCATAACGGAACCGGTAGTCGCCCCCTATGGTGAGCCAGGAGAACTTCTTTGACGCCTCTTTTGCCTCCTGTACATCCGCCTGCTGAACCATCTGCTGGTTCTGTAGCTCATCCATCTGTTTCTTCAAATCATCGAGCTGCCTCGTCAGGTCCTGAATCTTCTGCATCAGTTCATCCTGGGTTACGGCAGATGCCGTTGCAGGAAATATCAGCAGAAGGCTCAGGATTACGAAAAGAAATCTTTTCATCTCCACCTCCCTTGGGCTCCTTCTGAAGGAGCAAGTGAAAGTAATGAAGCCGGTGAGACCGGCGGGTTCCACTCAGACAATTTTGAAAAGTTTATAAGATAACATACAATATTGTCAAGAAATTTATAAATTAATAGATAAAGCAATAAATGTGCCAGGGCCTAATGAAGAGACAAAAGACGGGTCGAGGCAGAGGTCAAGAGGACAGCGTGTAGCGTAGAGGGAATGACCACTGAATTAATGACTTATCTTACCCCCGCCATTTCCGGTCTGCCTGGAAATACTGGATCGGGGGCGTAAAAGGCAGGGGATGCTAACGGCTGGCGTTATATCCTTCGAGGATGGAGTGCTCCTTAATCTCTCTGTAACTGAAGACAGGTCCATCAGTACAGATATACTTTTCAGAGGCATAGCAGTGGCCGCACTTCCCAACACCGCACTTCATGTGGGCCTCCAGAGTAGTAATTATGCGGGCATCGGGCATCCCGAAGAAGAAGAGGTCCTGCATGGCAGCCCTTATCATTATCTCAGGACCGCAGATGAAGGCCACGGCCCGCTTGAAATCGACCTTTGCCTCATGCCAGAGGGTGGTGACGAGCCCTACATGTCCCGTCCAGTCCCCGTCCCCCCTGTCTACCGTTACAACCACCTTCACCCCGCCCTTCCGCCAGAGTTCCACCTCATCGGGAAAGACTATCTCTGAGGGGGACCTGGAACCGTAAAGGAGGGTTACGCTCCTGAGGTCGTCCCTGTTCGTGATGGCCCACTGAAGCACGGGCCTGAGGGGGACGATCCCGATTCCGCCACCGACGAGCACGAAATCCCTGTTCCTGGGCATCTCCAGGTCAAAGCCATTCCCGTAGGGGCCCCGGAGCCAGAGTGTCTCACCAGGCGTGAGTTCATGAATGGCTGATGTTACTTTACCGGCCTTTCTTATGCAGAACTCTATCAGGTCCGGCTCGGCCTGCAGGGATGCTATGGAGATCGGGACCTCACCGGCACCCCAGAGCCCGATCATGTAGAACTGTCCGGGACGGTACTCAAGGGGGATAGCGGTCCTTATCCGGTAGAGGTTTACGTCATGGGTTTTTTTAAAGACCTCCTCGACCCTGCCCGGGAAGGGAAAATAGATATTTTCCTCCGTCCTGCGGCGTGCCAGTTTCACCGGAGCTCCCCGTTCATGGCAAGGCCCTTTATCCGGGTTGCGATTGTTGCCATATCGATCTTTCCGGGACAGGTTATGGTACACCTTCCACAGCCTACACAACCGAACTCGCCGAGAGTGTCGGGATAATGGATCAGTTTGTGAAAATACCACCTCTTTGTCCGGAGGATTCTCTTCTTATTGGGGAGAACCCCCCCCGCCATCCTTGTAAAGCCCTTGAAGAGGCAGGTATCCCAGAGCCGGGCCCTCTCAGTTGAATCCTCATATACCCTGTCGGTCACGGTGAAACAGGTACAGAGGGGGCACTCATATACACATCCTCCACACTCGAAACACCTCTCTGTCACTGACTCCCAGAAGTCATCAGAGACCTTTCCTCCCAGTATGGCCTGTCGAGGCCCCTCGAGGCCTATGATCTTCTGGAACCTAGCCTTGGCACTCAGAAATGCTTCATACTGATCGTCAAGGTCTGACTTCCTCGGCCTTTCAAAGAGGAAGGCCATCTCACGGATAGTCCGGATGCCCTCCTTGGTGTCAGCCTGGACCAGGTATCTGTCACCAAGATCAGTGAGCTGGATATCAAAACCGCGCTCAAGATAAGGGCCGGTCTGAAGTCCTATGCAGAAACAGGTAGGATCGGGTGTCTTGCAGACGATGGAGATGAAAAGGGTATTCCGTCTCCTTGCACAGTAATAGGAGTCGTCGAACTGGGAAAAGTAGAATCTGTCAAGGAGCGTGATCGCCGAGATATCGCAGGAACGGACACCAAAGACCACCCTTCTGTTCCGGTCAGCAAGGCTTACGGGGTTCAGAACGCCGCCCCTTTTTTCCTCTACCCTGAAAAGTGGTTCATATTGCGGAAAGAGGAACTCCTTGGGTGAAGGAAGAAGGGCAGAACAGTCCAGAGCTACTTCGTGGATCTGTTCAACCGAGCGAAAGACTATATCCCCGTTTTTCTCCCTCAGGGGTCCTATCAATTCCCTCTCCTTCCTCAACTGTCGGAGCCAGTAGGAGAGATGGTTCTTGTCCAGTATCCACCGGGAGGCTTTTCTCATGTTATCCTCAGGTCTTCAAGATCCACCACCTTCACCTCCCTGCTTACCCTGGGTGGTGGCTGCAGAGGCTCCAGGCGGACCGCACAGACCTTGTATTCCGGTATCTTTGCAATGGGATCAACGGCAGGGTTTGTAAGGAGATTAACGGCCGCCTCATGGAAGTGGAAGGGAAGAAAGACTGTACCTTTCGGGGTCCGTTGGGTAATCATCGCCCGTACACTGAGAGTGCCCCTCCTGGAGTGAACCTTCACCATCGAGCCGTTCCTGATCAGGAGATCATCGGCATCACGGGGATTGATCTCTATAAAACACTCAGGCTCCTCCCTATCAAGGACAGAGGTCCGCCTCGTCATCGTTCCTGTATGGTAGTGAAAGTACTGCCTTCCCGTGGTGAGCAGATAGGGATACTCCTCATCAGGAGGCTCATCCGGAGGCTGGTAATCCACAGTAATGAAGGTACCGAGTCCCTTGGCAAACTTCTTCCTGTGCAGATAGGGTGTCCCTTCGTGCGCAGTAGAAGTACAAGGCCACTGGAGCCCGAAACCGTCCTGGAGTCTGTGGTGGAGCACCCCTCCGTATGATGGGGTGAGAAGGGCGATCTCCTCCATTATCTCATAGGTCCCGCGGTAGCGCATGGGGTAGCCCATCCTTCCGGAGATTTCACAGATTATCTCCCAGTCGGGGCGAGACTCTCCTACTGGCGGGAGTGCCTGCCTGAGGAGCTGGACCCTCCTTTCGGTATTTGTGTATGTCCCATCCTTTTCGGCAAAGGAGGCTGCAGGAAGGACTACGTCTGCATATGCCATCGTCTCGTTCGGGAATATATCCTGGACCACAAGAAAATCGAGCTTCTCCATAGCGTTCTTCACGTGGGAGAGGTCGGGATCGGAGAGGAGGGGATTTTCCCCCATAATATACATCCCCCTGAGAGAGCCCTCCAGTGCGGCATCCATCATCTCCATCACTGTAAGGCCGGGTCTTTCGGGAAGTCTTCTCCGCCAGGCCCTCTGGAACTTCCGCCTCGCCCGCGGGTCTGTGACAGTCTGGTACCCGGTATAGACATTGGGGAGTGCACCCATGTCACAGGCACCCTGGACATTGTTCTGCCCTCTTAACGGGTTTATCCCGGACATGGGAAGCCCGATATGGCCGGTCAGCATTACCAGGTTTGCACAGGCCCTCACATTGTCCACGCCTGTAACATGCTGTGTGATCCCCATGGCATAAAAAAGCATGGACCGTTTCTCCATCGCATAGATCCTGGCCACCCTCCGGATATCGTTTGCCTTCACACCGATGATCTCCTCAACAAGCTGGGGGGGGTACTTACGGAGCATTTCCTCGAAGGCATCAAAGTTCTCCGTTCGCCTTCTCACAAAATCCACATCAACCAGCCCCTCATTCACAATTACATTCATTATCGACATAAGGAGGGCAACATCAGTCCCGGACCGGTGCCTCAGATGTATGTGGGCAAACTCTGCTATCTGGGTCCGCCTCGGGTCGGCAACTATCAAGATGGCACCCCTGTCAACGGCTTCGAGCATGTGCTGGGCCACCATGGGATGCTGCTCCGTGGTGTTGGAGCCTATAACGAAGAGCACCCTGGCGTCAGCGATCTCGGGGATTGAATTAGTCATGGCTCCGGAGCCGAATGCGGCAGCCAGACCGGCCACCGTTGTACTGTGTCAGAGCCGGGCGCAGTGGTCAATACTGTTTGTTCCAAGAACGGCCCGGGTGAACTTCATCATTATGTAGTTTTCCTCGTTCGTGCATTTGGCAGAGCTCAGAACGGCAAGTGCATCAGACCCCGACTCGGCCTTTATCTCCCCAAAACGGCTTGCCACCATCTGGAGGGCCTCTTCCCAGGATGCCCGTACCAGGCGGCCTTGCTTCCTGATCAAGGGATACTGGAGCCTGTCGGGATGGTTCACGAACTCATGGGCATTCCAGCCCTTTACGCAGAGGCTCCCTCTGTTTACAGGATGATTCCTGCTCGGAGAGACGCCAAGAAGCCGTCTGCCCTCTACATGAAGGTAGAGGCCACAACCGCAACCGCAATAGGGACATATGGTCAGAACCTTATTCATCAATACTTATTATAAAATTTTATAAACCCATAAGAAAACCTCTCCCATTTAAGCAATCTTCATGCCATTATCTCTTCCGTAAGCCGGGATCAGTGGTATTTTCAGGAAACCCTTGTGTTCATTATGATTTGGAGGTCTTCCCATACCGGTGACCGACTTCTCCCCGGGGAGATGAGTAGACAGGGAATGTGGCAGAAATACCCGGAAGGTTACAATTTGTAATCAGAGGATCAGGCCCTGTCTTGCAAAGAACTCGCTCAGCGCAAGCCGTACCACTGCCCCGCGGGACCACTTCTGTCCGGTCTCCTCTGAGTATTTCCGGGCAAAGTTATCCAGGGCCTCAAGAATCTCTTCCTCGAGATAGACCGATGTCTTTACCAGTTTTTCATGCTCTTCCGTCATGGGTACACCTCCTTCAGGTATGATGACCGGCATACTGTCATAAAGTCTCTTTCATTCTATCATGTTCTGGGTGTGAAATGGCTTGGGAAGAGCCGGTTACAGCCTTGTGGGGTGTCTATGCTGCTCCGGCTGATAAACATGTGAGGACTTATCTAATCCTGCAGGGAACAGGTATAATACGTGTGGAGCTACCTTCATCCGAAGGAGACTGATAGTGATTCTCAGAAATGAAGACATCCTGAAGATAGTTCTTGAGGTTCCTGAGGGCCACAGGCACCTTAGGACCACCATATACCTCCAAGACGGCGGAGAGATTGTTCTTCAGGAGGCAACGGTGGCCAATCTTGTGAGGGCCTTTGTGAGCATAAAGAGCCATCCATTGAAGAGAAAGATTATACTGAAAGGGAGGAAGGTCGATGAGAGGAAAGAGGGTTTTGCAGAATGGCAGCTTGTTGAGGATTAGGGGTTTCATTTTTTTTCACCTTTTCACAGTCTTGCTTTTATCATTTGTCTTTAATCCTTCATTCGCAGGAGAGAGAATCCGCTGTGCATCAACCACGAGCACGCAGAACTCCGGTCTCTTTGATTATCTCCTCCCGATCTTTGAGAGAGAGACAGGCATAAAGGTGGATGTGGTAGCCGTGGGCACAGGAGCCGCCCTTGAGATCGGGAAAAGAGGCGATGCAGATGTAGTCCTTGTCCATGCAAAGGAGGACGAACTGAGGCTTCTCAGGGAGGGCTACTTTGTTAACCGCCGTGACGTCATGTATAATGACTTCGTTATTGTGGGGCCTCCAGGAGACCCTGCCGGGATCAAGGGGCTCAGATCTGCCACGCAGGCATTCAGAAAGATAAGCGAGGCAGAGGCTCCCTTTGTCTCAAGGGGTGACAACTCCGGTACCCACAAGAAGGAGCTGAAGATCTGGCAATCGACAGGTATTAACCCCAAAGGAAAGAAATGGTATCTTGAGGTCGGGCAGGGGATGGGAAAGACCCTGAGGATCGCCAATGAAAAAAGGGCATACACCCTTACTGACAGGGGCACGTGGCTTGCCCTGAAGGAGAGGGAGAGGTTTGATATGGAGATAATGGTTGAGGGTGACAGGATTCTCTTCAACCAGTACGGTGTGATGGCGGTAAACCCTGAGAGGCATCGTCATGTAAAATACAGAGCAGCTATGAAATTTATCAACTTTCTTGTTTCAGAGAAGGGACAGAGGGCGATAGCCGGATTCAGGGACTCCCGCGGCAATCAGCTCTTTCATCCAAATGCCGAAGTCAACAGCAGGTAGACGGCATTGAATGAGATCCTCCTTGCATTCAGGAAGGCATTTCATCTGATCATCTCCCTTGACAGGGAACTGATTGAAATCGTCTCACTCTCACTCTGTGTCTCTCTTACTGCCGTCCTGATAGCCTCTGCAGCAGGAATTCTCTCAGCCTCCCTCCTGGCCTTCAGGCGCTTTCCCCTCCGGGGGGCGATCATAAGCATCCTGAATACCTTCATGGGGCTTCCTCCTGTTGTTGTAGGTTTATTACTTTATCTGATTCTCTCGAGGAGTGGTCCCCTGGGGTTTCTCGGGCTTCTCTACACACCCACTGCAATGCTTGTTGCCCAGGCGATACTCGCCTTTCCCATAATAGCTGCCATGAGTTACTCCTCCATAAACTCCGTAAGCCCGGATATACGGCTTGCAGCCCTTGGCCTCGGGGCCACGGGGATGCAGGCATCCATGGCTGTTGTGAGGGATGCCAGATACGGGATATTCTCATCTGTTATGGCAGGTCTTGGCAGGGTGATGGCGGAAGTGGGTGCTGTGCTTATCGTAGGAGGAAACATCGCCGGTTATACAAGGGTGATGACCACCACGATAGCCCTTGAGTATGACAAGGGTAACTTTTCCCTTGCCATTGCGCTGGGATTGATACTACTTATCATATCCCTCTGTATCAACTCAGTGATGTTTCTTCTGCAGCGGAGGGCCTCTGGATGAACCTGACTGTTAAGAACGTCTCTAAGCGCTATGGAGACTCTGTAGCCCTGCAAGACTGCAGCCTTACTGTTCAGCAAGGCACCTTCACCGCCATCATCGGCCCCAATGGAAGTGGAAAGTCTACTCTCCTCAGGGTTGCCTCCCTTCTTGAAGAACCTGACAGGGGAGAGGTGATTTACACTGATGGTGCCCGGAGACTGGAGGCCGGGATTGCACTCAGGAGAAGAATCGCCGTTGTGCTTTCAGGCAATACCCTGTTCAATGACTCGGTCTTCAGCAATATTGCCTACGGGCTTCGCATCAGGGGCTATAAAAGGCGTATCATATCAGACAGAGTCCATGAAATACTTGGCAGATTTAAACTATCGGACAGGGCACGCAGGAATGTCCGGACACTTTCAACAGGGGAAGCACAGCGGGTTGTAGTGGCAAGGACGCTGGTTACAGAACCGGAGTATCTCTTTCTCGATGAGCCCACGGCATCCCTTGATCCTCTGAATACTGAGCTGATTGAGGCCATACTCAGGGAGTACAGTTCCAGAAACGGTATGAGCATTGTGATGATCACCCATAACATGTTTCAGGCAAAGAGGCTTGCAGAGAGGGTGCTCTTTATGTACAGAGGGAGGGTTATTGAAGATGCAGAGAGTAACAGGTTTTTTACCAGTCCTCAGGATGAACTTGCCCGGAGGTTTATATCCGGTGAGATGGTCTGGTGAACTGGAGAACATGAACAAAGGGTTACCTGAGAAATAAAAAAGGGGATGGATTTAATCCATCCCCTTTTCAATCTTTAATCCGGCGGCGACCTACTCTCCCACGACCCTGCGGTCGCAGTACCATCGGCCCTGGCGGTCTTCACTTCCGTGTTCGGAATGGGAACGGGTGTTTCCCCGCCGGTATAGCCACCGGAAATCGCTGGCTATGTTTATATTTTACTGCTTAAAGAACAATTAAATCAAGTCCAAATCTCAAACAAACTTCTTTTCCATTGTACAACTAACCAATATACAAATATCACTGGTGTCCAAAACAATCTGACACGACAGGGAGAGGCGGTATGGCGGAAAGAATACCAATGCTCGACACCTTAGAAAATTAGGGTTTATTGTACCACACAGACCTAACCAGACACTCAGGTATAACACCTGTAGAATCAGGTTGCTGTCCCATAAATCCTGTCGGTTGCATTGTATTCCTGGAGCCTTGCCGCCTCTCCATAAAATTATTTTGTACAGATGTGTACAAATATACCAATTAACCGCTTTTTCTTTGACAACGGGAGGGTACTGGGGTAAAGGGAGTAGGTCAAGCCGCA
>CAZITN010000024.1:0-32445 GCA_964542175.1 uncultured Thermodesulfovibrio sp. | reverse complement strand
CCTCAAACATGAAAGTGGCATGGATCCCGCCAAGGATAGTCTTTATGGAGGGGTCGGTCTCCTTTGCAAGCTCAACCACCTTTATTGCATCAGGACAAGTGCATGTGATTACGGAGACGGCGACATAATCTGGCCGGGATTCCTCTATCTTTCTGCCTATCTCTTCATAGCCCACCTTTTTTGTCATGGCATCATAGATCTCTGCCTCGTAACCGGCTGCCCTTGCCGCACCGGCAAGATACACATAGTAGAGCGGCACCCAGCTTCCTGCTACTTCGACCACCCCTGCATGAAAGGGCGGGGTTATGAAGAGTATCTTTTTCCTGGTCATTATTTCTCCCTCTGATTTCTTGATACCACCCTTGAATTATAAAAAACCTCTCAATATTTAAGCAAATATCTTGCCAGGTCCAGATGTGGTATCCTCGGGCATTTTACCGGGATTTATGCAAAAAACCGTACTGGTTTATTGGTTATCTGCAGGATTGTCAGGTTTAAAAGCCACAGAGTGTGTGATATCGCTCATCGGGTCTCCATCCTTCCTTCCGGATTGACCGGTCCTATTGCAGTCATGGTATATTTAAAGGATGAAGAATATCCTTGTGATGGTCACGGCCTATTCCCATGACATTGCCACCGCCTTTCTTGCGGTCAGCGGGTTCTCTCTGGTGATGCTCTACCATATGAGGCCTGGAGGTGCTTCATCCGATCTCATTACCTTCTATTCCGGTATATGCCGCAAGGTGACACGTGCAGCAAAGCTTTCCCTTGCCTGGATACTGATTGCCGGTGTTCCCAGGACCATTTTCTACAAGGAATACGAATGGTCCGAGGCAGCAGGGAATCTCCAGATCGTGGCGATAGTTATCAAACATGTTGTAATGTTTGTAGTTGTAGGGACTGGGCTCGTTTACTGGCATCGCCTGCCCGGGGTGCTGGCTGGCCTAAGTAAGGATCCGTCGGGTGATGCTTAAGAAACGACAGAGACATGGTTTAATGGATAGCCTTTGTGAAGTGCTATACTGAAGTCTGCGAGACATTCACAAAAGGGTCTTCAACTACAGAGCCTTAAATAATTTCAGGAGGTCAGAATGGCAAGAACCATAGTTATAGGAGCGGTGATTGGTCTCGTCAGCGGTATCATCTTCGGGATACTGTATTTCGGAGCCGGACAGATAACAACACCCATGGCCTACGTCCATGACATCTCAGGCCTAGGACTGGGAATAATGGTGGCCCTGATAGTCGGGCTGTACAGAAAGGCTTCTCTGAAGAAATGAATCTGATGAGAAAGAAGGGGCTGGAGAGGAATGAGAGGGTGATTGAGCCTGTTTCAAGGGGAAGTCTTCTGTCCATCTGGTTGTTACTCCCGGTGTTACTTCTTTCTTTCCTGGTTTCAGGATGTTCCGACAATTTTCCTCCCGAATTTCCGGTCCCTGACTTCAAGCTTAAGAGTCCGAATACCGACTGGCAAGAGAGCCGGGAGACGATCAAGGGAAGCCCGGTGATAATGTACTGGTTTACAAGCTGGTGACTCCGGTGTATCGAGGAGATCCCGCACGTGTTGCGGGCGGAGAAGAAATACGCCAAGGACGGTCTCCGGATACTCTGGATAGCCCATCAGGACAGGGTGGATAAGCTCAATGCCTTTGCCAAGAAGAACGGTGTCCCCGATTACCTCTATGACCCCGATGACAGTCAGTCGATAAAATTCGGAATGACCTATGGTGGAGGCATAATATTCATCAACAGGGAGGGTGTGGTGAAGAAGAGGATCCCCAAGGGTTTTTCCCCTCAGGAGCTTGAAGAGGAGATCAAACGGATCCTCTGACATGATGGAGACATTCCTCAAGGTCCTTCCCCAGGCAATCCAAACGGCATTTCTGGTCCTTGCATTCCTCCTCTATACTGAGTCGCAAAACAGGAGATCATGGAGCATCGCGCTTCTCTGCGGGGTTTTTTCAGCCTTTCTCACAGGTTTCTTCATAAGCTTTCTCCCCCTTCCGGGTGAGTTCATATCCAGCCATAGGGGATGGGCTTTCTGGAGATATCTCTGGGAGACAGCCCTGCTGTATGCAGGGATGACCGCTGCCCTCCTGAAGGGTTCTCACAGGCCTGGTCCCCGGATCAGCATGATGCTTTTTTTCATTGCCGGTTGGGGGATTTTCTTTTTTGACGCCCGCGATGCCGGGTTTCTGGTACACGATATCGGACTCATGAAAGACAGTACAATCACAGCGGTCACAGAGGGAGTGGCAGGGCTCCTGACAGGCTTCCTTCCTCTTCTGTTCATTTTCCCTTTGAGGAGAAAAAAGACCTTCCAGAGCGTCTTTACCCTCCAGAATCTCCTTGTCTTCGGCGGGGTCTGGATGGTCGCCTTTGGAGGAATTGGCGGTCTCGAAGAGGGCAACCTTCTGACCAGGCTGCAACAAGGAACGGGGGAACTCCTGTCCGGGCTGGTCAGCTACATTCAGGAAGTCCTGATCCTGAGTCCCCACCCCTTCATCAGGGTTCCCTTCACCGGGGTTGCAGCGTTTTTTTCCGGTGAGAGAATGGCGATGACACTTGTTGTAATGTTTATCTTCACGCCGGTACTGACCGTTCTTGTAACCCTCTTTGCAAGGCCCGATCCCCTGGTCCATCAGATAATGGTCCGGGCTGAAAGAAGGCTGAAAATTGCCTTTTTCAGAAAGGACCTTGTTGCCAAATCCATTCCCCTGCTCCTGTCCTTTTTCATGCTCGTTGTTCTGCTTCATGCCTCAAACATTTCCGTGAATCCCCTCTATGATCCTCCTCCAATGCCGGTCAGGGCCGAAGGGGACCCCCCTGTGATATCCCTGTATCTTGCAGACAGGTTTGGTGATTTCACCGATGGCAGACTGAGGAAGTATGTCTATTTCCGTGGCAACAGGGAGGTGGTCTTCCTTGCCGTCCTCAAACCGGACGGTTCTGTGGGAGTCGCCCTTGATCAGTGTGAGGTATGTAGACCGGCAGGCTGGAACAAGAATGCCCAGGGTTATGCCCAGCGGGGGAGCCACCTTGTCTGCAAGTACTGCATGACCCCCATAGCGCTTGACAGCATAAATAATCCCGGTGGCTGTAATCCCATACCAGTACCCTTCAGGATGGAAGAGGACAGGATAGTGATAGAACTCCAAGATCTCATAAGAACCTTTGACACTGCAGAAAAGATGGAGAAGAAGGGAACCCATTTATGAGGAGGGTCTTTGAAATTTTTTCATCCTGGTGGCTTTCAGCCCTGCTGGCCGGAGGTTTTGCATCGGTCTTCATGGTAATGGAGGATTTCCGGGCGTTCATGGAATATCTTCTCGGTAACACCCTGGGGATGCTGCTCTGTCTTGTCCTGATACTCAACCTCTGCCTGATCTCCGTCAGGATCGGGGTCCGGAACCTCCGGAAGACCCTGCCAGAGAGGGAATCCCCCGAAGGAATGACATCATATTGCAATATCTGTCCTCCTCCATCACAGGATGCCATACTCAGGTTTGCAGAGCGGCTCGGGTTCCGGCCTCTCCTCCCCACCGGTGATACAGGGGTGCTGGCAAGAGGCCGGTTCTCATTCCTGCCCGGTATGTTTCTCAGGATCGGGGTGGTGCTGGCCCTTGCAGGGCTGATGGCGAGCTTTCACTACAGAGAGGCCGGGGAGAGGATCCTCCACGAGGGAGACACCTTTTCCTTCAGAGAGATGAAGGGGGTGGTTGGGAGGATCAGGCCGGATCTTCCGCTAGAGTTTCTTCAGATTGGGGGGAAAGGAGCCTTCAATGTAGAACGGGTTGCTCTTGAGTTGAGACTTGATGGGAGGGTCGTGGAAGCAGACAGTGGGCTCCCAGCCTATGTCGGAGGAGGCTACTTCAGGGTCTCGGACTTCGGGTTTTCCCATGAACTCATCATCAGGAAAGAGGGTAGTCTCAAGGAGAGGATGGTGGATGCCTCTGTCCTTCCGCCAGGAAAAACGGCGGTGATTCCCTTTACAGAAGAGGACATGGTGATTACTCTCAAAATGGAGCCTCTCAAGAAAATAAAGAAGGGGCTTCTGACAGGGAATCTCTACAGGTTCGATGATATCCGGTACAGGATGGTTCTCCAGTCAGGACGGAAAAAGGATATAAAGCAGGTCCATATTGTCACGCCGGGGACTCCGGTGAATGTTTCACCCTCCTCTCTTTCCGCACAGAGGGGAGATATGGAAATCATCCTTGGCCCACCGGCATATTTTGTCAGGGTCTCAATGGTTTATGATCCGGGAATACCTCTGATCGTTAGCGGATTGCTCATGTTTCTGACAGGCCTGGCCTCGATGCCGGCAAGGTTCTTCTGGTATCTGAGAAGGCTTGCCTGGGTTAAAACAGAGAATGGTTTGATGATAGGCTATGAATCGGAGTTCTACAGGAAGTGGGCTATCCAGAAATTCCATAACATCAGGATCGACCTCTTTTCAGCCCCTGAACCTGGCGACGGCAAAGCCGACTGAACCGAAACAGAGTATTGTCCCGCCAAGGAGTGCCCAGGGTGCCCCGTTGTCAATGGTAACCCTGATGAGGGCGTTCATCTCGGGTTCAGTCGAGGCCGATCTGAAAAAGAAGCCGAATCTTCCTTTCCTTGCGGGCCGGACCGGTCTGAGTATGAATTCCTCCCGGGAGTCACCTTTTACGTACTCGATCTTTGTAATCCAGTCGGCGTCATAACCGAATCTGTCCTTTCTTACACTGACATCTTTAAGAGCCAGGGTTCCTCCGGCTGGGATTTCCTTCTTCTCACCAGCCTGCAGGAGGATGTCTTCCCTCATTCCCGTGGATGCTGTGAGAAGATGACCGAGCATGATGAAAAGCACACCAAGGTGCATTACCTGGGGAGAGAGCTTCAGAAGCAGCATCCGCCGGGGGTATCTCTTCAGGAGGGCGTCAATGGTGCATACAATGGTGCTCAGTGCAAAAAAGGCAAGGATTACTATCAGTGCATATATCCACCACGTGAGGGAAGGCTTCCCGTTCTCGGCAAGCCACCTGAAAAGAGGGGTATCGTCTATACCGGAGAAGAAGGCAAGGTTTGCCGGGATCTTCACCGATCCTATCAGGGCCGTAAATATGAAGAGGAGATAGAACAGTATGACGGTCTTTACTGAAAGGAGAAAGCGGTATACCCCCCTGATCATCCTCTTTAGACTCCTCTCAGGCTGAGGCGATCTCGACGAGTTTTATCTCAAAGATGAGGTCCTTCCCTGCAAGGGGATGGTTTGCATCAAGCGTTACCGTGCCCTCCGAGACCTCTGTGATCAGGACATTCGTGAATGATCCATCCGGAGTCTTTACCTGAAGAGACATCCCCACCTCCGGGGAGATGTTCTCAGGGATCTGTGCCCTTTCTATCGTGGCAACCAGTTCCTTCCTGTGAGGGCCGTAGGCCTCATCAGAAGGTATATTTATGGTCTTTGTCTCTCCTGTCTCCATACCAATGACTGCGTTTTCAAAGCCGGGTATTACCATCCCCTCGCCCAGTGTGAATTCAAAGGGGTCGGACTGGAGAGATGAATCAAATATGGTTCCATCTTCCAGGAACCCGCTATAGTGTACCTTTACCCTGTCTCCAACCTTTGCCTGTGCCATATCAAACTCCTTTAATGTATATTTCCTTTCACATTAACATAAACAAGTGCAATAAAACAACCTGTTTAGGTTAGAATAAGCATCAGGGTAATGGAAAAGCGAAGCGATTCTCAGCGGATACTCGTTTCGAGGCAATGGCTTATAAACCGCTCATTAGTAATGTAAGTCAGGGCAGGCGGGGTTCCCTCGAAACCGGATTTGATGCGATGTTGTTTTAATTACACGGAAACCTGCCCTGTTCAGTTACAATACAAACATCTATAAGTCATTGATAAGTACTGCCGGTATCGCTGAAATCCGGATTTCTCCTGAGTCCCGCCTGCCCGCAGGTTCCGGTTCAGGGCTTTGCTAATGTAGGTATTAGTAATGACGGAGGACTGAAGACAGGGGATCAAGGACTCAATAACAGCCTTCATGAGGTTGAGGCTTAGTAACCTGATAACCCGATAACTTAATAACTCAGTTCCCAATATACGAGGAGCCTTATGGTTGAAACACTTGTCTATGTTGCAGTCGGTATATTCCTGGGAGCCCTGGGAGCGTACTTTCTTGCCCGGGCCGACTTTGCACGCCGGCTTTACCAGTTCCGGGAGAGTGAAGCCGCCAGGGCATCGGGAATGAAGGCCGAGCTTGAGGCTGAGAGGGCGAGGGTAGGGGAACTCCGGAGGCAGCTTGAGATACAGGTACAGAGACTGGAA
Organism: uncultured Thermodesulfovibrio sp.; assembly: GCA_964542175.1. Lineage (GTDB taxonomy): Bacteria > Nitrospirota > Thermodesulfovibrionia > Thermodesulfovibrionales > JdFR-85 > WFTX01. The sequence goes on along the minus strand of CAZITN010000024.1, from coordinate 26,123 downwards.
GACCTGAAGAACGAGAAGGAGGCCATCGAGAGAGAGTACGTCCAGGCATCCACCAGGCTTCAGGAGGCCGAGAAGAACCTCAGAGAGCAGAAGGAACTCCTGGAGATTATGAAGAAGGAGATGTCCGATACCTTCAGTTCCCTCTCACTTACTGCACTTAAAAGCAGTAACGAAGAGTTTATCAGGCTTGCCAAGGAGCACCTTGGAAGCATCCTTAAGGAGACAAAGGGCAAGCTGGGCGAGCACCGCGAGGCTATTGGCGGTATAGTGAAGCCCCTTCAGGAGACCCTCAGGAGATACGATGAAGAACTCAAAAAGATCGAGATGAGGAGACGACAGGAGTACGGAAGCCTTGCCCAGCAGATCGAGCAGTTGATGCTCACCCACCAGCGGTTGCAGAAGGAGACGGACATGCTCGTCACTGCGCTCAGGAAACCCCAGGTAAGCGGGAGGTGGGGGCAGTTCAACCTCCGGCGGGTAGCGGAGCTTTCAGGCATGACCGCTTATTGTGACTTTTTCGAGGAACAGTCCTTCTCTGGAGAAGATGGAAGGCAGCGGCCGGACATGATCGTGAGACTTCCCAATGACAGGGTGATAGTAGTAGATGCAAAGGCCCCTGTGGATGCCTTTCTCAACGCCCTCTCCGTGGTAGATGATGAGAAGAAACGGGAGGCACTACAGCACTATGTAGCCCAGGTCAGACAGCACATGAATATGCTTTCTTCGAAGGCTTACTGGGACAGGCTCAAGGAATCTCCCGAATTTGTTGTGATGTATCTCCCGGGAGAGTCTTTTTTCAGTGCAGCTATTGAGAATGACCCTGCCCTTATTGAGGACGGGACCATGAAGAAGGTGATAATCGCCACGCCCACAACCTTTATCGCCCTTCTGAAGGCGGTGGCATACGGGTGGCAACAGGCGGAACTTACCAGGAATGCCGAGGAGATAAGCCGCCTTGGCAAGGAACTGTACGAAAGGTTTGCTACGGCCATGGAGCATTATTTCAAGACAGGCGATCACCTCAGAAAGGCGGTGGAGTCCTATAACAGGAGCGTGAGATCCATTGAGACGAGGCTTCTCCAGTCGGCCCGGCGTTTCAGGGATCTCGGGATATCCTCGAAAAAGGATATTCCCCGGCTTGAGGAGATTGATGAGAGACCGAGGGATGTTGAACCACCCTTGATTGATTCCTGATGAACAGAGTGAGATTTCACTTTGAGATGCACAGTTGCCTTTTCATAACAGCCCAACCAGCCGGAGGTCCTTGTGCCTGAGGTTTCCGGTAATCTTCTCTTCCTGACTGTACTCTTTCCGGTAATCTTCATCATCCTCGGTCTCATCTTTATAAGAATGTTGCGGAAAGCCCCTAAGACCACTAAAGAAAAGCGATCAGAGACGGCCTTCATTGTAGAGACATTTCACGAACTTGTAGGCAAACTGAAGGAGAAGGAACGGGAACTGGAAGTGCTCCGGCAGAAGGCGGAGGAAAGGGCAGTTGAGATTGAGAGTTACAGTACAAATATAATCCAGAGTGTCCCGAGCGGTGTGGTAAGCCTTGATGATGATCTTGTGGTGACCTTTGCAAATACTCCGGCGGCAGAGATACTCAGAGAGAAGGAGTCCCTTGCCGGAAAGAGTTACGTGGAGATCTTCAGGGAACCCCTGCTTTCTGTACTTAAGGAGAGGGAGACGGTGAAGCGGCGTGAATACCTCTACGAACTCCGGACAGGTGAGAAGATATGGCTCGGTCTGACTACATCGAGGCTATATAACTCTTCAGGAGAGCCTATAGGCATGGTCATGGTCTTTACTGATCTCACTGAGTTGAAGGCCCTGGAAAGGCAGATACAGTTTCGTGAGTGGCTCACTTCCCTTGGAGAGATTTCCCTTGGTATCGCCCATGAACTGAGGAACCCCCTTGCCGTCATCTCAGGTTATGTAAAGATTCTGGAGAAGAAGAAAGCAGGATTTGAAGAGGAAATAGAAGCAATCTCCAGGGAAATAAAGGTGATGGACAGGACCATTGAGAACTTTCTCTCCTTTGCAAGGCCGGTAACACCTGCGAATGTTGATGTAGATCTCCGTCCGCTTCTTGAGGACTTGGTCTGGGTGGAGAGACCTGAGGGAGTGGATCTTGATCTGAAACTGGAGGAATGCATGATAGAGAGTGATGAAATCCTTCTGAGACAGGCCTTCACAAACCTTATCAAGAATGCCTTCGAGTCGATGGAGGACGGGGGAATACTCAGGATCAGGCTGACCTGTAAAGGTTCCCGTGCGATTGTGGAGATTGAGGATACCGGGAGGGGCATTCCTGAACAGATCAGTGAGAAGATATTCCTTCCCTTCTATACTACAAAAGAGAAGGGAACCGGGCTGGGTCTTTCCATAGTCCAGAAGAATATCACTCTTATAGGCGGAAGCTTGAATTTCAGTTCAGGCCCCGGCGGAACAAGGTTTGTGCTGGAGATTCCTCTGAAGAGACGCGGGTGAATGGAACAGCTCAACTGAAGATCTGAAAGAGCAGAAGGGTTGTAATGGCTCCGACCAGCGCGCCCAGCACCACCTCCCAGGGGGTATGCACCTTTACAGCCACCCTGCTCTGGGCGATAAGGGATGCAGCAACGAAGGCAAGGATGGAGACTATGGGGTTTCCGCTTATGAAAGTGACTGACATCCATATGGAGAACGCCAGGGCTGCATGTCCGCTTGGCAGGCCTCCTCTGAGGGGATGGCCCTTCCCGAACCGCGCCTTGGTAAGCACCACAAGGATCAGGACGATTACGAGGGAAACAATGGCTACTTCTTCACCGGTGTGTCTGGCTGTTCTGATCCCCGATGTCAGCGTCCTCTCAATATATGGAAGGAGTATTATGTAGCCGCCTACAGCAGCACCAAAGGCGGAGATGAGGACAGCACCCGCTGCAATATCCTTTGCTATCCGGGCCTTTTCTCTTATGTCAGGGGAGAGAAGGTCAACCAGGTTCTCCACCGCCGAGTTGAGCATTTCGGCCAGTATTACGACGAGGGCGAGTATGGAGATCAGCAGGAACTCCGTCCTGGTAAGGCCCAGGAGAAAGCTTATTATGATTACTGCAGAGGCCGAGTAGAGGTGATACCTGACGTGCCGCTGGGTTTTTGCAGCATGGAGTATCCCCTCAATAGCGTTGTTGGCTGAATCAATCCATTTCCTTAATGGCATGGAGGAGACTCTGTTCTTTTTTTCTCATTTTTCTGGCATGATAGGCACTCTTTTCATGATCGTACCCCAAGAGGTGAAGAAGGCCATGAAGAAGCAGGGACTCCACCTCTTCCATGAGGCCTTTATTCCCGGAGGCTGCCTGCCGTTCTGCCTGGTGAAGGTTTATAACTATATCTCCAAGAAGGAACTCGCCTTTTTGGGGAAGGTCCATTTCCGATTCATACATCGGGAAGGAGAGCACATCGGTAGGGGTGTCCTTTCCCCTGTATTGTCTGTTCAGCCTTCGTGACCCCTCATCGTTTACGAGGAGTAGACTCAGTTCAGCCCTTTCTAGTCCGAGGAGACTACCCAGCCGGGTGAGAAAAGCGCGAAGGGCCCTTTGATCCAGCCTTACCTTTCTCTGTCTGTTTTTTATCTCTACCTTCATGATGTGAATAGGGTTTTTTCCTCTCCTTCCTCATCTGAACAACCTTCTGGCCACCGATTGAAGTGGGCTCTTTCTCCTCGAACTCAAAACCGGGGTAATCTATCCTCCTGTGGAGTATCCCTGTGAGAATGTAGGTGAACTTCTTCTTGATGTTTGAGATGTCCCGGAGCGTGAGTTCACATTCCTCAAGCTGGCCGTCTATGAAGATGTGGTTTACAATCTTGTCGACAAGGGACTCTATCCTTGCAGGGGTAGGGTCCTTCAGGACCCTGGAGGCGGCCTCTACCGCATCGGCAAGCATCACAAGGGCTGCAACCCTGCTCTGGGGCTTGGGTCCGTGGTAACGATAGTCATCCTCAGCAGGCTCACCATTGCTTGCATCCTTGGCTTTCTGAAAGAAATAAGTCATCAGACATGTCCCGTGGTGCTGTTCGATAATGTCTATTACGGGTTCGGGCAGGTTGTATTCCCGGGCGATCTCCACACCCTCCTTTACATGGGCTATAAGTATCATGCTGCTCATATGAGGGGTAAGCCTGTCATGTTTGCTCACTGTGCCACGCTGATTCTCTACAAAATAATCGGGCATCCTCATCTTTCCGATATCGTGATAATAGGCACTCACCCTTGCAAGGAGGGGGTTAACGCCGATATCCTCGGCTACCGCCTCTACAAGGTTTCCCACAATGATACTGTGGTGATAGGTGCCGGGGGCGGTAATCATCAGGTTCTTCATTATCGGCTGGTTCAGGTCCAGGAGTTCAAGGAGACTGATGTCGGTCGATACCTTGAAGGTCGGCTCTATTATAGGCAGTAACAGGGAGACCACTGAAGAGATGATTATGCCGGAGGAGGCTGCATAGATAAGGGCGGTGGTGGAATAGTTGGAAAAAAGCCTGTCCGTAAAAAGGAGTATTCCCAGCAGTGTAAAGAGATTAGCGGCACTTACATAAAGACCTCCCTTGAGAATATCCGTCCTCTTTGAGCATTTCATCACACTGAAGGCTCCAACAAGGGAGCCTACAAATGCATAGATGGGATAGGTTGACTCACCGGCCCAGAGGCCCGTGGAGAGACTCGTTATAAAGGAGAATATTATGGCGGTATGGAAATCAAAGATGAGTGCAACAAGTATCGCGCCGGCTGCGATGGGCATGCCGTAAATGGCTGTCTCAGGAGGAGACAGGCCGATTCCTACGGAGAAGTTCTGGAAAAAATACTGGAATGCCCTCCCGGAGATCACGGTGAAAAGGAGAAGAAATCCGAGCAGGAAGAGCATCCGGTACTTCTTTATGTAGTCCGGCTTGTACCTGAGTATATCCCTGTAGAATATCAGGAAAAGAAGCCCTGTTATCAGGAACCTTCCAGCGATGTGGGTGAGTTTGAGGCTGTCTCCTGCAATTACAGCCGTCATGAGCGCCAGAAGGAGTGTTGCCAGCACCCTGAGCAGGTTGGCGCGGAAGAGTTCCCTAAGCCTCCGGTCCCCTATCGGTTTCTTCAGTATCTCGTTCTTCGGACGGGACTCCTGTGAGTTCCGTTTCGGTTTTCCGTTTTTCAGATCTTTCATAGGCCTTTATTATCTCCTGTACCAGGCGGTGTCTTACCACATCCCTCTCATTGAAATATACAAATGATATGCCCTTTATGGAGGAGAGAATCCTCTCTGCCTCCACAAGGCCAGATACCTTGCCTGAGGGAAGGTCCACCTGGGTAATATCACCGGTGATTACCGTCTTTGAATTAAAGCCCAGTCTTGTCAGGTACATCTTCATTTGTTCGGAAGTGGTGTTCTGGGCTTCATCCAGAACCACAAAGGAATCATTCAGGGTACGGCCCCTCATGAATGCAAGGGGCGCGATTTCGATGATTCCCTTCTCTATAAGCCTGGTTGCCTTGTCAAAGTCCATCATATCATAAAGTGCGTCATAAAGAGGCCTCAGATATGGATGAACCTTCTCGTACATATCACCTGGAAGAAAGCCCAGCTTTTCTCCGGCCTCAACAGCAGGCCGTGCAAGGACTATCCGGCTTACTTCCTTCTTCACAAGGGCCGAGACAGCCATCGCCATGGCAAGATAGGTCTTGCCTGTTCCGGCAGGCCCTATGCCGAAGACGATGTCAAACTCCCTGATCGCCTTGATATACCGTCGTTGCGTCTCAGTCTTGGGAATGATGAACTTCCGTTTTGACGGGACAGGGACATGATTATTGAAGAGGTCCCTCAGGGAGGTATCCTCTCCTCTTGATATGGAGTCTATGGCAAACTGGATATCCTCAGGCCTGAGGGGATATCCCTCGTTTCTGATTGCCTGGATATCATCAACAATCCTTTCTGCAAGCCTTGCAGAATCCTCTGGCCCCTTAATGAACACCCGGTGGCCCCGCGTGCTTATCACCACACCTAACTGTTCCTCAATCAGACCGAAACTCTTTCTGAGAGAAGACCTTCCAATGTCAGGTTCTGTCTCGGACCTGACTTCCTTTTCTAGTATAACATCATTCCTCCGGACCTGTTCGGACATTGGTCAGCTTCCCTGCCGTATAACAAAGGTCTTCAATCCCTCAGTCCTTGTGAGCCTTATTGCAGCCACCTCGGCGGCCTTCCGGTCCCTGTACTTCCCGACCCTCACCCTGTATATGGTTTTTTCGCCGCCGCTTCTCACAACCTCGACGTGGTAGCCCTTTTTCGAGAGCTTCTGTTCAAGCCTTCTGGCCTGGGAGTGACGGGAGAAGGCTCCCACCTGAATGGTGTAATAGCGACTGGTTTTTTTTGTTGCCAGCTCATTTTTAACTTTCTTCTTCTCAGGATGTCTTGACGCCGTCTTCTTGCTTTTTACAGGAGGCAGGGTAGCGGAGGAAGGCTTTACTTCTTCCTGGATACGGAGGAGTTCCCGGGTAGTCTCATCACCCTTCTTCCCAGCAACAGTGGAGGACTCCTCATCCTCTTTCACCTCCTGCAGAGCCTTGGAAGAGGTCTCTTCAGTGCCTGTTTCTCCTTCATCTCCAGGTCTTCCGGTTTCAGGCGGCTGGTAGAGGGAGGCGGTCTTTACGGGTTCTTCAACGGCCGTGCCGGACCTTCCGACAAAGTAGCCTAGCATGAAACTCACCGAAGAGAGAACCACCAGGATTGCTATTACAAGGAGCCTTCCGGAGAAAAATCCAGAAGGCACATTTGAATAGTACTTGGGATTCATAAAATAAGCATAGCATCACCATAGGAGAAAAATCTATATCTCCTCTCAATGGCCTCCTGGTATGCCCTGAGTATCCTTTCACGGCCTGCAAAGGCGGAGACCAGAATCAACGGGGTCGACCGGGGAAGGTGAAAGTTGGTGATGAGGGAAGTTATGGCCATGAACCTGAAACCGGGATAAATGAAGAGATCCGTTGTGCCTCTCAGTACCTCTTTATTTGGGGACGGCAGTTCAGAGTACCGACCGCTGAAGACCGCCTCAAGAGTCCTCGTGACGGTTGTCCCCACGGCCACGACCCTTCGCCCCTTCTGAAGATTTGCACTTACTTCTTCCAGTAATTTCCTGTCTATCTCAAATTCCTCAGGGTCCATTCTGTGGTCCGTGACTGTCTCGGCCTTGACCGGCTTGAATGTCCCCGTCCCTACATGGAGGGTTATCTCCCGGACCGAGATGCCCCTGTCCTTTAGTTCGGCCAGAAGGGTCTCGGAAAAGTGGAGTCCTGCCGTAGGTGCGGCAATCGAACCCTCCCTCCGTGCATAAACGGTCTGGTACCACTGCCTGTCCCGTTCGTCTGGTTCGCGCTTTATGTATGGCGGAAGCGGCATGCTTCCGTGTCTCCAGAAATAGTCCCGGCTTACAGAGGGAGGCATTATCAGCCTCTCTCCATCTATCAGCTCTGCCTCAACCCCCCCGGGAAGGTTGATGTCGCCGGAGTATCTTCCCATAGATAGGACGGAGTACTCTCCTGGGGCCGTCTGTTTTACTATAAGGATATCAATCTTTCCTCCCGTTGGCTTTATACCCCTGATCCTTGCCGGGATGACCTTGGTGTTGTTGATAACGATCATATCGCCCTGCTCAAGTATACCGGAGAGGTCAGAGAATTGGGAGTGTTCAATAGAGTCATTTTTCTTCAGGACAAGAAGCCTGGAACGGTCCCTCCTTTCAAGAGGTGTCCGGGCTATGGCAGACTCCGGGAGAGGAAAATCAAAGTCAGCGGTCTTCATGGAGGGTGATCACAGCACCTGGATAGTAATAGGAGAGGATCTCTCTGTATGTCTTTCCTTCTTCCGCCATCTTTTCCGCTCCCCATTGACAGAGACCTACTCCATGGCCGTATCCCCTGCCATCAAATATAAAGGCTCCAGAACTCTCCATGCCGGTGTCTGCCTTGACGGAAAACCAGGTGCTCGGGAGTTTTTTCCAGCCTATAAGCCTCCTCAGGTCCTTTGCGAGGAAGACGGTTTTTCCTTTACTGTGGGTTATGGTCACTTCCTTCACACGGCCTGTCCTGGTAAGTGAAGTTATCTTCAGAGTGCTTATCCCTGATAACCCGAGAGCCTTCTCCAGTTCCCTCTTTGTTATACGTCGTTGCCAGAACCAGTAGGGGGAATTGGAACAGTCTGAAGAGACGCTTTTGAGATAGGGATAGCTTTTCCCGAAAACCTCTTCAGGGAGTTCCGTCCTGCCTCCACAGGTTGAGTGATAGAAGGCCTCAATCAGGTCTCCCTCGTAGGTAAGCACCTCTCCTTCAGTCTTCATGACAGCATAGGCGACTCTTGTGTCAAAGTTGTCACCCCTGTAGAGCTGGTGGAGGGTTGAGGAAGTCAGGTCATAGAGCTGGCCGTTGTTCTTGTCCAGATGTTTGAGTGCGTATGTCCTTGCGAGTACCGCCTGGGCCTTGAGCGCCTCCATCGCCCAGTCCTCAGCAACTTCTGAGATAACTACGCTCCGGATATAATCCTCAAGGGGGAGTTCATTGATCAGATAAAGTCCCCTCTTTCCCTTCCAGACTTCTATGTGTCCCCTGTATCTGACCCCGCTTACGAGGAGTTCCCCACGGATGTTTCCTATTCTTTCTATCTTCTGCTCCTGGTCAGGAAGTTCCGGGAACCTTTCATCCAGGATTAATACCCGTATCTCCTTTCCTGCCGCACTTGCCGGTAACAGCACGATTAGGGAAAGAAGACAGAGAAGCAAGAGGGGTCTGGCGAATCTCATCATCCCCTTATCGCTTCCCCACCAGCCAGAACAGGAGTGACAGAATTATGCTCAGGAGTATACTCGTTGCAAGGGGAAAATAGAAGGTGAAGTTCTTTTTCTGTATGATTATGTCTCCGGGAAGCCTGCCGATAAAGGGGATCTTGCCGGCTAGTGTGATGAGTCCCCCAAAAAGCACGAGCATTATGCCTATTATAATCAGGAACTTTCCCATATCAGAGTATGGTTCCATCGTCAGAGCACCTCCTTCAGATATCTTTCCATCTCGGAGTATACGCATCCACAGTATTTCTGCCTGTAAAGGCCGAGTTCCCGGGATATCCTGTTTCCTTCCTTCCAGCCAGACCGGAAATCCTCACCAAGGAATTCTATATCAAGGGAATCCTGTATATCCCTGCCTGTTTCGAGGATAAGGTTCCTGTCCTGGTAAGGGCTGAAAAGGAGTGTTGTGCTGAAGGTTTCATACCCTTCATTCAATGCCGTCCTGGCGGTTTCTTCAAGCCGCATTCTGTAACAGTATTCACACCGGTTCTTTTCATCGTAAATCACGGCACGGAGGAAATCCCTGAGTCCGTAATGGTCTTTCAGGATCAGCCTGATGTCCCACTCACCGGCCAGCTGCTTCAGAGCCTCGAGTCTTGCCCTGTATTCAGTATATGGATGTATGTTGGGGTTATACCAGAACCCCATAATTTCCAGCTTTCTCTCCCTGAGGCTCTTTACAGGGTATATCGCACAGTTTGCACAGCAGATATGAAGAAATATACCCATCTATTTAGTATAATTTTTCTTGCGGGCCTATATCAAATATCTGACAGTATTGTGGCAGAGGGGCGCTTTGTGCGGGACCTCATTTGACTCGAACCGCTGCAAACAATGGAGGGAAAATGGGATAATACAAGGTTATGAAACAGGTCATGATGGGGCAGGAGAAGTATCTTCGGGCAAAAATTGACAATTTTCACAAACAAAAACCTCGAGCTATTTGGAGCATGGGGCGTGCCGAGTTCAAGCACCCCCTTAGGATAGAGGGAGGTGCAGCGGCACCCCGGATCAAAGATGGAATGTTGAAAAGACAATCGGTCTGAATATGATGGGTAAAGAGACAGGGAAAAAGAGATATGCAAAGAGGAGACTGGCCGTTCTCCTGGGAGTGCTTGTTATCCTGCTCCTTACATGGGGTTTATGGATCTTCTCAAGACAGCTCGTTCCTGCCTATGTGAGGAAGAGTCTCCTTCCGGAACTTTCGAGTCTCACAGGCGGGGATGTCCTTGTCGAGGGTATTGAGTTCAATCCCTTTCCCACCTATCTCAGGCTGAGAGACCTTGGATTCCGAAAGGACGGAAAGCTATACATGATTAGCGATGATCTGACCATATATCCTTCAATATTTCCGCTCCTCTGGAAGGAAGTGAGGATATCGGCAATAGAGTTGAGGGGGTTTCGGATCAACGCTGAGATGGCGACCCTTGCCGGAGCCATGTTCCAGAGAGGGACTGCCGGAGAGTCGGAGTGGAGCCTAAGACTGGGAAGGCTTTTCGGTACAGGTGGAAGCATGGATTACACAATCAGGGAAGGCGGGGTCAGGATATCATCTTCTTCATTGAGTATTGACGGAGATTTCGAGGAAGGTGCCGTCTCCCTTCAGGCTCCGGAAATAGAGCTATGGGAGGCGGAGAAGAGGATTTATTCCGGCAGAGCGATGCTTAAGCTCAGTCAGGATGAGGAAAGGCTGCAGATAGATTCCCTTCTCCTCAGGGGAAGTGGCCTTGATCTTATCTTCCAGGGCGAGGCGGTGAGGGCCGGACTGAAGGGGAGATTAAAGATCTCCGTCCAGAAGAGGTTTATCGAGGGCATATCCGGGCAGGCACTGAAGGACATGGAGGATCTGAAGGGTGAGGGTGAGGTGAGTCTCGACCTCTCCGAAGGACCGGGTGAAAATTTTTTGGACAGGCTTTCATACCGCTTTGACCTGAAAGGCGGAATATATCTTGAAGACCTGATGATGCTTCTCGGAGAGTCCGAACCCCTCCGGGGTTTCGCCCGTTTTGAGGGGACTCTGGCCGGCAAGGGTTTTGACCTGACCGCCAAGGGTGATGCCCGTATGCAGAAGGGACATGTCTACGGTGTGGATGTTGATTCGGTCCGGTGCAGGATTTCATACTCTGACGGGAGAATGCGCTTTGACAATGGTTTCGTCCGCGCCTATGACGGAGAGGCTGATGTCGATGTGGAGATCAACCTCCCTCATGTGAATTATTTTACAGTGGATGTCAGGGGCAGGAATCTCAGAAGCAGGAACCTCCTCAAATTGATAGAATGGGATCCGGGGTTGCCGCCCGGGAGGGTTGAGGGCTGGCTTCGCTCGGAGGGGGGGGCCTTCCAGCCAAAGGGAGAATTCGTCTATCATCCTGAGGGTGAGACTCCAGAGGATCTTCTCACTTCACTCAGACATGTAGAAAAGGTGGAAGGGATGTTCCAGGTAGAAGGGGATGTGATTCATCTTAAGGGGGTAACGGTCTATTCTCCATACTCACTCCTTCAGGCCGGTGGTCAGGTAGATATCTCAAAGGGCTCCCTTAGTATCAATGTCTCACTTTCATCAAGCGAGATTGAAGATTTGACAGGACGGGAAGATCTCAGAGGCACAGGGTTTTTTGAAGGCACGGTTTCGGGTTCTCTGGAGGAGCCTCTCGTACAGGGTGATGTCAAGATATGCAAGCTCAGTTACAGGGATGTGAATCTCGGTTGTCTCTCGATGCAGATAAGTCATGGTCCGGCGTGGATACGGATAAATAACGGCAGTATTGGTGAAGAGGACTGGAAGGTTGAACTCTCCGGCAAGATTATGACCGGCGGAGATGAACTGCTCTCCTTTCCCGCCCCGCGGATTGATCTTTCAGGAATCATGAAGGGAGTTCCCCTCCAGAAGATTGCCGCTCTGATGCAGCTTGAGACCGGTGCTTCGGGAGATCTCTCCGGCAGTATTCGTTTCACCGGAGAACCTGGCGCTCCTGCAATGACCGGGGAGATATCAATCCAGAATCTCAAGCTGATTGATGATATGACTGCTGGCATATTGAAGACCGGGATATCTGTGGCTGAAGACAGCGTCAGGCTTACCGGACTTGACTTCCGGTACGGCAGATCCTTCCTTAAAGGGAACCTCCATCTTGGATCTTCCGGTGGAATGATCCATGGTGACCTTGAATACAGCCTCTCGCTTCAAGATATCTATCAGGGAATTCCGGCACAGGTCTGGATTGTCGGAAAGGGCAGAGTCGGTGACGGTGATGGCCAGGAACACGGGGTTTTTACCGGAGAGATATTAGTTCCTCGCAAGGATGGTTCAAGAGTGAGACTGGGTAGGCTCAATTTCTCCATAGATGGAGAGAGGATAGTGCTGAATGGCTCCCTCTTTAATGGTTTGACAGGTATTACCGGTTCGGCCCATCTTAAGGACGGACGTTCCTGGACCATGGCCATCAATATAGGTGACGGACATTATGAAAAATATCTCAGGATGTTTTATCCAGAGGTCGAAGAAGGGCTTCTCTTCGGTCTGAGCGGGCTTGTCAGACTGAAGGGAGGCAACGGCGCTGATGGCGGTTTTTCAGGAACAGTCGATCTAAGAAGGATTCAGGTCTCGTTCGGGGCGGCAACGGTAATGAATGTCGGGAGGATACTGATGGATCTCTCAGACACGGGGGTTGTCATAAAAAGGATGAAGTTAAAGGCAGGTCCGGCTGATTTCACTATTTCAGGTGGTCTGGGATATGAGACCGGTTATGACCTTGTGATCTTCGGGGGAACAGAACTGGGGCCCTTCAGGGGACTGATTCCCGGGGTCCGTTATCTTAAGGGAAAGTCTGACTTCGTCTTTTCACTGACAGGCGACTGGGAGGACCCTGAAATAAATGGTGGAATAACACTCAGGAGGGTTGCCTTTGGGATAAGGGGTCTGCCCGACAGAATCAGATCCTTTAATGCCTATGCGTATGTCTATCATAACAGGTTTGTTCTTGAGGATCTTGATTTCCTCTATTCGACGGGAGAGGTCTCCATGAAGGGCAGCGGTGAGGTTAAGCGGTTAAGGCTGAAAAAGTACAGGTTTGAAGCGCGGGTAAGAAACCTGGAGATAAGACGTCCTGAAGAGTTTTCCCTGAGCCTGGATGGATTTGCGTCGTTAATAGACAGGGGTGAGACTACGGATCTGACGGGGGAGTTCACTGTTCTCAAAGGAGAATACCGGAAGGATCTGAAGGTGGCTGGAATATTTCAGGCTGAACGGACCGTCTATTCTATGGGCACTACCCTGCCTTTCATGGAAAAACTCGTCCTGAACCTCAATCTCTCAGGTAATGAGAACATCTTCATCAGGAACAATGTCCTGAACGCCCCCGTTCAGATTGACCTTGTTCTTACAGGGAGTCTTGCATCACCATCGCTGCTTGGCCGGGTTCAGCTTGGAGAGGGTAGGATCTACTTCAGGAACAACATATTCCAGATCATCCATGCAAGCGCCGACTTCACAGATCCTGCCAGGATTCACCCCTATATAGCCATAAGTGCCAGAACAAGGGTTAGAGACTATAATATCATGCTCTCCCTGAAGGGCTATCCCGAGCAGTTTGATCTCGCCCTCACATCTGATCCCATACTTAACGAGGTGGATATCATCAGTCTTCTTACTGTAGGGAAGCTCGGCACTGAGGTCAGGGGAATAGAGGGTGGTATCGGGGCCTCGGAGGCAACGGAATTTCTGACCGGGGGGCTTCAGGATGTCCTTGAAGAGAGGGTCCGCTCCATTACCGGCTTTGACAGAATACTGGTTGAACCCTATGTCTCCGAGACCACCGGCAAGATAGGCCCCAAGGTGACTGTTACAAAGAGACTCCTTTCGGACAAGCTGTATGTCACCTATACTACCACTATCGATGAAGAGGCAGAACAGATACTCAAGCTTGAGTTTATCCTCAACAGGCATACCTCCGTTATCGGCGAGAGGGATGAGAACGGCTCCATAGGCGCTGATATTAAATTCCGGTATGAGTTCAGATAAGATGTTTACACTAATGTTGCATAAGGAGGCAGGGGGCCATGCCCTCAAACCTTTCCAAAACCGATGGGATATTGCATGATGACGGATAGAGCAGGATCTGTCAGGTGGCGGGATTCTTATCCTGAAAGTGTTACCTTAAGCAAAGGTATTGCTGGAAAGGTGTTTCGTTCATCCCCCCTGCCTCGAAGCTTACAATTATCTCGGACATCTGTGATGTTCAGAAGGATATTCAAGGCAGACAGTCTCCTTTTGATCGGGATGCTGTTTTTGCTTCTTCTGATTCCCCTTCCTGCCACAGGGGCTGAGAAGGGGGCTGGAGAGGTTCTTCACTACAGTCAGACAGTTATTGAAGGGCTTACATCCATGGAGAGGAATGAGCTTATGTATCTCATGGGACTTTCCGGAGGGAATGTGAAGGAGAGTGATATCTCAGAGGGGATAAAACGGGTTTTCAGAAAGGGACTTTTTGATGACATATCGGTCTGGATTGAAGACTCCGTTCTCAGGATTAAGGTAAAAGAGAGGATGCTTATCGGCAAGATTGTTATCAGAGGAAATGATGCGATTCCCGAGAAGAAACTCCTGAAAAGGCTTCCCTTTCATGAGCGGGAGATTCTCAGATATGATCTCTTTCCCAAGGCAAAGGAGGCCCTGAAAAAATACTATGCCTTCAGGGGATACCCCGATGCTGAAATCAACATGGAGGTCAAGGATGGTGAGAGGCCCAATATGGTGAGGATAGACATCCTGATCTCTGAAGGCAACCCTGAACGGATCGGGATGATCGACATAGAGGGATATCCTGATTACCTCCGTGCAAACATGAAAATTTCAGCCGGCGACATTTACGATCAGGAGGCCATTGAAGAAGAGATGGTAAGGTTGAAGGATTATTTCCACAAAAAGGGTTATCATAGCCCGGTCATAGGTCCGTACACTTTTGAAGACGGTCTCCTTACCATTGCTGTCAACCCCGGGATGAAACTGGTTGTACGCTTTGAGGGGAATGCTTCTGTGGGCGATGATGATCTGATGGAGGTGATTGACTTTGACTCTGCCGATAAGATTGATGAGGAGGTGGTTGACGAGAATGCCTCCAGGATTCTGAGGGATTTCCACAGAAGGGGGTTTGCAAGGGCCCAGGTTGCCCCTGTCGTCAGGACTGCCGATGATGTTACGGAGATCACCTTTTTCATTTATGAAGGAAAGAGATATACCGTTGGTGATGTAAAGATCAGACCTGCAGAGGGGAGTCTCGATAATACCCTTCTTGAAGACCTCAAAGGTGTGCTTTCACTCCAGAAAGGAGGTCTTTATAATCCCGATTTTATTCAGGAGGATGAAGCAAGGATCAGTGATTTCCTGAAGGCACTGGGGTTCCAGAAGGCCGTTACAGAGGAGACTGGAGTGGAAATGAAAGAAGAGTCAGGAGACGTTAACCTTCTCTTTCTTCCCAGACCAGGGCCGAGGTACACCATTGGAGAGATCGTTATTCAGGGCAATACAGTGATGAATACCGATACCCTCATAGGGATCTTGGGCCTGAAGGAAGGGGATCCCTTCAACTACGTTGATCTGTTCGAGGGCAGAAGAAGGATACTTAACAGGTACAGGGAGCGGGGATACCTCTCTGCAGATCTCAGGCTGAGGACGGATCTCCTTAATGGAAAGGTGGGAATCATGATCAAGGTAAATGAGGGCAGCCCTTCAAGGATCGGAAAGACCGTTGTCAGGGGGAATATTGATACCAAGACTGAAGTGATACTGAGGGAGTTAAACTACAGGGAGGGAGCCCTTGCAGACTACAGACTCTTTCCTGAACTCTCAAAGCGTCTCTACGAGACAGGGCTCTTCAGTGATGTGAATATCCGCATGATTGAGGGGGAGGGAGAGAAAAGGGACGTCGTTATCGATGTGAAGGAGAGAAAACCCGGCATCTTCGAGTTCGGCCTTGGCTACAGTGAATACGAGAAGATGAGGGGATTCCTGAGCCTCAGTTACCGGAATCTCCAGGGTATGAACCGGAGGGTTACTTCAATGCTAAGGCTGAGCAAACTGAAACAGATGTTATCAGTCAGTTATCATGAGCCCTATCTGATGGGAAAGAAGATCAGGATGAACGCCCTCCTGTCAGGCAGCTACAGAGAGGAACGGAGCCTGGATACAAAGAAGACGAGATACAAGGTCAGAAAATACCTTGGGGAGATTTCTGTCGAAAAGACACTGACAAAACGCCTTCAGGGGAAATTAACCTGCAGTTACTCCATTGTCAATACCTTTGATGTGGCCCCTGATGTGGTGCTTTCAAAAGAGGATACCGGCACTATTGGTATAAGTGCAATCATGCCCGCCCTTCTCTACGATACGAGGGATGATCTCTTTGAACCTCACAAGGGTATACTGGCAGGGGCCTCTCTCAAGATTGCAAGCAGGTATCTTTTAGGAGAGACGGATTTTGTAAAGCTCAGCATTGAGGGGAGCTTGTTCAGGGAACTGACCCGTAACATTGTCTTGGCCTTGCTTGTGAAGACCGGTCTTGCCGAGGGATTCATGGATACAACTGATCTTCCGATTGTAGAGAGGTTCTTCCTTGGCGGACGAAATGCGGTGAGGGGGTTTCCCCAGGACGAACTGGGCCCCAAGGGTGAGGATGGGACCCCTACCGGGGGAAATGCCTCTTTCATGACGAGCATTGAGCTGAGGACGAAGGTATGGAAGGATCTCGGCCTGGTATTTTTCTTTGATGCCGGAAACGTATGGAGGAGGATCAGTGATATGGATTTCAACCTGAGAAAGACGGCAGGGATAGGTATACGATACTCAACGCCTGTGGGGCCGCTCAGGCTGGATTACGGACACAAGCTTGACAGAAGGGAGGGAGAGAGTGCAGGAGAGATCCATTTCAGTATCGGTCATGCCTTCTGACCGGGAAAGGGGAATATATGAGGTGGAAGTATAGAGCATTGTTGCTGGTTTTTTTCTGGGGGGTACTGTTCCAGGCCGGCATTCTCGAAGGCCGGCTTATTGACAGGGTTGTCGCATCCATAAATGATGATGCCATTACCCTCCGGGAGTTCAGGGCCTACTATGATTCTGTAAGGGTAGTCACACCTGATATCACAGAGGGAGAGGCGATACAGACGCTCATAAACAGGAGACTGATTCTCCATGAGGCGGAGAGGATGAACCTTGAAGGCCGGACAGAGGAAGAGAAGATTCAGAGGTATATAGGGATAAGGATACGTTCCTTTGTAAAGATAAGACAGGATGAGATCAGGGAATTCTACAATGAACACGCCGGCAGGTTCAGGGGGCTCAGCCTTGAGGATGTCTCGGACAAGATAGAGAGACTCCTGATAGAGAGGGAAGTAAACCGTCGGCTGAGGGAGCACCTTAATCAGTTGAGACAGAAGACCTATATAAAGGTGAACCTCATGTCTCCGTGATCAAGGCGGTTTCGTCACAGTCGGGAAATTTTGGACACCTCAGACAGTCTCCCCATATCTTCTGGGGGAGTTCGGACTTATCGATCTCCCGGAAACCGAGCCTTCTGAAAAACTCCGGAGTGTAAGTTAGAACAAAGAGCCTCTCGATACCGAGTTCCCGTGCCTCCCTTATGCATCTCCTCACAAGCTTACGGCCCACCCCGATTCCATGATATTTTTTCTTCACCGCAAGGGAGCGGATTTCAGCAAGATCTTCCCAGAGTATATGCATCCCGCAGACCCCGATTATCCTTCCGTCCAGTTCGGCGACGAAGTGATCTCTAAGGGTCTCGTAGATCTCATTCAGAGAACGGGGAAGCATTATTCCCTTACCCGCAAACCCGTTTATCAGGGCCTGGATCTGAGGGCAGTCGGATATACGGGCCTTCCTGATCTTAGGAGGCTTCATAGCCCTGCCTGATTGCATCAAGGTTCTGTTTAATGAGATGGTGATGCCTTGGAGGCAGTACCCTCTTCAGAACCTCCTCTGTTGAGAAATCCGGAAATAGTCCGGAATGCCTGATAAAGGCACCGAACATTACCATGTTTGCATATTTTGAAGAGCCGATCTCTTTTGCTGTGTAGGTTGACCTGACGCTGAAATGATCGAGACCATTGACCTGCTTCAGGAAGTCACCGTCCTGGCAGATGTCAGGCCCGACAAAGGTTGAATCATAGAAAACTTTTCCGCCTTCTCTGACACGGCCTATGAATTTCTTGAAGGAGGGGCAGTTGAATACTATGAGTATGTCCAGAGTTTTGAGTATGGGAGAGCCGATGGGTTCTGTACCTATCACGATAGTACAGTTCGCCGTTCCCCCCCTCATCTCTGCGCCGTATGATGGAAACCACGTCACCTCCAATCCAGACTGCAAGGCGGCATATGCTATCATCTGTCCAAGGAGAAGGATGCCCTGTCCTCCTGAGCCTGCAACGAGTATCCCCTTCTCCGTACCGTTTGCATCTCTCGGTATCCCTGTTGTTCTCTCCATCAGTCAGACTCCTTCAGGTCCTCGATATCCTTGAAAATCCCGAGGGGGTAGACCTTCTCCATTGTCTCTTCTATCCACTGGAGAGAATCAGTGGGGGACATACCCCAGTCTGTAGGGCAGGGGGAGAGGATCTCGAGGATTGAGAACCCACGGTCTTCCAGTTGATACCTGAAGACCTTCTCGATAAGCTGTCTGGTCCTTTTTATCCCCCTGATGCCGTCTATGGCCGTCCTTGCAGAAAACCTCACCCCCTCAATGGTTGCGAGGAGTTCAGCCACCCTGAGAGGATAGCCCTCGGTAGCGGGGTTCCTCCCTGTGGGCGTTGTGGTTGTCTTCTGCCCTATGAGGGTGGTTGGAGCCATCTGTCCGCCTGTCATTCCGTAGTTTGCATTGTTTATAAAGAAGACAGAAAGATTTTCACCCCTGTTTGCTGCATGTATGATCTCCGCCATCCCGATTGATGCGAGATCACCGTCTCCCTGATAGGAAAATACCACCCTGTCCGGTAACACACGCTTGAGTGCCGTTGCAATGGCAGGTGGCCTTCCATGGGGACACTCGATCACATCAAAATTGAAGTAGTCATAGGCAAAGACGGCACATCCTACAGGGGCGATTCCTATCGTCCTTTCCCTGAGATTCATCTTATCGATCACCTCTGCGATCTGCCGGTGTACGATGCTGTGCCCGCAACCGGGACAGAACCGGAAAGCTGCCTCCTTGAGGCTCTCAGGCCTGGAAAAGACCCTTTTCATCATTTCTTTGCCTCTTTCTGGTATGTGGATGTTAGGTCTTTTGAACAGCATACTACCCTGTCCTTCCCCCTTGCCTTTGCAGAGTACAATGCCATATCAGCGCCGTAGAGGAGTTCCTTCGGAGTGGCGCCGTCTTCCTTGAAGGTGGACACCCCACCACTTACTGTTATGGTTATATCATCCCCGTTTCCCGGCCTGAAGGGGTTCTGTCTTATCATCTCACAGATCCTTTCAGCAATCCTGACGGCCTCTTCCTTCCCGGTCCTGGGGAGGATCAGGACGAATTCCTCTCCTCCGTAACGGGAGACGATATCAGTTTTTCTTGAGTGCTGGAGCATTATGCCTGAAAGTTCCCTGAGAACATCGTCACCGATCTGGTGGCCATAGGTGTCATTTATCCTCTTGAAATCATCAATATCAAAGATGAGGAGAGAAAACTCATCATCATATCTTTGGGACCTCTCAATCTCATGATTCAGGGCCCTGTAAAAATACCGGACGTTATAGAGGCCTGTAAGGGGATCGGTGATCGAGAGGTGACGTGTCTTCTCAAAGAGCTTGACCTTTTCAAGGATGAGGGAGACCTGATTGCCTACAAGGGACATCATCGATGCAAGGTCAAAATCAAAGACCCGTTCCGACCTGCTTCCCAAGAAGAAGACACCAAGAAGCTTGTCACCCATATATAGAGGTATCATCCCAAGAAAGGCGATCAGCTCACTCAGAAAGATGGGATAACTGGACAGTTCTTCACGTTCAAAGACATGGAGTGGCTGTCTTTCAAGAAGAATCTCCTCTATTATCTCACTTGCCTTTCCTTCATAGAGCT
The DNA here is from genome assembly GCA_964542175.1 of uncultured Thermodesulfovibrio sp. Taxonomy (GTDB): domain Bacteria; phylum Nitrospirota; class Thermodesulfovibrionia; order Thermodesulfovibrionales; family JdFR-85; genus WFTX01. The sequence goes on along the minus strand of CAZITN010000024.1, from coordinate 6,176 downwards.
TTTTAGCAAGGTCAAGGGATATGCCCTTATGGCTCTTCAGGATAAGGCCGTCCTTTTCACTAAGCATTATCCATCCTATTGTGAAATCCGTTATCAGAAGGACCTTTTCCAGAAGATCGCTGAATATCCGCTCGTCGTCATAGGATGAGATGAATGTCCCTGAGAGGGTATTTATGATCATCAGTTCCCGGTTTCTTCTGAGAAGTTCGTTCTCAATGGTGAGGTAATGTGATATCTCGTAAAGAAGGATGCCGGTGTACTGTGTCCCGTTCCGGTCAAACTGATGGTGTACGGATGCCTCATACTCGAGGTCCACTATCCGGAGCCTCTCCTTGAGACTCTCCCTTTTTTCCCTTGACCTGATGAGACCTGACCAGAGCGGGGCAAGTTCGGGGATTTCCCTTATGGATCTCCCGAGGAGTTTATCCCTCCCTCCCAGCAATTCAATTGCGCTCCTGTTGGTTGCAAGCACTATCCCGAACGAATCGATTATCAGGAAGGGCTCATTTATCAGGTTGCATATTTCAATAGTGAGATTTTCCCTCAGGGTATTTCCTTCCAAAACGTGGCACCTTCCTTAAAGCCCAAGCTCCTCGGGCAGTCCAATCCTCCCGAGTACAGCAGAAGCGGCTGCTATGGCAGGCCCTGACAGGTATACTTCACTCTCAGGATGACCCATCCTGCCTACGAAATTCCTGTTTGTGGTTGCTACTGCCCTCTCTCCCTTTGCCAGTATTCCCATATGTCCGCCAAGACAGGGCCCACACGTGGGTGTGGAAACAACCGCCTCGGCATCTATGAAGATCTCCAGCAGTCCCTCATTCATAGCCTGGCGATAGATCGTCTGGGTGGCAGGTATCACGATCATCCTTACATTCGGGCTGACCTTTCTGCCCTTCAGCACCGATGCAGCCTCCCGGAGGTCTTCGAGACGTCCGTTGGTGCAGGAGCCGATAACCACCTGATCAATTGTGATTTCCGCAAGTTCCCTTGCAGGCCTGACATTGGAAGGCAGGTGGGGGCAGGCGACAAGGGGCTCAATCTTTGAACAGTCATACTCCATGATCTCCACATATTCAGCATCATCATCGGATGAGAAAAACCTGTACTCCCTCGATGCCCTCTCAGACACATATGCCTCAGTAAGTTCGTCGGGGTTGATTATCCCGTTTTTCCCGCCTGCCTCTATGGCCATGTTGCAGATGGTCAGCCTTCCATGCACAGGGAGGCTCTGGATGGTCTCACCAGTAAACTCCATGGCCCGGTATAGCGCTCCATCCACACCGATGTCACCGATTGTGTGAAGAATAAGGTCCTTTCCGCCGACCCACTTCCCGAGCTTGCCAAAAAAGATGAACTTCATGCTTTCGGGGACCCTGAACCAGCACTCACCCGTTGCCATGGCAGAGGCGACATCGGTTGAGCCGACACCGGTCGCAAAGGCACCCAGTGCTCCATAAGTGCAGGTATGACTGTCGGCACCTACTACGAGGTCTCCAGGAAGCACGATACCCTGTTCGGGCAGTAGGGCATGTTCAACCCCCATCCTTCCCACCTCGAAGTAGAGGTCCAGGCCGTGCTCCTTTGAAAAGTCCCTGAGGAGGCGGCATTGTTCCGCAGCCTTGATGTCCTTCTGGGGGGCAAAATGGTCAGGGATGAAGGCCACCCTGGCGCGATCAAAGACATCCCGTGCCCCGATACGTTCAAACTCCCTGATGGCTATTGGTGCGGTTATATCGTTTGCAAGGACGATATCAACCCTTGCATTTATCAGGTCTCCGGGGAATACCTCCTTCTTTCCTGCATGAACGGCAAGGATCTTTTCGGTAATCGTCATTTCCTGTTTCTCCTCCTATATTCCTCGTTCAGGCCTCTCCTTCAGAGCCTCTATCTTGTTCAGGGCATTCAGGAACGCCTTTGCGCTTGCTACAATTATGTCCGTGTCAGAGCCGTATCCCCGGACGGTATTACCATCCTCTTCAAGGGTGACAACCACCTCTCCAAGGGCGTCAGTTCCGCCGGTGATGCTCTTGATCTCGAATTTCTCCAGGTGGCTCAGAGTACCGGTTCCCCTTGTTATGGCCCTGTAAGTGGCATCGACCGGGCCGTCTCCAGTCTCCTCGATTTCTTTCTCTTCACCCCTTACAAGGAGCCTTATCCTTGAGGTGGGGACTGTGTCAGTTCCGCTCTGAACCTTTATGTCCAGGAGCCTGAAGACTTCCGGGGCCTTCTTGACCTCCTCTGAGACGAGGGCCTCGATGTCCTCATCAAAGATGTACTTCTTCTGATCGCAGAGGTGCTTGAACCGCTCAAAAGCGGTATTGAGTTCTTCATCAGAAAGTTCGTACCCCAGTTCCTTGAGCCTCTCCTTGAAGGCATGCCGTCCGGAGTGCTTTCCCAGTATAAGTTTTGACTGGGGTATCCCTACGTCCTCAGGTTTCATTATCTCATAGGTGGAACGTTCCTTCAGGAACCCGTCCTGATGAATACCCGACTCATGGGCAAAGGCATTTGCTCCCACTATCGCCTTGTTCGGCTGAACCACCATGCCGGTTATCTTTGAGACGAGGCGACTCGTCTTGTAAAACTCCTCTGTAACAATAGCCGTGTCTGCCTCGAAGTAATTGGGTCTTGTTTTCAGGGCCATCACGATCTCCTCCATGGCAGCATTGCCTGCCCTCTCGCCTATACCGTTTATGGTACACTCCACCTGGCCTGCTCCCATCATGATGGCGGTGAGGGAGTTTGCAACGGCAAGCCCCAGATCGTTATGGCAGTGAACGGATATAACGGCCCTGTCGATGTTGGGCACATTGTTCATGAGATGTGTAATAAGCTCACCGAACTCCTGGGGGATGGCGTATCCAACCGTATCAGGGATATTCACCGTGGTTGCACCGGCCTTGATCACCTCTTCGGTGACCCGGCAGAGGAAGTCCCAGTCACTCCTTGTGGCATCCTCTGCGGAGAACTCCACATCATCGGTAAACTTCCTTGCGAACCTGACCGCCTTTACTGCTGCATTTAATGCCTCTTCACGGCTGATCCTGAGTTTGAACTTGAGGTGTATGTCCGACGTGGCTATGAAGGTGTGTATCCTCGGGGAGTCCGCCGGCTTTACCGCCTCTCCGGCCCTCTCGATGTCAATTTCCTTTGCCCTGGCAAGGCCGGCTACGGTCACCCCCTTAATCTCCCTTGCGATCCTGTTTACTGCCTCGAAGTCTCCCTGGGAGGCCACCGGGAAGCCGGCTTCTATTACATCGATCTTGAGTCTGGCGAGCTGTCTGGCAACGTGGAGTTTTTCCTCCACGTTCATTGATGCCCCGGGAGACTGTTCCCCGTCACGGAGAGTCGTGTCAAATATTCTTATTTTTCTCATTGTCCACCTTCTTTAAATTTTTCGGAGTATGATCACCCTGTTATCACCGGGATTCCGGTTAAGGGTGAAAGGGGGATACAAAGAAACTCTTAACAACAAAGGCAGGGGAAAGGTCCCCTGATTCCCTGGCAAGAGCCCCTTTATTTCAAGTATCTTCCCTCTTTTCGGAGGTCCGTAACCTCCTTTTTCTGTAAAAAAGATAGGTATTCTCTATTATACCCCAAAAAAGGTAGGCCATTGCAAAGAAAAAGAGGGCGGAAGGGGGGTGTAAAAGTATGAAAAAGATTATAAGGACAAAGAAGACAAGTACCCAGAAGGGTTTCCTCTTCTTCAGGTCAAGCTCCTTTACTCCATGGAACCGGAGGGTGCTGATCATCAGCAAGGAGATGACAAGGGTAAGTATGAGAACCATGATACTGCCTGCAGGCGGGACAGGACTCAGGCTGTGGTAGAAGATTACAAGGGTCGCCATTATGGATGCGGCAGCCGGTATGGGCATCCCCGTAAAGGACAGTTTCTCAGTAGATACCATCTGGATGTTGTAACGTGCAAGCCTGAGTGCGCCACAGGCAACAAAGAGAAAGGCCGCTCCTGCACCTACCCGACCCAGAGGGGCGAGTGTCCAAGTATAGAGTAACAGTGACGGTGCAACCCCGAAGGCTATGAGATCACTCAACGAGTCAAGTTCAAGGCCGAATTTGGTTGTGGTGTTAGTAAGCCTTGCCACCCATCCATCCAGTCCGTCAAAGACGGTCGCTATAAGTATTGACCATGCCGCTCTCGGATAGTCTCCGTTCAGGGCGGAGATCACTGCGTAGAATCCGAAGAACATACCGCAGAGGGTAAGGCCGTTGGGAAGAAGATATACACCCCGTTTCATTTTTCCACCATCCTTGCAAGTACTGTTGAACCAGCCTTTACCCTGTCATTCACTTTCACGAGGATCTCGGCACTCTTGGGGAGATAGATGTCCACCCTGGAACCGAACTTTATAAGACCGTACCTCTCACCCCTCTTGAGACTCTCTCCGGGTTTGACCCTGCAGACGATCCTCCGGGCGAGTATCCCTGCGATCTGTCTGACAAGCACCTGTCCATAAGGGGTGGAGAGGATCATGGTGGTGTTTTCATTCTCCATCGGAGCCTCATCTGTATAGGCAGGACGGAACCTGCCCTCTCTGTGAATGACATCCTGTACCATCCCGTCAACAGGAGCCCTGTTTACATGAACATTAAAGGGTGACATGAATATGCTTATGCTGATGCCCGGAGACCTGAGGAGACTGTCTTCTGCATCGGTTCTGATCCTGATCACCTTTCCGTCTGCGGGAGAGACGACCAGATCCCTGCCCTCTGGGATTACCCTCTCGGGGTCCCGGAAGAAGAAGACCATGAAAAGCATCAGTATCAACGGAAAGACGGTGACCCACGGCCTGAAAAGGCCGTAGAAGATCAGGGTGAGTCCGGCTGTTACGTAAATAAAGGGCCATCCTTCAGGAGCGATTCTGAACATGTAGAATTATACATGAATGAAGACCCCAGGGGCAAAACAATAAGGACTACGGATGGATTCGAGGTATACGGTACTCGCTCTGGGTTTTTTAAACCTTACCCTTGGCTTCAATCTCAGCCTTACCTTAAGCTCCCTATTACTATTACCCCTTTTTAACGTGAACCTTCAGAATGGTATTGATATGTTCATCGCAATGCTCAATACCGGCTCTGTGGAAGAGTGCACAGGCTGTAATTACCAGATCAGTTGATGGAATTGTCTTCCCGGCGATCCGGCATTTCCGTGCCAGTTCCATTGCAAGGCTCCATACATCTGAAGTAATGGAGAGGCATGGAATCCCTCTCTCCAGTTCAGCCAGTTTTTTCTTCTCGTATCTCCCCCTTGCCCCGTTCCATAGTTCTACCAGAACCATCTCGCACCAGGCGGCACTGCCATTCAGAAGAAGGTGTCTTACCCGCTCTCTGATTTCAGGTCTTCCAGACACCCGCAATGCCTCAATCCAGCTCGAAGTATCAATAAGGACTACCTGTTCCATTCCCGGTCTTCACGCATTTTCCTGAGGTCTTCACTGGTCATGAAGTCTTCAAATGTGCCGAGGATCTTTGAGAATTCCGCAAGTTTCTGTCTTTTATTGAAGTCCTTGATGGCACGCACCACTGCCTCCCGCTTTGTTCTGGCACCGGTATATCTCATCACCTTCTCCAGTTCTTCATCTGGAATATCAATAGTCGTTTTCATGATTATATGATACCAGAAATTCGGATTATTATCAAGCTCTGATTGTAATCCTGATGGCATACAATCAGAACCTCATGAGTAGCAGAAACCCAGAAAGGGTGCATGAAAGAGGAAAAATCCTAAAGCTAAACAAAGCCAAAATACAAAACAAGAAACATTGGACACAGATCAACACAGATACAGAAAAATTCTAAATCCTAATCTCTAAACCCTAAACAATCTCAAAACTCCAAATTCAAAACAATCGGACACGGATTAACGCAGAAGAACACTGATTAGAAACAAATCCTAATCACTAATTACTACCCGCTACCCGCTCCACGCTACACCCTTTTTCTCAACCTCAGCCTCAACCTTGACCTGAAGGCTGTCATTGGTCATTAAGTCATTAGTCATTTCTCGCTTTCAAACTTATCGTCTCCTTTAACGTTGAACGTAGAACATCGAACATATCAAAGTGTACCCTACGTTATCTTCTCAGCTTGGCCTGAATCTTATCCTGTTCTTTCTGCCTCAACCTGTTTTTTCCAGTTGACAGGGCTTTAAC
>CAZITN010000023.1:0-32955 GCA_964542175.1 uncultured Thermodesulfovibrio sp. | reverse complement strand
GAGCCTCGGAGTACCTTTCCGCCATCTCCGGGTCAGAGTACTTGAAGTCAGGCATGTAGATGTCTACAATCCCCTCCAGAATCCGGAGCACCTCCAGAGAATCATACCCGCCGGTATTGTAGACAATGGGAATCGCAAGCCCCCTATCCCGGGCTGTCAGAACCGCCTTGAAGATCATCGGTGTCTGATGGGTGGGAGTAACGAGGTTTATGTTATGGCAGCCCATCCCCTGAAGGTCCAGCATCACACCGGCAAGCTCGTCCGACTCCATCTCGCTTCCCTCACTGAGGTGGCTGATCGAGTAGTTCTGGCAGAAAAGACATCCAAGGTTGCAATGGGTGAAAAAGATGGTCCCCGAACCGCCGTATCCCACAAGGGGACGCTCCTCTCCGAAGTGGGGTCCCCAGCTGGAGACAACTGCGCTCGAGCCGGTACGGCAGAACCCCAGTTCCCCTGCACTTCTGTCAATCCTGCATTCTCTCGGGCAGAGCCGGCATTCGGAAAGCAGCGCCTCCAGTAACTCTACCTTCCCGTGAAACTCAGCCTCAGTGATCCGGAGATAGACTGGCGTACTCACCTTACGAGTTTTTCAGCAATCGCCCGTACATTCCAGGCGATCCGCTTGACGGAATCGAGGATCATGATATAGACGCCGGAAGACCGGGGAAGACAGGTTCCCTCTATAAGTCTTTCCTCATGGAGTGTGGCATACTCAGATGCCATCTTCTCCAGATCCTTTTCGGACTCAATCAGGTACTTTGCTGTAAAGGTGTTCCTTGCAAGGATGAACTCACTCAGGGTACTCAGGATCTCCCTGAGACGGTTCAGAAGGAAGTTCACCTCAGAGATCGCCCGGTCGCTGAAGAGCAGGTTATCCTTGATTTTCCTTCTCAATGCCCTCAGGATGATCTCGTAGTTTGAGGCCATCCGTTCGAAATGTGAAGGCACAGTGCAATAGGGCCTCATCTTCTCGTCCTCGCCGCATGATTCGATCATCTCCGAGGAAAGCCCCGCTGATGCATCCTTGATCCTCCCGATCTTCTCCTCAGCCTCATCGGCAATCCTGATACTCTGGCTTACGAATACGTTATATAGCAGGCCATGGCACTCTTCAATCTCCTTGCCGAGGGCGTATATGCTGGATATAAAATCCCTTGTCTCGACTTCTTCCATAACCCACCTCCTTTGTTAAGCCCCCTCTATCCAGTTGCATATCCCTTACTCCTACCCCCATTATATCACAAAATATCTCCTTCAGCTACCAGGAAAGCCTTTTGATCTCAAAGTTGGATGCTCCACAACATCAGTGGTGTCAAAAGTAAACTCATTGCTCAGAGAGGTGCGGCATGGCGGAGAAGCAAAAAAACAAGGTTGAGGTTGAGACCAAAGTTAAGGACAAGAATCAAAGGCAGGTGGAGGCGGGGAGTAATTCCGGTTTATGCAATATCAAGGTCCTCTGTGGTCTCTGTGGTTTTATAGCTTTCGTAACATTTCAGAAACGTCCCTTTTTCACTTCTATCCTGAGAACCCCCTTTGAACCCTCCCGCACCCTGTACCGTTCATCGGTCCTGTAACCCACCACCCAGATTATATCCTCTCCTGAAAGGAGCAGGGGAACGGCATCCCGCATATCACGGGGAATCTTTTCATCCACAAAGAAGTCATGGATCTTTTTTCTTCCTCCCATACCGAAGGGATGAAACCAGTCCCCCTCTCTTCTCGGCCTTATGCGGAGGGGGAGGCAGAGCCTCTCCCTTTCAAACACCGCTGCTGTCTTACCGTTGCCAAAATCATCGGCCTCCTCTTCTTCAGTGGCAACCAGCACAATACCTGCCTCCTTTATCACCGTCTCGCCGGGGACTTTCAGTTCATACTCGCCCAGCCTTACAGGCTCCCTTGAGGTGATCTCTATGGTTGCATATCCCTTTATAGCGCGGAACCCTCCGGGAAGGTAGATCCTGTCTCCTGACTTTCCCTCCCTGATCAGCCCGATGATCTCTTCTATATGTTCAAGCCCTATCCCCCTCAGGCCTCTTGTCTCCTCTATAACCCTCCTCAGGGCCCGCCTCAGGATCACCTTTTCCATGTTTTCAAGGGGAGCAAGAAAGAATTCGACAGTATCATCACCTTTTCTGGTGATAAGACGCATCAGTGCCTTGGTGGTCTTGATATCAAGGTATGCATCTTCCTCCCTCAGCACATCAGCCGTTCTTGAAAGCGTATCCACAACAGAGGGGTTTAAATTGCTGAGAAAGGGGATCAGCTCCTGCCTTATCCTGTTCCTCAGATACTTAGGGCTCAGGTTTGAGGAGTCCTGAAGAAAGGAAAGCCCCCTTTCACGAAGGTAGTTCATTATCTCTTCCCTCCTGAGATCAATAAGGGGCCTTATGACCTTCCCTCTCACAGGTGGGATGCCTGAAAGCCCCCTCATTCCGGAGCCTCGCAGCAGCCGTAAAAGAACGGTCTCTGCCTGATCGTCCCTGTGGTGTCCTGTAGCGATCCTGTCTGTCTTATGGAGAATCGCCTTCTGCTCGAATGCCTCGTATCTGAGCATCCTCGCCGCCTCCTGTATTCCTATCCCCCTCGATTCAGAAAGTCCTCTTACATCAACAGATAATGTCTCAAAGGGGATGTTCATCCCCTCAGTAAGCCTCCGGCAGAAATCCACCTCCCGGGGGACCTCATCGGGCCTTAGGCCATGGTCAATGTAGAGACCGACAAGGGAAAGCCGGAACTCCTCTCTGAGTGAATTGAGAATACTCAAAAGACAGACAGAATCCGGACCGCCTGAAAGGCCGACCAGCACAGTCTCCCCGCCATGGAGCATGGCATGCTGCCTTATCGTCTTTCTTACCTTCTCTATAATAGTCATGTCCCTCAGAACCTGAACCGCTCTTCCACTGCCCGTCCCTTCTCATCAAACCGCACTGTCGCTGTAAAGTGCTCTCCCGGAATGAATGAATAGGCAAGTTCCCGCCATCTCACCACTACATCCTCTCCATCGATGGTCGCTTCAGGATAGGGAAATCTTGAAAAGTAGAGAAAATTCTTTACTGTTCTCAGCTCCTTGGATTCCACTATCTCCGGCGCAGCCTCGCTGTACTCATAGGTACCTGTGACACAGACCGTCTGTGTAAGTATGTCCACAAGTCCTGTCTTGTAAACACCATCAGATTCGGTGACAAACCACCATCGCGTGAAATCATTGGGAAGGGGAACCAGAAAGTAGTGGTATTCATCAAGGTTTTCCCGCAGAAAGTCCTCGTTCATCTGCCTGAGTGAATACTTTGTCAACCCGTAAAACACCAGCAGTATGAGAATGCTTGCAGTAATCAGCCTGCGTTTTGAGTCCTTCCGGAGTGTTAATATAAGAACAAGGATCAGACCTCCAACCACATAGGGGTCTATTATGAAAGTCAGGTTCAGTGAGTATTTTGACCAGTCAAGGGGCGATAGAATCCTGGTGGGATACTGATTTGTCAGATCCATGAGGAGATGCACCCCGTAGCCGAGAAAGGCAAGCATGGAATAGTAGAGGATCCGCCTCCCAACCCACAGCCTCATCAGCAGTCCGATAATAACCGGCATCACAAGAAGCGCAAGAACTCCGTGGGTTATTCCCCTGTGATACCGGAGAAAGACATCCAGCCCCCAGAAGCGCGTTATGTAATCCAGGTCAGGTGCAACGGACGCACCTACCATGAGGAGGAGGGTACTCCTCTTTCTGCTGAAGAACTGACTCAGTGCATAGCCTGTAAGGGAATGGGTAACAGGATCCATAGCCTCTATAGTTTATGAAAGAACCACTTGAACTTGCAAACAGACCCTCAAAGCCTATATAATTATTCTCTCTTAACCTTGAGAGGATAAAGGCAGGCTGAAGTCGAGGTTAAGGCGAGAAAAGTATAAGGCGAGAAAGGTTAAACGAGGGAAACAACCCAATAACCTAATAACCAATACACCAGTAACCAATGACCAGTGACTAATGACTTAATGACCAAAGGTATTTTGTTTATATGGAACCATTCAGGCACGGGATAAAGTCTGCCATCGAGGCGTTGAAGAGGAAGGAGTTCAGCCCCGGAGAGTTGCTGGATTCAGTCCTCGCAAGGATCGCCTCTGTTGACACGAAGATTCACGCCTATATCACGGTAGCTGACGAGAAGGCAAGGGAAAGGCTGGAGAGTCAGGGCAAACTTGCCCCGGAAGAACTCCCCCTCTCTTCCATACCCCTTGCAATAAAGGACAACCTCTGCACGCAGGGCATCAGGACCACCTGTGCCTCGAGGATTCTTGAAAACTTCATCCCCCCTTATGAAAGCACTGTGACCGGTAAGCTGCTCAATGCAGGTGCAATCTTCACCGGAAAGACCAACCTTGATGAGTTTGCCATGGGATCATCAACGGAGAACTCCGGCTTTTTCACTACCCTGAACCCGTGGAACACCGGGCATGTGCCGGGTGGGTCAAGCGGCGGCTCTGCAGCAGCGGTGGCATCGGACCAGTGCCTCGGGGCCATAGGTTCCGACACGGGTGGTTCCATCCGTCAGCCTGCTGCATTCTGCGGCGTTGTGGGACTGAAGCCCACCTACGGCCGTGTCTCCCGTTACGGCCTTGTGGCCTTCGCATCATCCCTTGACCAGATCGGTCCCATTACAAAGACGGTGGAGGATGCGGCACTCCTTCTGAACATAATCGGAGGGCATGACCCTCTGGACAGCACATCAGCCGATATCGACCTTCCCGACTTCACCGCTTCCCTCAGTGAAGGTACAGCAGGGATCAGGATAGGTGTTCCCGATGAGTACTTTATTGAAGGGCTTGACCCTGAGGTGGAATCCGCCGTGCGCACGGCAATAAAACTTCTTGAAAAAGAGGGAGCCTCGGTAAAACCTATAAGCCTTCCCCACACGGGCTATGCCGTTGCAACCTACTACATCCTCGCCACCTCTGAGGCAAGCTCCAACCTGGCAAGATACGACGGTGTGAAGTACGGCTTCAGGGCAGAGGCAGGGGACCTTATGGAGATGTACCTCAGGACCCGGGCCCAGGGATTCGGTCCTGAGGTAAAGAGAAGGATAATGCTCGGGACCTATGCCCTCTCCGCCGGCTACTATGACGCCTACTATAAAAAGGCCCAGCAGGTGAGGACCCTGATTAAGCAGGACTTCGAGGATGCCTTCAGGGATGTGGATGTCATAATCACGCCCACCACGCCTACGCCGGCATTCAGGATAGGCGAGAAGATCTCGGACCCGCTCCAGATGTATCTGAATGACATTTTTACCATCTCTGCAAACCTCGCCGGGACATGCGCCATCTCCATACCCTGCGGTTTCAGCTCTTCAGGACTACCTCTTGGTCTTCAGATAATAGGAAGACCCTTTGATGAAGAGACGGTGCTCAGACTTGCCGGGACCTATGAGAGGGAGACGGACTGGCACATGAGGAGGCCGGAGCCATGATGAAGATGCTTTCCGACACAGGCCTTGAGGCTGTGATAGGGCTCGAGATCCATGCCCAGATGCTGACGGAGACAAAGATCTTCTGCGGCTGTTCAACCGCCTTTGGGGCAGAGCCGAACACCCAGACCTGTCCTGTATGTATCGGGATGCCAGGGGTACTTCCCGTCCTGAACAGGAGGGTGGTGGAGTTTGCTGTAAAAACCGGCCTTGCTATGAACTGCCGGATCACACCTTACAGCCGTTTCGCAAGGAAGAACTATTTCTATCCCGACCTCCCCAAGGGCTACCAGATTAGCCAGTACGAACTCCCCATCTGCGAGAAGGGACATCTGGATATTCACATCAACGGAGAGTCAAGGAGGATCGGGATTACCCGGATCCATATGGAAGAGGACGCCGGCAAGAACATCCACCAGAAGGACGGCAGCTATGTTGACCTGAACAGAACCGGTGTTCCCCTCCTCGAGATAGTCACTGAGCCTGACATAAGAACCCCCCAGGAGGCAGCCCTCTTCATGAAAAAACTGAGGGCCATACTCAGGTATCTTGGAGTCTGTGACGGTAATATGGAACAGGGTTCCCTCAGGTGTGACGCCAATGTATCCCTCAGACCGGCAGGAAGCACCGGCCTGGGAACAAAGACGGAGATCAAGAACATAAACTCCTTCAGGTTCGTTGAAAAGGCACTGGAATACGAGATAAAACGGCAGGTAAAGGTACTCAGGGACGGGGGTGATATAGTACAGGAGACCCGTCTCTGGGATTCCGAGACAGGGAAGACCAACTCAATGAGGTCCAAGGAAGAGGCCCACGACTACCGGTACTTCCCTGAGCCCGACCTTGTCCCCCTCCAGATAGAAGAAGACTGGATTAAACAGATAAGGGAGACCCTGCCCGAACTTCCTGACCAGAAGATGAAGAGATACCAGGAAGAGTACGGCCTTCCAGAATATGATTGCGAGATACTTACTGAGGAAAGACCTGTTGCAGAATGGTTTGAACGGGCTGTAAAGGCGGGCGGGAGTCCCAAGGCTGTGAGCAACTGGATGATGACAGACATACTCCGGCTTATGAATGAGACCGGTACGGAAATCACTGACCTCAGAATCACGCCGGAAATGCTCGCCTCCCTGATCGGTCTGATCGAGAAGGGAACCATAAGCGGCAAGATTGCAAAGACGGTATTTAATGATATGTATACAACCGGCAAGGACCCCGAGACCATTGTTCAGGAGAAGGGCCTCGTCCAGATAAGCGACGCCGGTGAACTGGAAGGAACGATCCAGGAGATACTGGATGCCCATCCGGATGAGGTCGGGAGGCTGAAGGCCGGGGATAAGAAACTCATGGGTTTCTTTGTGGGGCAGGTAATGAAGGCCACAAAGGGAAAGGCCAACCCAAAGATGGTCAATGAAATAATCAGAAAGAAAATTTCCTGACTATCTCACCTACCGTATCCAGAGGAGCTTTCTGAATATCCATCCCTTCTCGCCGAATTCATCGATCACATGGACCCAGCTACCCTTCACCTTCAGCACCTTGAAGGAATCGTACTTTATGGCAGGACTAATCTCGGTCCTTCTGTATTTCTTGCCCGGTCCCTTCCTGATGTTCGCCTTCCTTGCCTTCACTACTGCACAGCGGTATTTCGAGGTGACAAGCCTCCCGTATATCCAGTGGGTATCCCCATCAAGGTCCTTCACCTTGTACCAGTCCCCTTTTTTGGAGATCTTCTTGAGGGGCATATACTTGAAGACCTGCCAGGTCTTCTCATACTTTGTACCGGGCCCACTTCTGAGATTCGCCGTATCAGCATTCACGCAGAGGGCCATTGCCGCACTTGCCGGCAATGAAACCAGAACAGCCAGACCGATCAGAAACCTGATGAACATATCAAGACCTCCTCATCATTCTAAGTCTCATTTTCATCCCACCCATATTTTCCAATCAGTGGAACGAACACACAGGGTGTAAAATATCTCTCCCTGAAGTCAGTCCCTCTCTTCTCAAGCCTCACCACCTGCTGACTGAACCTTCCCCCAACAGGTGCTACCAGAAGCCCCCCGTCAACAAGCTGGTCCTTTAGCGGAGCAGGCACATCAGGCGAAGCAGCAGTGATAAGTATCCGGTCAAAAGGTGCATGTTCCGGCAGGCCAAGGGAACCGTCTCCGGTAAACAGATGAACGTTCGAGTAACCCAGGTTCTTCAGAATTTCCTCTGCCCTCCTGCTCAGAGCAGGGTTTCTCTCTATGGTATAGACCTCTGAGACAAGTTCCGCAAGCACAGCAGCCTGGTATCCGGAACCTGTCCCAACCTCAAGAACCCTTGAATCAGGCTCCGGTGCCAGTACCTCCGTCATCATGGCGACCATGTAGGGCTGGGATATGGTCTGGCCCTTTCCTATGGGAAGGGCACAGTCGTCATAAGCACGATGGCGGAGAGACTCTTCCAGAAAAAGATGCCTCGGCACCTTCTCCATCACCTTCAGGACCCGCTCGTCCGTCAGCCCCCGTACCCTGAGCTGTCTCTCAACCATCTCTTTTCTGAGCTGGTCAAAGTTCATCGGAAAGGCCGTTTTTTCTCATCGTTGAAAGAGATCAGACAATGGTTGCCCCAAGGACATTCTTCATAATCCTCAACCCCGCCTCATGATCATCTGGGTCAAGGCCAGCCACGGCATCTTTAACAACCTCGACATCGTATCCCCGGAGTACTGCATCAGAGGCAGTAAAGAGCACACATATGTGGGTTACACACCCTGTAAGGCGGAGCCTCTTCACACCCAGCCCCTCAATCAGTGCTTGAAGTTTAGTATTGTAAAACCCTGAATATGTTGTTTTTTCTATAACATATTCACTTTCCAGTGGCTTAAGGTCCTCAACCACCTTTGCTCCCTCTGTCCCCTTTACAGCGTGGGGAGGCCAGTTGAACCGGCGGAACTCAGGGTCATCAGGCTGGTGGGAGTCACAGACATAGATGACAGGGACTCCTGACTCTCTTGCCTTATCTATCTCTCTCCTGATCTCAGGCACCACCCTTCTTGCAGCAGGTACCTCAAGGGGCGCCCCTTCAAGGACAAAGTCATTCAGCATGTCTATTACGATCAATGCCCTCTCACCCATGGCATACCTCCTCTCCGTCTCCGGGAGAACCACCCTCAGGCCAGCACTATCTCAGTCCCGATCCCCTCCTCGGTAAAAATCTCAAGAAGCAGACAGTGGGGGATCCGGCCATCGATTATATGGGTCTTTCCAACCCCCTTTTTCAGTGCTTCCACACAGGCCTGGACCTTCGGGATCATTCCTCCGGTCACTCTCCCCTTTTTTATCATCTCCTGTACCTTCCTGACCGACGTTGTGGAGACAGTCTTCTTCCTGCCGTCAAGGACCCCCGGCACATCGGTCAGAAGGACGAGCTTCTCCGCAGAGAGGGCTGACGCGATCGCAGAGGCAACATAGTCGGCATTTATGTTCATGGTAAGGCCCTCATGACTCACGCCGACCGGTGCGACTACAGGGATGAACCCGTCCCGTTCCAGGCTTCTGAGTATGGACGGATCAACCTCTTTCACCTCACCTACACGTCCAAGATCGATTATCTCGTCAGTACCGGCTCCTGCCGTCTTCTTCTTTATCAACTTCTTGTCAGCCTTTACAAGGCTTCCGTCCTTGCCGGAAAGTCCCACCGCCCTTCCACCGTGACTGTTGATAAGAGAGACTATCTCCTTGTTCACAAGCCCGCCAAGGACCATCTCCACAATATCTATCGTCTCTTCATCGGTCACACGCTGGCCATGGACGAAACTTGGACTCTTACCCATCTTCTCCATGGTCTCGGAGATCTTCGGCCCTCCTCCGTGGACAATTACTGTGTTTATCCCTATATAGTTCATCAGAACCACATCCTGGGCAAAGGCATCCTTGAGGCCCTCGTCCACCTGGGCCGCACCTCCGTACTTTATCACAAAGGTCTTACCATAGAACTTCCTGATAAAGGGCAGGGCCTCTATCAGTATCTCCGCCTTTTCAATAAGTTTTTCCATATCAACCCTCTCCTTCTGCACAGGGGATGCAGGCCACCTTTCCCTCCCTCAGTCTCGCCCGGGGCTCCATTACCTTCTCACCGCAGAACTCACACCTGACAGAGGGATAAACCCTCGCCTCTGGCGGAAGTTCAACCCTGAGAAGTTTTACCTCGAACAGTTCCTCATCGGGAGCCTCCATTATCGCCTTTATCTTCCTTGCCTTCCTGTCATGCACTATCCGCATCACATCATCAGACCTCTCACCAGAGGAAAACCTCTGCCATGCCTCCCTTTCTTCATCAGTCTCAGGCGGGGATACCCAGTTGACGGCTATCCTGACTGCATCTCCCGATGGTCTCCCTATAAAGGTATATACCTGTTTGCCGTAGTCCCTGAACAGGAGATTCCCCTTCCCGAAGGTGCAACCCGTCATGACCTGAACAGCATCAACGGCACAGGAGTTGTTCTCTACAACCGCCACCAACTCCTCATCCTCTGCCCGGTCACCCATTTCACGGAGCGCCTTTTCCGAAACCCTGTACCCGATCGCAAGCCCCGGACAGGCATGGCCGTGGAATCTCACCACATCATCAAAGCTCATCAGAGTACCTCCTCGAACCTCATAACAAGCACGGGATAGCCCTCCCTGGAGAGCCGTTCTGCCAGTCTCTCTGCATCAGACCTCCTCAATTCCCTTCCTACCCTTACCCGGTAGAACCTCTCCCCTCTCAGCCATATCTTCATTATATAGACATTTCCATAGGTATGTTCAAGGATCGACTTCAGCCTGAAGGCGTTACTGAGTTCCCTGAAAGAGGCGACCTGGACCGTAAAGGGTCCCCTCTCATCAACGAATCGGACCGGCCTCACATAGGACTTGTCCCTACCTAAATACTCCACATAAACCCTGCCAGTACCCTTCCTGATGAGCCCTATCTTTCTTGCTGCAGCATAGGAGAGGTCAATATCCCTTCCCCTCACATAGGGACCCCGGTCATTCACCTTGACCTCAACGGACCGTCCCGTTTCCGGGTTGGTTATCCTGAGACGGGTCCCGAAGGGGAGTTCCTTGTGGGCAGCAGTATAGTCGTACATGTTGAATATCTCGCCGGATGCCGTAGGACGGCCGTGAAACTTATCCCCATACCAGGAGGCGACCATCACATCCCTCCCGGACGGCAGTACCCTGTAGGTGGTCCGCCTGCCTCCACAGGAAATAAACACCGGGAGAATCAGAAGAAGAACGATTAACCCCTTATACCTTGAAAGTGAATGGATCATCAAAGTATATATCTGCTCAGGTCCTCATCCTTGACGATATCCTCAAGACGCTGCCGGACATACTCCATGTCTATCCTGATAGTCTCGCCCCTTATTTCAGGGGCCGTGAAAGAGAGCTCCTCAAGGAGTTTTTCCATCACCGTCTGGAGACGCCTTGCCCCGATATTTTCGGTCTTCTCGTTCACCGTTGCAGCTATGGAGGCTATCTCTTCTATGGAATCCTCGGTAAAGACCAGTTCCAGGCCCTCGGTCTGAAGCAGAGCCACATACTGCTTTATAAGTGCATTGTCCGGTTCAGTAAGTATCCTCCTGAACTCATCCCTTCCGAGATGGTCCAGTTCCACCCTGATGGGAAACCGACCCTGGAGTTCAGGTATAAGGTCGGAGGGTTTCGCCATATGAAAGGCCCCTGCAGCGATGAAGAGAATGTGGTCCGTCCTGACAGGCCCGTGCTTAGTGGTCACCGTGGTGCCTTCCACTATCGGGAGAAGGTCCCTCTGTACACCTTCCCTGGATACGTCAGGCCCCTGGGAAGATCCCCTTGAGGCCACCTTGTCTATCTCATCAATGAAGACTATCCCGGCCTGTTCCACCCGACGGATGGCCTCCGCTGTCACCTTCTCCATGTCAACAAGCCTGTCAGCCTCCTCCTTTGCAAGCAACTGGAGGGCCTCGGCCACCCTGACCTTCTTCCTCCTGGCCTTGCCCGGAAAGATATTCCCGAGCATCTCCTTCAGGTTGATCTCCAGTTCCTCAAGGCCAACGTTGGAAATAACCCCGAAGGGCATCGCCTTTTCCTGGACCTCTATCTCAACGTACCGGGAGTCGAACTTCCCCTCCCTCAACTGCCTCCTGAGTTTCTCCCTCGTCTCAGACCGGCTATCCTCCTCAGGCGGAGGCCCCATCTGGACACCTATTGAGCCCCTCGGTCTGGGCAGAAGGAGGTCAAGGACCCTCTCCTCAGCAAGCACCCGGGCCCTCTCCTGGACCTTCTCCAGTTCCTCTTTCTTGACCATGTTCACACCAATCTCTGTCAGGTCCCGGATCATTGACTCAACATCCCTGCCCACATACCCGACCTCGGTGAACTTTGATGCCTCTATCTTCAGGAAGGGGGCATTGGCGAGCCTGGCAAGCCTCCGGGCGATCTCCGTCTTTCCAACCCCTGTGGGTCCTATCATGATTATATTCTTAGGGAGCACCTCCTCCCTGAGTTCGTCAGAGAGTCTCTGTCTCCGCCATCTGTTCCTCAGGGCGATCGCCACGGCCCGTTTTGCCCTGTCCTGGCCGATTATGAACTTGTCCAGTTCCTCCACAATCCTGCGTGGAGTAAGGGAGCCGGTTATATCAGTTACAGTTACCGGAACCTGTGCAGTCTCATTCTGAGTCAGTTTCTCATCCATCTAAATCTCCTCTATCTGTATCTCTCTGTTTGTGTAAATGCAAATCCTTGAGGCTATCTCCATGGCCTTCTGGACTATCTCCCTTGCATCAAGATCGGTATTCTGAAGGAGCGCCCTTGCAGCAGCCTCGGCATAGGGCCCGCCGGAACCGATGGCAGCTACCCCGTCTTCGGGGTCGATCACATCACCCTTGCCGGAGATGATAAGGGTACTGTCCGAATCAGCAACGATCAGGAGCGCCTCAAGATGCCTGAGTATCTTGTCTGTCCTCCACTCCTTGGCAAGTTCCACGGCAGCCCGCGTGAGGTTGCCGCGATAGGCCTCAAGCTT
This sequence comes from uncultured Thermodesulfovibrio sp., assembly GCA_964542175.1. GTDB lineage: Bacteria > Nitrospirota > Thermodesulfovibrionia > Thermodesulfovibrionales > JdFR-85 > WFTX01. The sequence continues at coordinate 20,452 of CAZITN010000023.1, read as the reverse complement.
CCCTTCGAACTTTTCAAAGAGTGTGAAGGCATCGGCAGTGGCCCCGGCAAAACCGGTAAGCACCCTGTCCTGATACATCTTGCGGACCTTCCTGGCATTATGCTTCAGTACCGTGTTGCCCATGGTGACCTGACCGTCTCCGCCAATGGCCACCTTACCCTTTCTTCTTACGGAGAGTATTGTTGTCCCGTGCATTTCCATTCCGCAAATCTCCTGAATTACGAGTTTTTCTATTATAACCCAAACGGCCTGATAGATGATTACAGGAAAGTGAACCACTACCCCATATCCTGGGGGATTGGAAGAACGGTTCATGGCGACAGGGCGCTGTCTGTCAGCTCAATCCTCGAGCACCCCAGCACATAGGAGAAATGTTCCCACTGGATCAGGTTGCAGCATTTGGTCTTATGAAGTAAACTGTTCAATCTCCTGAATTGAATGTATTGATTGCAGATCTTTCCTGTACCGTTTCCTGGCCTCCTCGATATCGTAAAGGACCTGCAAATTCATCCAGAACTCGCAGGTACGCCAAAGAATTTCCCAAGCTTGACAGCGCTCTCCGCTGTGATACTCCTTTTGCCTTTAATAATCTGGCCCAATCTCGTTTGTGAGAGGCCGGTCTCCTTCGACAACCGATATACAGATATTTCCATCGGTTCCAGGAATTCTTCTTTGAGCACTTCTCCCGGATGTATATTTTTTAGATGTCTCATAATATCAACTCCTTTTCCACCTGGTCATATCACTTAATCCGACATTCTAAACTTCAGGAATTCCTGAATTAACGAAAAATCTTTCTTGTTTTTTGTGATCACTACAGCGCCTATCTTCCTTGCAGTAATGGCAATCAAGACATCATTCGTTATCCTTGAAAGAAATCTCTTCCCGAACCCATACTTTCTACCCATTCCAGCGATGACCTTGCCTGTCTGTTGCCAGTCCTGAGCATCCGGAGCGACCAGCCGGTCGAGGCTCTGGAAGGTATTGTATAATTTATCTAAAAGCCTGATGGTCTTTCTATCATGCGCACCTGCGTATAATTCTTCAATAACGACTGCACTCATGTATATAATCGGAACGGATTCTTCAAGCTCAAGAACTGGGTGGGTAACTCCTTCGTTTATGAAAGGGATATATATTGAGGTGTCAAGGATGACCTTAACGAGTTTTTGAGCCATAAATATCCTGGATATTCCCTTTGCCTTTGATGGACATGAGAGTGGTCAGGATTTTACTGTTGGCAATCACAATATCCATTGCCCTGTTTATAGCCTCTGTGTCTGTCTCTGCATGGACAATTTCTTTAACAGTTTTGATTTTATCAGGGTCAAGAATAAACTGCTTTCTTACCTTTAAGCCTGCACCCATAATGACCTCCATGTGTATAGTTATCTAATTATATACACACCAAAATTGAAGAATCAAGCCCCTGGTGGCATATTACCACATCTGCTTAGACAATCCATACAGATCAAGTGACAGGAAAAGGCAAGACCTGACCTCTCAGATACCTCCCTCCTCTTTCTTGACTTTACAGAATTAATGGTTATACAATGTATATACATATCGTTCACAGGAGGAATGAATGATAAAGAAAATGGTATCACACGGAAACAGTGCAGCCCTGATTATAGACAAACCAATTCTTGAAATGCTGAAGATAGACATGGATACACTCCTTGAGATCTCAACAGACGGCAGCAGCCTTATCATCTCCCCCGTCAGGGACAAAAAGAGGGAAAAGAAGTTTCGGGCTGCCCTTGAGAAAGTAAACAAAAGACATGGCCGGACCCTGAAGAGATTAGCCAGGTAAATGAAGAAGATAACCTTTCTGACTCTTGCCGAAGTGATTGAAATTCATACTGATCAGATACAGCGTTATGGAGGTCAGGGGGGCATCAGGGATATCGGCCTTCTGTCTTCCGCTGTCTCTTTACCGTATGCATCATTCAGGGGGAAACTTCTCCACAAGAATATCTACCAGATTGCCGCTGCATATGCATTCCACATCTCGCAGAACCACCCTTTCATAGACGGAAACAAAAGAACAGCCCTTGCCTCTTCCCTTGTCTTTCTCGAGTTGAATGGGATCAGCATTTCTGACCCTGAAGGCAGGCTTTACGATGCCATGATTAAACTGGCCTCTGGCAAACTCTCCAAAGAGGATTTAGCAGAAATATTAGAGTCCCTTGCCAAATCCTGACGGCATTTTCAAGTTTCTGGAGTACCTGGCTCTGAACGACGTTTTCATCTTTTTTGATACAAGTTCCTTAAACTTTTTGACTGCTTTCAGATCACTTTCTTGCATTTCTCACCTGTTCCTGTAAAAATTTAAGGAACTCTTCCTGTTCCTTTTTCTTCTGGAATATTATGCGGTCCTTTTCAGTCAGGTACCGCTGTCCTTTTATCTCGGTGTTCTGAAAAGAATCAGCCCATGCCCTTAACTGCCTTGAGATACCTTCTGCCAGTGATTTCAAATCTGAAATCTCAGATCTCAAATCCTTAAAGGCAGGGAGGCTGTCCATAAAGCAAAGCATGGAACGCACCTCACCTGCCGAACCCCTTGCAATGTATAGAAAGGTCAGCAACTCCTGTGTTGTCCCTCTCTCAAAGCCCTCTGCAATGTTGTTTGATATCGTGTCAGCAGGATATGCTAAAGTCCCCAAAACAGGACAATAAGATGTCCTCCGAGTCAAGCATGATAAAGTATCTCCAAACATCACCGAAAGGAATGGAGGTACGGCATGCTCAACAAGGAGGACTGGATGTATATTAACACAGAGAGGGACAAGGGAGTCTACATCAAGGACATAGCTGCAGAGTTGGGAGTACACCCGAAGACGGTAAGCCGGGCGCTGAAGCGCGGGGGAGCTCCGCAGGGGAAGCGGCCTGTGGGGAGGAAGAGCAAGCTTGATCCGTAGAAGTCTCTGGTGAACAGGCTGTTGAAGGAAGGGATATGGAACGCCGTGGTGGTACATGCAAAGATAAGGGATGCCGGATACAGTGGAGGGATCAGTATATTGAGTGACTACATCCGGCCCAGGAGGGTGCTGAGGCAGGGGGAGGTTTGAGACCCATGCAGGCCCTCAGATGCAGAGTGACTGGGGGGAGATATTCGGAGACCAGGTGCTGGCTACGGCGATACTGGACCGGCTTCTTCATCACTCAACGGTGCTCAACATCAAGGGTGAGAGCTACAGACTGAGGGAGAAACGCAAGGCCGGCCTCCTTGGAGGCTCGATACCAAAAGGAAAGGAGGAGGTATCACAACCGTCAGGGACAGCCGATTGATGGAATCGGTGTTTTTTTCGGCGATAACCGGACATTTTATTTCGGTGAAAAAGGGACTTTTTGGATCGGCGTTGACAAATCAGAGGATCTCTATCAAATATTGCTCCATCACCGAAATCTTCCTTCAGCCTTTCAAACACGGTCAGATTGGGTGCGATAACTACAAAATGCTTTGTCATCGTGGAAAATGACTCCCTGAGTGCATGAAAATAACTCCAGACGATGGCAAGGCTCATTATCTTGGTCTTTCCTGCGCCGGTGGCTATCTTGAAGGCATACTTTGCCCATCTCTCCTCTTCAGGGTCTGTTCCAAGGGCGCTGCTATTTCCCTGTTTTCTCCACCGAATTCAGATACTATTTCAGAAAGGGTATCAAGCCCCCTTACCTCCTTCAGATAGATCAGTGTCTCAATCGCTTCCCGCTGGCAGAAGTAATATCGGAAGGGCACAAACTCTCCATCACTGTTCCTGACAGTATGGTCCCTTTCAAACCAGTGGTAAAGCAGCTCCCTTGTTGTATCCGATGCCCCTGCATAATCGGCTTCCCGCCACTCGGTAACATAGCGGCGCAGGTTCTGGGCAATAACAATATCGCATGGTCGTCTTCCTTTGATTATCTCGGCAGGCTCACCCCCTCTCTTTGCCCTTACACGGTGGTGTGTGGGCATCTCGTGGGGTTGATAAAGTGGTTCAAGTGCTGAAAGATTGATGATCGGGCTTGTCAATTGTTATTCCTTGATGGATTTGTGGGTTTTCTGTTGCGTCTGCTCATCCCCTCATTTACTATTGATTCATGCTGCGTAACTTAATGACCGAATGAAAACAATATCGGAACTTGCCACAGGCCGTACTTCACCTTCTTTAAGAGTCAGAACTGCAAGTGTCTCTACAGATGCCTTTACAAATTCCACCTCAAGGCCATCCGGCTCGTAAACCTCCACAACTGTGCCCAGATCGCCAGCGCATAAACTGTGCTCGGGAATATTATGCATCAGCACTATGGAGTCAAGGAGTTTATATCTCATTTCAGCCTTCTTCCTCAAAACTCAAGCCAAAATAATACGCTCCATAAAAATTTGCTTGAATATTAACACCTTCGGCCGGGACAATTCAACCTGTATGATATTTCATTTTACAACCCTCTTTTCACCTCTGCCACAATACCCTCTCTATCTGCCCCAGAGTTCCCGGATGGAGGAAAGCCAGTTAAACAGTCTTCCGGACTCACGATCCGTCAGATCAGCTATTCCCACCCTTTTTCCCCTTCCATCTGGCAAGGGGATGGGCACTGTCATAGACATCAACCAGTTTCCGAAGATCCAGGTGGGTATAGACCTGTGTGGATGAGAGGGAACTGTGCCCCAGGAGTTCCTGGATATCCCTGAGGTCAGCCCCTTCATGGAGCAGATGGGTTGCAAAGGTGTGCCTCAAGGTATGGGGGCTGATCTTTCCTTCCAGTCCGGCCAGCCGGGCATACTTCACCACAATCCTCCTTATACTCCTGTCCGTAAGGGGCCCTCCCCTCCTGTTGAGAAAAAGGCTCTCCGATTTCCCCCTGAGGAGTGACCTCTCAACGAGATAACGCTTCAGGGCGTCCGCTGCCTGGCCCCCGAGCGGTATAATCCTCTCCTTCCTCCCCTTTCCCATCACCTTCAGCAGGCCGTCCCTCAGATTGAGGTCTTCAACCTTGAGCGAGGCCATCTCCCCGACCCTCAGACCGCTGGAGTAGAAGAGTTCCAGTATCGCCCTGTCCCTTATCTCTACAAACCCGAAGTCACCGGGCCTTTCGACCAGTCCGAAGATCTCATCAATGGAGAGGAACCTCGGGAGCCGGGATTCCTTCTTCGGAGAGGGAATGAAACGGGCGGGATTCAGCTTTATGTACCCTTCCCTGTAGAGATAACTGAAGTATGTTCTGAGGGCGGCAAGGCTTCTGCTCACAGAGGTCTTGCTCTTTCCATCCCTGATCCGGCTGGCTACGAAACCCCTTATATCGGTGATATCAACCTCGGGAGGGTCCTTTCCGGCAAAGGCATGAAAGGCCTCCAGGTCCTTCCTGTATGCCCTGACCGTATTCGGAGAGTACCCCCGTTCATCCTTCAGATAGGAAATGAACTCATCTATGTACCTGTTCATCTTGCTCCTTTGTCAACCATCCAGCTCATATTGCGTTATTTACGTTAGTGCGTTAATCGGGTTGATCGCGTTAGTTGCGTTGATTACGTTAGTGCGTTTATTGAGTTATTAGCGTTTCTCGCGTTCAACCTTTCTCGCCTTGTCCCTCTAAGCTAATTGACTCTAATCTCAGAAAGATACTCCTTCCACTTCCCGAGCGCCCTTCTGACGATGTACTCCTTCTTTTTCCGTTTGTCCCTTATCCTTTCCTCAGGAGGGGGTATGAGCCCAAAGTTTATATTGCTCGGCTGAAATCCTTCAGGGGAAGAGGCAGTAACATACTGAAGGAGCCCGCCGTGGGCGGTCTCCTCAGGGGGAATGACCGGAGCCCTCCCGGTCAGTCTTCTCCAGATATTTATCCCGGCAAGGAGCCCTGTGGCTGTGGACTCAATGTAGCCCTCCACACCTGTCAACTGCCCGGCGACATACACGTCAGGGTTGTTCTTCAGTGAAAGAGTATCTGAAAGAAAGCGCGGCCCGTTAATGAAGGTATTCCTGTGGATACTCCCGTACCGGAGGAACTCCACATCCCTGAGCCCGGGGATGAGCCTGAAGACCCTGTCCTGTTCAGGCCACTTGAGCCTTGTCTGAAACCCGACCATGTTGTACGAACTCCCCTGCCAGTTCTCGAGCCGGAGCTGCACAACGGCATGGGGTTCCTTCCCTGTCCTCGGGTCTCTCAGCCCCACAGGCTTCATCGGCCCGTACCGGAGAGTGTCTCTCCCACGTTCAGCCATCACTTCAATGGGCATGCACCCTTCAAAGAACCTCTCGTCTTCAAACTCCCTTGCCCTCACCCGGTCAGCACTTATCAGGGCGTCGTAGAACCTGTTGTACTCCTCTTCGTTCATGGGGCAGTTCAGGTAGTCATCACCACCCTTGCCATACCGGGATGCCCGGAATACGATAGAGTAATCAATCCCGTCGGTATCCACAATCGGGGCGATGGCATCATAGAAATAGAGATACTCTCCCCCCAGGACCCCTTTCAGGGCCTCGGAAAATGCCCGGGGGGTCAGAGGACCTGTTGAGACAAGCACAATGCCATCATCGGGTATCTCCCCTATCTCCTCATGGACGAGTTCAAACAGGGGATGACTGCCCAGCCTTTCCGTTATGTATTCTGCAAAGAGTTGCCTGTCAACGGCCATGGCAGAGCCGGCAGGCACCCTTGACTCAAGGGCAGCCTCTATTATGAGTGAGCCGGCAAGCCTCAGCTCCTCCTTTAACAGCCCTGGTGCCGAGAGTATATCTGCAGACCGGAGGGAATTGGAACAGACCAGTTCACCAAGGAGTCCCGTCTTGTGGGCAGCAGTCATCTTCAGGGGTCTCATCTCATAAAGCCTGACAGGAATGCTCCTCCTGAGCAGTTGCCATGCAGCCTCGCTCCCGGCAAGGCCTCCACCTATGATCTTTACCGGCCTGTCATTCATACACATTTATTTTACACCAGTAGTTATCAAAATAATCTGAAACGATAGGGAGAGGCGGTATGGCGGAGAAAATGCAAATGCACGACACCTTAGAAAAGAAGGCTTTCATGTAGCTCAATGACCTGATCAGACAGTCAGTCATGGCACCTCCTGATTCAGGTTACTGTCCCTTGAATCCTGCCGGTTGCATTGCATTTGCAAAGCCTTGCCGCCTCTCTTAAATTTATTTTGGACAGATGTGATTTTACACCAGCACTCTCAAAAACAATTCCCTCCAGCATACAGGGGAGTATGGGTGATAATGGTTCTTCCGGAGCCAAAAAAAGGCCCCTCTCAAAAGGGGCCTTCCCGTTTACCTTGTAGTTGTATTACAGACAGATCAGGAACTGACAGGATAGACGCTCACCTTGAGCCGTCTCTTGTCCTTCCTCTCAAACTTCACCACACCGTCAATAAGGGAAAAGAGTGTGTCGTCTCCACCCTTCCCGACATTGAAACCGGGATGGAACTTTGTTCCTCTCTGCCGGACGAGGATATTGCCAGCCCTGACAAACTGGCCGGCATACCTCTTTACTCCCAGCCTCTTGGCATTGCTGTCCCTGCCGTTTCTTGAACTTCCTACACCCTTTTTATGTGCCATCTTTAACCTCCGTAAGAAATATCTTCAATTCTTATTCTGGAGAAGAACTGCCTGTGGCCCCGGAGCCTCTTGAAGCCCTTCCTGGGTTTCTTCTTGAAGACAATGACCTTTCTGGCCTTTCCGGTCTCCACGACCTTGGCCTTTACAGAAGCTCCCTCTATATAGGGATCTCCCACAACAGTACTGTCATCGTCAGAGAGAAGCAGAACCCTGTCAATTGTGACTACCTCTCCATCGGGCGCATTGATCTTCTCCACCTTCAGTTCCTGTCCGGAACGCACACGGTATTGCTTTCCGCCTGTCTCTATAACCGCATACATAGAATGACCTCCTGAAATCAGTATTGACCTAATATTAAAAACAATCTTTGGAGGAAATGTCAAATACCTACTCTATCTTTTTCAGATAACTGGCAAGAACTTCCCTGTTCTTGTGGTCAAGATTCAGAAACTCCACCCCTATCCGGTAAAACTCCCCCTCGCCATCCCGGGGATGGACGTTTACGACCCTCCCGGTGAAACTGAAATCCTCACTGTCCGGAAGCTTAAGCGACATCTCCACCTGGTCCTCAGGTTCCAGGGGAAGTTCAGTCTCAATCAGCATCCCCGAGAGACTCAGTCTTTTCACAACATAATCCTGGGGGTACTTCAGAAGGGCGCTTCCGGAGTTAATCTTGAATCTCCCGAGTATCCTCTTTTCAAGGGTAACGATCCTGTTGTTTTCTATGAAGGAAATAATGGAGCGCGATTTTTCATCAAGGATGTCTACAAACCTGATACCTGCCCTATAAACGGGTTTTACGTCACCTTCTGGTGTCTTAACCGTCCTTGTGAGGGTTGACCAGACGATCTTGCCCTTGAGTTCAAGGTGCTCATCCCCATGTTTGAGTCTGACAGAGTAATCAGTATTCACATTAAGCCGCCGCCCTGTCTCTATAGCCATTCCCTCAAGACTCAGGTTGACAATCCTCACATCGACCGCAAACGTGAGAGAGCCATTCACCCCCTCCACTTCATAACGCCTGTGCCTCCGCTTTTCAACCTCTCTGGACACTCTTCCCTCCTTCTTTCCAGATCGTGATGAATATGTATAGCGAGCGCCTCCCCCGTGGTCTTGTCTGCCCGTATCGTGGCTCCGGGGTAAGCGAGCGAATGTGATAAAATCAAAAACTTTCCTTACATATCGAAGATATCCTGCGGTTTGCCGCAGGGTTCTTCATTTCGTTTCAGAAAAGTGGTGATTCTTTATTTTACTATAATTCCGGCATATCCCACAACATGGCCATAGTCCCCGCTTACATCGCCGGAAGTTGCATATTTCACCAGTTCCGCCTCTACAGCCCCCATCTTTTTTGCAGCAAAAAGCATGGTAGCCACGGGCAGGTAACCGCACATCGATATCCTCCTGCTGATCACCGTCTGATACAGCCCCACAGGATCAATTTCGAGAATCCTCTCGATCGCCATCCTGTCAAGCCTACGCGCTTCACTGTCCGGAACGTAATGACTCATGTCAGAACTTGCGATTACTAGCATATCCCTCCCTGTATTCTCCCGGGTCATCGCTATTGCCTCGCCAAGGCTCCGGCAGTCGTCAACGGATGCCTGCATCATGGCTATGGGTACAATCAAAGGGGGTTCCTCCCTGGCAAGACTCAGGAATGGAAGCTGTACCTCAAGAGAATGCTCAAAGAGGTGGGCCTGGTAATCTTTTTCAGCAATCCCCCCTGCATACAGACATACCTTGTGGGCAAATTCAGCATCCACACTGAAACGTTTCAAAGGGATGGTCCATTCACCGTCCGGGAATACCGAGATGCTCCTTCCGAGACCGGTATGGTTCGGGCCTATCAGAACCACTGTCTCCGGAATCTCAAGCCTCGAGTAGACCGCGCCGGCTACATGGCCTGAATACATCAGTCCTGCATGGGGAGATACGCAGCCCAGCACCCGTTCCTTCCGTGTCTTGGCCATGTATCCTTCAACCTCTGACTTGAGGAGTTCAGGCGTTCCCTTGTAGAACTGTCCGGCTACCGCAGGCTCCCTGACCATCAGAAGACCTCTTCTTCCACGTCAATGGGTATGTTTGTGGAATCAACAAACCTTGTCGAGTCGGCAAGAAAGGTAAGTTTTACCGTATCGGTCGGCCCGTTTCTCTGTTTGGCAACGATAATCTCCGCCTGTCCCCTTACTTCCGGAGATTTTGTATTATAGACCTCATCCCTGTAAAGAAAAATTATCACATCGGCATCCTGCTCGATCGCCCCGGACTCCCTCAGGTCGGCAAGGGTTGGACGCTTGTCATGCCTCTGTTCAACCCCCCTGTTGAGCTGGCTGAGGGCTATTACAGGGAGATCCAGCTCCTTGGCAAGGGCCTTGAGTGACCTTGATATATCGGAGATCTCCTGTTCCCTCCGCTCAAACATCCCCCGGCCCTTCATCAACTGGAGATAGTCAACTATCACCAGACCAAGACCGTGCTCCATCTTGAGCCTTCTCGCCTTGGCCCTCATCTCAAGGACGGAGATGTTCGAACTCTCATCAATGAAGATGGGAGCCTCTGCCAGCCTTCCTGCAGCGGCTGTAAGTTTATGAATATCCTCTCTTTTTATATAGCCCTTCCTTACATTGTTGGAATCCACCCTCGCCTCTGCACAGAGCAGCCTGAGGGCAAGCTGACGGGTGGACATCTCCAGACTGAAAATCGCCACAGGCTCGTTCATCTCGACCGCCACATGCTGGGCGATGTTCAGGGCAAAGGCGGTCTTTCCCATTGAGGGCCTTCCGCCTATGATCACAAGGTCACCCTTCTGAAACCCGGTGGTCAGTTCGTCCAGATCCCTGAAGCCGCTGGGAATCCCGGTGATGGCCTCCTTCTTGTCATAGAGCTGCTCAATTATCTCGAAACTCTCCTTGACCGCATCCTTCATGCTCAGAAAGGACGCCTTTATCCTCCTGTCCGAGATCTCAAAGATCTTCTTCTCAGCCATATCCACCAAGTCGTCGGCAGGAAGCCCCTCTTCATAGACCATTGAAGCAATCTCTGTAACGGAGTTAATCAGGCCCCTCAGGAGTGCCTTTTCTCGTACTATTCTTGAATGATGCCTTATGTTTGCCGAGGTAGGAACGGTGTTTACAAGGGTAGTCAGGTAGGATGTACCGCCGACCTCTTCAAGCTGGTTGGCCTGCTTCAGCCTGTCCGAAAGCGTGATGATATCAATGGCCTCATTCCGGTTGAAGAGATCAAGCATCGCATTGAAGATCTTTCTGTGGGCGCTCCTGTAAAAATCCTCTTCCGTTATTACCTCAAGTGCCTTGTAGAGTGCGGAATTATCAAGGAGTATGGCCCCGAGGACAGACTGCTCTGCCTCAAGGTTCTGTGGGGGGAGTTTGTCAAGGGTGTTCTCAAGAGATGCCATATACCGGGACCGCCTTACTCCAGGAGTATAGCGGGCCTTCACCTGGCTTGCCTAACCATGCCAAGCCACGCAGGTCGCGCCCCTGGAATGAACTGTTATGTACAATACCCGGCTTGTCCGCCGGGCTAAGCCTCCTGCTCGACCTTCAGATTGACATCAGCCACAACATCAGGATGAACCTTTACTTTAACAGTATATTCCCCCAACCTCTTTATCGGCTCATCCAGAATGATCTTCCTTCTGTCAATCTCGAATCCTGCCTCTGAAAGTGCCTTTTCTATATCAATGCTCGTTACTGATCCGAAGAGTTTTTCCTCCTCCCCCGCCTTTGCCTTGATTACAAGGGGGGTTGAGGATATCCTTTCAGCAAGGATCTGGGCAGCGTCCCTGATCTTCCTTGCCTTCTCCTGTATGATCCTCTTGTGATGCTCAAACTCCCTGACATTACGCTGGTTTGCCTCAACGGCGAGGTCTTTCGGGATGAGATAGTTACGCGCATACCCGTTCCGGACCGTCACTATATCTCCCATTTTACCCAGATTATCAATGTCTTCCTTCAGAATCACCTTCATCTCTCAAAGACTCCTTTCCTTATAACAGGTTATGATCGTGAGTGATAGATAGTATATCCAAGAGGGAGGTTTTCTTTCAACCAGAAAATATACCCCCCAGAATGCCGATTGACTCATCAGTCAGTTACAAGGCAGGAGGGTATAGGCGTTTCGCATCATTCTCGCAGACCCTCCATGGCAGCCATACCCCAAAAAGTCTTCGACTTTTCGGGGACCCCCGTTCCGAGGCAGGCAATCTACTTCACTTTCTGATGAAGATCGTAGATTGCCTGAAGCCGCTCAAACCCTATACCCTCCTGCCCTTTTTTGTTGTAGCATTTTTCTATCGGCAATTTTGGGTATACCCCTCACTCTCCGCTACAGTCAGCTCGAGACCCCTGCCTCCATCCCATGCATCCTGATAATTCTTCCAAGGGAGACAAGGTTTGTTACCACTGCCAGAAGAAGTAGGATTGAATAGAGTTCATTCATCAGGGCACCAACCATGATCAGAAGCAGTCTGACATCCCTCCCGAACCGCCACCTGACCATCCTCTCCCTGATGACGAGATCATACCTTACCGCCGTATAGCTGGCGATAAGGCTTCCCATCAGTGCAAAGGAGGCCAGGACCCAGACATCAGGGCCCTCCCTGACCTGCCATATCCCCCAGGCCATCCCTATGATAATCAATCCATCGGCATACCGGTCAAGCACCGAGTCAAGCCATCCACCGAAGACCGAACTCTGGTGTCTCAGTCTTGCAACCTCCCCGTCACAGCCGTCAACAATGGAAGAAAACTGTGCTATCAGCCCTCCGATTACTGTGAAGAAATACCTTCCAGTAGCAAACAGTAGTGCCGACAACAGGGCGAGTCCGAAGGTGAGAAGGGTTATGGCATTGGGACTTAATGAGGAACTCACAATCTTTTTTGAAATCATTATAGACAAAGGCCTGTTCAGAAACCTCGAAACCGGTCCGTCCGTATCCTTCCTCAGTCTCCTGCAGAGTTCCTTCTCAGCCCTCTTCAGTGCTGGGTCGGTATCAATATCTATCCAGAACAGGCCCGTTGCATCAAGCGGCCTGAGAAGCCCTTTTCCGGCAAGTTCATTCATACCCCCTGAGAGTGAGCAGTCCCCCCGGCGTATGGCATGCTCGAGATTGCTGAAGAGGTTATCATCACAGAGGAAGATGCCAGTATCCACGGCATCATACCTCTCCATTCCCTTTCCAAGCTTTCTTATCTTCCCTTCCTGAATCTCGACCCGGGTTGCATCATTCATGTCGATATATCCTCGAGGTGTAGAGTCCACAACCAGCAGTGTCTCGCCTTCACCTGGTTCAGACTGAAGTAATCGATGGATAATTTTCCCGTCAAAGAGATGGTCTGCCATGAGGAGGAGAAACCTGCCGGAGACATAATCCCTTGCAGCAAGGAGTGAACTCCCGTTTCCTTCCCTCCATTGATTACTCAGGGCATACTGGATATTCACCCCGAGTCGCTCACCCTTCCCGAGGCAGGTCATTATCTGTTTGGCCCTGTATCCAAGGACCACCACAAAATCCCTTACCCCCTGATCCCTGACAGTACAAATTACCCTTTCAATCAGGCTCATCCCCAGAAGCCTGATCAGGGGTTTTGGAATCCCGCGCCTTTCAGCTCCGATCCGGGAACCTTCGCCGGCGGCTAGGATTACTGCCTTCAATGCATGCCTCCTGTCTCTTACCGCTCTCGTTTCCCGGTGATGAACTCCTCCACCATCTGGCGGGCGACGGGATCAGGATACTGCTCCGGAGGGTGCTTCATTATATAGGAAGATATGGAAGTGAGAGGGCCACCTATTCCTCTTTCAAGGGCAAGTTTTGCACATCTTATTGCATCTATTGCACAGCCTGCTGAGTTGGGGGAGTCCTCAACAGAGAGTCTGAGTTCCAGATTCATAGGCACATCACCGAAGAGCCTGCCCTCCATCCTGAGGAAACAGACCTTGTTGTCCCTGAGCCAGGGGATGTAATCCGAGGGACCGATATGTATGTTGCCCTCCTCAAGAGGAACGGGAAGAACCGACTGAACAGCCTCGGTCTTTGATATCTTCTTTGATTTGAGCCTCTCCCTGGCAAGCATGTTCAAAAAATCGGTATTACCTCCGGTGTTCATCTGATAGGTCCTGTCAAGCTTCACCCCCCTGTCTGCAAAGAGTTTGGCGAGGGTCCTGTGGGTGATCGTGGCACCCAGTTGAGCCTTGATGTCATCACCGACTATGGGTATGGCCCTATCCCTGAACTTGTCCGCCCATACCTTGTCTGAGGCTATAAAAACAGGCATGCAGTTTATGAAAGCCACATCGGCCTCGAGGCAGCATCTCGCATAGTATCGTGTGGCATCCTCGGATCCCACGGGCAGATAGTTCAGAGCAATCTCGGCACCGCTTTCCTTGAGCACCCTGACGATGTCAGACTCCGGCTGGTCGGCAACAACAAAGCGTGCCTCCTCAGAATACTCCTTCATGTGCGGGGCAACACCATCCATCACCTGCCCCATCTGGACCTTGACGCCGGTGGCAGGAATATCGTGCTGAAAAACCGTGGTACAGTTCGGTGGTGCAAAGATAGCCTCGCTTATGTCCTTCCCCACCTTCCGGGCATCAATATCAAAGGCAGCCACAACCTCAATATCCCCTGGAGAAAAACCATCTATCTCCCAGTGCATCAGCCCTATGGCATCTTCAGGCTGCCTTCCCCGGTAGTAGTATATCCCCTGTATGAGAGAGCTTGCACAGTTACCCACACCAAAGACGGCAATCCTGATTGCATCCATAGAACTCACCTCCTCCATTGCAGAATATTGAGATGTCTTTCTTTTTATATAGAAACACTTACTGGAAACATGGGACAGACGACTTATATTATGCTATAAATTTAAAGTATTTATGTGCTTTTTTTCAAGGGGCCAGCATGGTTATCAGGCTGTTATAATGGTGACGCCCGTCACAGTCAGCCCGATGACGGCCAGGACAATGACAGCATGGAGGAATCGCCTGAGCATCCCGTCAGAAGTGTATTCCGTAACTATCCCCCAGAGACCGTTGAATCCGTGGTAAAGAACGGAAAGAAGGAAGATCAGATCAAAGGCCACCCATAATGGATTGTTAAGCCTTGCCATTACTGTTTGATAGTCTATCTGCTCCCCGCCTGTGTAATGCATGACCAGAAAATGAACAAAAAGCCCCACAAAAAGCACCAGACCGGTGAGCCGCTGAAAAAGCCACTGGAAAAACGGCATCAGAACAGTCCTCCAAGGAGGGGGAGGCTCCCGGCTATGAAGATTACCCCTCCCAGTCCGAGGGCGGCATAGAAGAGGGTCTTCTGTGTTCTGGATGCAAGGCCCAGTTCAAGAAGGGTGACCCTGAGACCGTTCAGGCCATGGGCAAGGACGAGTCCCAGAAGCCCCACTTCACTCAGGACCACAAGGGGGTTCTTCATGAGGATCATCATTTCAGAATATTTCGCCGGATCCTTCAGATTGCTCAGGACATAGAGATGCAGGAATATGTAGAGGGTAAGAAGAATTCCCGTTATCCTGTGAATAAGCCAGGCCACTGAGCCTGTATGCCACCTGTATCTCATTCCCGCCTATCCTTTCAGAATGGAGACCCCTGTATAAAGGGCCTCAAGTTCCTTCCTCATCCTGCTGAAAGCCCCCGATCCCTTTGTTCTCAGGATTATCCTTCTCTTGCCGTCCTTCACTCCTTCGTATGAGGTAAGGATGCTCTGGAGGCTGAAACCGTGCTTCCTCACAATGTCGGCAACCTCCTTTATGGACCCAGGCCGGTCTTCAACGACAAGATCTATCCTGTTTCCTCCATGCCTGATCCCTGTGATATCAACGAGTATCCTGAAGATGTCCCTGTCTGAGATGATCCCGACAAGCCTCCCCTTTTCCACAACAGGAAGGCAGCCTATCTCGTTATCGTGCATTATGAGCGCAGCCTCTTCAACAGGCATATCAGGTGAGGCGGTAAAGACCTTCTTCTTCATGATCTCCTTCACCTTTGTCTTTGCAAGGAGATAGTGAAGTTCATAGACATCAAGGGATGTGGCCTTTGACGGGACGTACTCCTTTATATCCCGGTCAGATAGTATCCCCTTCAGTTTATCACCCTTTACCACGGGAAGGTGTTTTATGCCCCTCTCCTTCGCAATCCTGGCTGCATCAGAAATGCTCTGCTCTGGAGAGACCGTAAAGACCTTTCTTGTCATCCATTCAGAAACAAACATTATTTCACCTCCATCATAAGGATACCGGAGGGCCCTTTCTCAGACTCCCAGAAAGGCCGTTCTAACATGTTCATCTTCCATGAGTTCCTTCCCCGTCCCTTCAAGGACCATCTTCCCTGTCTCAAGCACATAGGCCCGGTCGGCAACTGCGAGGGTCTGTTTGACATTCTGTTCCACGATCAGTACTGTCACGCCTTCCTTCCTGATATTCTCTATAACGGAGAATATCTCCTTGACGAGTATGGGGGCAAGGCCAAGGGAGGGTTCATCAAACATGATAAGCCTGGGCATTGACATGAGCCCCCTCCCGATTGCCAGCATCTGCTGCTCTCCCCCTGAGAGGGTCCCTGCAAGCTGCCTGCTCCGCTCCTTAAGCCTCGGGAATATGGAATAAACCATCTCCTTGTTCCTCTGCCGCTCTTTCCTGGCCGTACCCCTCAGGGAGCCCATATCAAGGTTCTCCTCTACGGTCATCTCCACAAAGAGGCGCCTTCCCTCCGGAACATGTGCAATCCCCATCTCAATCAACCTGTAGGGCTTGATCTTCAGGATATCTTCCCCATTGAAGGTAATCGCTCCTTTCCTGGGGGAGAGAATGCCTGAGATGGTCTTCAGTGTTGTGGATTTCCCCGCTCCGTTTGCACCTATGAGGGCAACAACCTCTCCTTCCCGGACATTGAAGGAGAGATCCCAGATGACCTGGACATCGCCGTAGAATACATCTATGCCCCTGACCTCAAGCATTGTGCGCCTCTCCAAGATAGGCCTCTATGACCTGGGGGTTCCTGCCTATCTCATCAGGAGAACCCTCGGCAATCTTTTCCCCGTAATTCAGGACCACTATCCGGTCGGATATGGACATGATAACCTTCATATGATGTTCGATTATCAGGATGGTGACCCCCCGTTCCTTTATCTGCCTTATTATCCGGATGGACTCGTTCAGCTCGGTGGGATTGAGTCCGGCAAAGGATTCATCGAGCATCAGGAGTTCCGGCCCTGTCGCAAGGGCCCGGGCTATCTCGAGCCTCTTTCTCTTACCGAGGGGAAGGCCCTTTGAAACGAGGTCCCTGTCATCAATAAGACCGGTAAATTCAAGGAGTTCCAGTGCGAGTTCCTCGGCCTCCTTCCTGCTCCGGGCCCTGACAAAGGCAGAGGCTATCACGTTCTCAAGGACTGTCATCCTCTGAAGAGGCTTTACTACCTGGAATGTCCTGGAGATGCCCTTCTTGCATATCCTGTGGGGCTTCAACCCGCTTATCCTTTCACCCTTGAAGATTACCTCCCCCTTTGACGGCCGGTAAAATCCGTTTATCACATTGAAGAGGGTGGTCTTTCCGGCCCCGTTCGGGCCGATGAGGCCCACGATCTCCCCCTTATGTACCCCGAAGGAGACATCGTTCACCGCAGCAAGGCCGCCGAAGAACCTGGAGACATTCTGCACCTCAAGGAGGGCCATCAGCCAGCCCTCCCGAATCTGAAAAATTTCCTGATCTTTGAAAAATCACCGACAATACCATTGGGGAGAAAGATAATGATCAATATAAGGAGTATACCGAACATGGTCTGATGAGCTACACCCAGCCTTGGAATGGAGCGGATCAGCTCGGCAAGAAGGACCATTATCACTGCACCCACAACAGGGCCCCAGAATGTGGCAACGCCCCCAACCATCACGACCATTATGGTTATGATGGATATGTCATGGAGGGCAAAAACGATCTCAGGATCGATGTATCCCATGTAGTTCATATAGAAGGCACCGGCAAGGCCTGTAAAGACACCGCTCAGTATGAGTGCAATCGTCTTGTAGAGGGTGGTGTTTATACCGAGGGACTCCGCAGCGTCCTGGTCCTCCCTGATAGCCACAAAGTAATAGCCCAGTTTTGAATTAATTATCTTTCTGATACAGATAAATGTAAACACGGCTATCCCGAGTATGATGTAGTAATACCAGGTCTTGTCGATCCAGGTCCTCTCCCTGAGCATGATTCCTAGGGTCCCCTGGGTAAAGTCCCTCAGGTTTTCAGCAGTAACCCTGCAGACCTCGCCAATCGCAAGGGTACCAAGGGCAAAGAAGGGGCCTCTCAGCCTGAGGGTTACATACCCGATCAGGAGGGAGGCAACAGAGACAAAAAATATACTCAGTGGTATTCCCCACCAGGCGGATAAGCCGGTCTTGAAATAGATGATCCCTGCAGTATAGGCACCTATACCAAAAAATGCGGCATGCCCGAAGGAGACCTGCCCGCAATAGCCCCCGAGCAGGTTCCAGGCCATCCCGATGACCGTCCACATTATCACCAGTATCAGGATATGCATCATGTATGTGCTCAGCCCTATAAGCGGCAGGAGGGATAGAAGTCCCGTTATTATGAAGGGTAGCCACTTTTTCATTTGCCCAGCTTGTGCCTCCTCAGTATTGCCGCAACACCGCCGGGAAGGAATATGAGGGCTGCTATGAAGATGACAAACCTGCCCACAGGTGCCCATCCCATCCCGATATATGTTGCGGTCATTGATTCGAAAACACCTAATATGAGCCCGCCTATAATCGCACCTATTGTGGAACCAAGTCCTCCCAGTATGGTTATCACAAAGGCAATCAACGTGAACTTGCCGCCCAGTGCTGGATAGAGGTAATAAATAGGGATGAAGAGACAGCCAGCGGCACCAACAAGGGCTGCACCGAGCCCGAAGGTGACAACCCGCATCCTCTCCACGTTCACTCCCATAATGAGGGCGGCATCCTTGTCCTGTGCCGTGGCACGTATGGATTTCCCCATATCGGTCTTTGTCAGGAAGAACCATAGAGAGACGGTGATAATAACGGCAAGGATGAATGAGACCGTCCAGGGAATGGAGAGGGAGAGTTCTATGGGAGAGTCACGCCAGTAGTCGGAAAGGTAGAAGGCATCGGAGGCATATTCGACCGGCGTTGAGCGATAGTCAGAGGTAAAGAAGATGGTCGCCATGTTGGAAAGAACCATCCCGATCCCTACGGTAAGTATAACCTGGTTCTCAGGAAGTATTGACTCCACCTTCATGACAGGGTTTATCAGGAACTTCTGTATCGCAACCCCCATGAAGAACATCACGGGGGTTGCGATTATTACGGAGACATATGGATCTATGTGAAAGAGCACAAAGAGCCAGTAGGCGATATACATCGCCACCATCATCAACTCGCCGTGGGCAAGGTTGATGATCTTCATCACACCCATGATCAGGGTCATGCCTATCCCTATGAGGGCGTAAAGCCCGCCAAGGAGGAGCCCTGCGATCAGGGTCTGGAGAAATATCTCAATCTGGACAGACACTCAGACCTGTCCTCTACCTTCTGTCTCTCCATCTCGGTATAGGATAGACATACTTCTTCGTAGCGTACTTCTCGGGCCAGATGGTCTCATGCTTGCCGTTAATCACCTGGAGCACGAGGGTATCCATGAAGTTCTGGTTCTGGTATCCTTCCCTGTCCTCGAACTTGATAGGTCCGAAGGCGGTCACAATATCAGTAGCCTTGAGGGCATCCCTGATATCATCAGGCGTCCAGGACTTTGTCCTCTCAAGGACGTCCTTCATCACATAAAGGGCGGAGTAGGCCTCGGCTCCGTGGTAGGAAGGATACTTGCCGGCCCTGGCCTTGTATTTCTCGGCAAACTCCTTGGCACCCGGATAGGCGACCTTCGGGGACCAGAGCGTGGCCGTGACCACATATTCAGAGGCATCCTTTGCATTCTCAATGAACTCCGGTATGGCAAACCCTGCCGCACCACCGGCAAAGAGCTTGGCATCAATCCTGAGTTCCTTGATCTGCCTCATAAGGAGCGCGGCATCCATGACATAGGAGACCATATAGATCACATCAGGCCTCTTTGATTTGAGCTTTGAGAGGATGGGCTTGAAGTCCACGGCACCGCTTTCATACTTCTCCTTCATAACCACCTTCATCCCCAGTTTCTTGGCATCCTTCACCATGCCCTCGGCACCCTTTGTCCCGAAGTCGGTGCTTTCGTAGAGGATCGCAACGGATTTCGGCTTTACCACCTTCTTCAGAAAGGACCTCAGGCCACCCGTATAGTACGAGACAGAGGGGTTCATCCTGAAGATATACTTGTAGTTCTTCCTCGTAATCGTATCAGAGGCCCCTGTCACTACCAGGTATGGGATCTTTCTCTCTTCTGCAACCGCGGCGATCGCCTTGGAGCAGGATGAGCTGTAGGCACCCACTACAAAGGGCTGTTTCTTTACATCGATGATCTTTTCTGCGATTGCCCTTGCGATCTCAGGCTTTCCCTGGGAGTCTTCAAAATGAAGGGCCACCTTCTTTCCCTTTATCCCGCCTGCCGCATTTATCTCCTCTGCGGCAATCTCGTAGGACCGTTTTTCTATCTCACCGAACTTCGCCTTGCTTCCTGTCAGCGGGAGGGGAATGGTGATATCGAGGGTTTCAGCAGCAACAAGACCTGCCATAAAGACCATGACCATCAGTGAAACCGTCATTACCAGGATAAGACGCTTCATAAAAAACCTCCTTGTCTGTGATTTAAGGCTTGAAAAGCCTCTGTCTAAAGTTACATTTTACAGGAAAACCGTAAACTTGGCAACAAAAAAAATCATTTCCCTCCCAGAAGCCTTTTGCTGAAGGCATACCGTTTCAGCCTCG
>CAZITN010000022.1:31983-34036 GCA_964542175.1 uncultured Thermodesulfovibrio sp. | reverse complement strand
TTAAATTTTTCAACCTCCTCCTCTGATATTAGCATTAACCCGGTCTATGATCGACCTGTAGATCTTATTCCCGGTTCTTGCGGAGACGTTTCACCACCCTGGAGATAATGTTTGCAGCCCTCTCCATCTCTTCGGGGGTATTGTCCTTTCCGGTTGACAGCCTGACTGAGGAAAGGGCATCCTGTAGATCAATCCCCATTGCCGTAAGCACCCCCGATGGTCGTGTTACGCCCTCGTGACAGGCAGATCCAGCCGAGATAGCAACCTCTTCAGAGAGGGCCTCTACGAGCCTCCTGCCCTCGACGCCCCTTATGGAGAGGCTGAGTGTATTGGGAATCCGGCTTCCGGTACCATTTAATGAGATCCCGTCGATGCGGGAAGTAAGAAGCTCATATAGCCTTTCCGTCACTGATCTGAGGTGACTGAAGATCTCTGCCGCCTCAAGAGAGAGAATCTCCGCTGCCTGCCCGAGGCCTGCAATCAGGGGGGTACACTCCGTTCCTGGCCTGAGTCCCCGCTCATGAGAAGCACCCCTCAGGAGGGGACTTATGGTCAGGCCCTTCCTGATAAAGAGGGCTCCTGCCCCCTTGGGGCCATAGAATTTGTGTCCTGCCACTGTGAGGAGGCCAACACCCATCCTTTCCACATCCACCGGAATCTTTCCGATACTCTGGGCGGCATCAACATGAAAGACGATATCCCTCTCCCTGAGAATCTTCCCTATCTCCTCTATGGGCTGGATTATTCCTGTCTCGTTGTTTGCATGCATCACACTGACCAGTACTGTATCATTCATCAGGGCAGCCTTGAGATCATCGGGATCTATGGCGCCGGAAGGAGCTGGTTGTAGAAGTGTGAGTTTGAAGCCCAGTTCACTGGCAAAGAGAAGGGGGTTGGTGACCGAAGGGTGTTCTATGGCCGTTGAGATGACATGTCCTTTCCTGATGCCCTGGAGATATCCGATGAGTGCGAGATTGTTTGATTCCGTCCCACCCGAAGTAAAGATGATCTCATCAGGTTCTGCATTCAGGAGTCCAGCCAGTTTCCTCCGGGCCTTCTCTATTTCCTCCCGCGCCTCCCTGCCAGGCCGATGTGTGCTTGATGGGTTCCCGTAAAGGTTAAGTGCCCGGGATATGGCCTTCTTTACCCGGTCATCCGGCGGAGTGCTTGCATTATGATCAAGATAAATCATAGTTCCCTGTGAACCCGCCTGACAGGGATCCCAAGCCTTTTCGAAAGCCTTGCCGAGAGGGCCTCTGTTATGGCCGGTGACCGGTGCTGCCCCCCGGTGCAGCCTATCCCTATAAGGATGTTGCTCCTCCCTTCCTTCCTGTACTGGGGTACGAGAAACTCGAGAAAGTCCTCTGCCCGTCTCAGAAACTCTGCTGTCAGACTGCTCTCGAGGACATATTCCTGCACCGGAGCATCCAGTCCTGTAAGCGGCCTGAGTTCAGGCACGAAGTGGGGGTTCGGGAGAAAGCGGATGTCGAGAAGGAGATCAATGTTCTGGGGGATACCGAACTTGTAGCCGAAGGAGATCAGAGTGATCTCTGCACCGGTGCCTTCCTTTCCCGAGACGTTTTCCATCATCATGTTTCTCAACTGGTGAGGCGTGAGAGATGAAGTATCAATAATCCTGTCTGCTGCCTCCCTGAGAGGTTCAAGAAGCTCTGTCTCTCTCTCTATGAGTTTTTCCATAGGCTGGGAACCCTCACCCATCAGAGGGTGAGGCCGGCGGGATTCCTTGTACCTCCTCATCAAGACACCCCGTTCCGCCTCAAGGAAAATGATCTTTATCCTTGCTGAGGCCCTGATATCGTCTACTACCCTCTGTATCTCTCTGAGGAGTTCCTTCTCCCTCACATCTATACCGAGGGCGATCTTCCCGAGGCCGGGGTTGTTTCTTGAAAAACCTATGACGTCCCCAAGAAGGGGAAGTGGCAGGTTGTCAATGGCGTAGAAACCACTGTCCTCAAGTGCTCTGAGGGCAACGGTCTTCCCGGCCCCGGAGAGGCCGGTAATGATTATTATTCCCGGTCTGTTTTCCACGTAG
>CAZITN010000022.1:30233-31883 GCA_964542175.1 uncultured Thermodesulfovibrio sp. | reverse complement strand
TTCATGGCGAACCGCTTCCTCTTTATGATCTTGATGTCAGGGTGCTCTTCCTCAGCAGATGCCTGGGACACCGCTTCATGATGCCTGTTTTCCTTTCTCCTGGATGTGAGTTTCTCCTTGTATTTCTTTATCTGGCGTTCCAGTTTCTCAATCACTTCGTCGATGGAGGAGTAAATCTCCTCTGTAACGCTTTCAGCCTGAATCATAACACCATTGGCCTTCAGGAGAATCTCCGCCTTGTGACGGTATTTTTCTACTGAAAGCGTGACCAGTGCCTCCGAGATAGGGGATATATACTTTTCAAACTTCTTTACTTTGCTCTCTGCGTAATCCCTGAGGGCAGACGTAACCTCAAGATGACGGCCCGTTACGATAATGTTCATCTGAAATTCCTCCTTTCCCTTTTTCTCTGAAAATCATTCTCCCGTTCATCATCTTCTTCAGATATCGAGCCTCTTTCTCCTGGCGTGGGCGGGTATCTTCAGTTCCTCTCTGTACTTTGCCACTGTCCTCCTGGCTATCTTTATGTTCTTCTCCTTCAGGAGATCGGATATTTTCTGGTCGCTGTATGGTCTCCTCGGGTCCTCCTCTGATACGATCTTCCGGATCATCTCCTTCACCAGAGTGGATGAGATATCACCGTTTTCCGACCGGAGGGCACTGCTGAAGAAGAACCGGAAACTGAAAATCCCGTGTGAGCAGGCGAGGTACTTGTTGAGGGTGACCCTGCTTACGGTGCTCTCATGAACGTTTATGTCCTCTGCTACATCCCTGAGATTCAGGGGTTTTATGTGGGTGGGACCATAATCGAAGAAGTCCTTCTGGAACCTGAGGATGCTCTCTGTGACCCTGTATATAGTCTTGTTCCTCTGGTCAAGGCTCTTCATCAGCCAGAGCGCGGACCGGAGTTTCTCGTTAAGGAATTTCTTTTCTTCCTTTGTGAGGTTCTCCTTCTTTGAAAGGAGCCTCCGGTAAAACCTGTTCAGCCTGAGCCGGGGTATCCCCTCGTCATTCAGGGTTATCCGGTACCCTTCGGAGGTCTTCTCAACATAGACATCAGGGATTATGTAGTTTGTCTCCTGGGAAGAGAAGTTTCTTGCGGGTTTGGGGTCAAGTTCCTCGATTATTCCGACAGCCAGCATCACATCCCCCAGGGCGGCGTTGTACATCCGGGCGATCGCCTTATAGTTTTTTGTCTCAAGCTCCCTGAGATTGTTCTGGACAATCCTCTCAACAAGAGTGCCCTCAAGACCGAGTGTCCTTATCTGGATCAGGAGGCACTCCTTCAGGTCCCTTGCCCCGATGCCGGGGGGATCGAAGCTCTGTATCACCTCGAGGGCCTTCGCCACCTTTTCTACGGGTGCCTTGCAGAATTCAGCGATCTCTTCAATCCCCACTGTAAGATAGCCGTTGTCGTTTATGTTTCCTATGATGGCCTCCCCGATCTCCCTGATGGAGTCATCAAGATTGCTCAGGCGGAGTTGCCATGAGAGGTGGTCATAAAGGGTGGTTGATGCACTTACGAACTGTTCAAAGGAGGGCTGGGTCTCCGTTCCGGGGGTGAAGTAGCCAAGGTCTCTCCCGTCGCTTCCCCGCTCCTCAAAGTAGTCATCTACGCTGAAGGTCATCAGTTTCTCAAGTGGAAGGAGG
>CAZITN010000022.1:28025-30133 GCA_964542175.1 uncultured Thermodesulfovibrio sp. | reverse complement strand
CTCCTCAAAGTAGTCATCTACGCTGAAGGTCATCAGTTTCTCAAGTGGAAGGAGGCCTTCCTCAGGCTGGGTCTCCCGGGGTTCCTGCTCCGTCTCCTCCTGGGTCTCTACCAGTTCATCCTCCCTTTCCTCTTCCAGAAAGGGGTTTTCCGCCAGCTCCTGGTTGATCGCCTGGGATAGTTCGAGCTGTGGCAGCTGGAGGAGTTTGATCGCCTGTTGGAGCTGGGGGGTTAGTACCAGTTTCTGCGCAAGCTTTATATCAAGTCTGGTTTCAAGTGCCATTAGAGTCTGAATTCCTCCCCTAAGTATGTTTTTCTGACGGTCTCGTTTCTGATAAGATGATCCGGACTGCCTTCATCCAGGATGCTCCCGTTGTTCATGATGTAAGCACGGTCTGTTATGGAAAGGGTCTCTCTGACGTTGTGGTCAGTTAGCAGAATCCCGATTCCCCTTTCCTTCAGATATCTTATCATATTCTTCAATTCCATTATTGCAATGGGGTCGATACCGGCAAAGGGTTCGTCAAAGAGGATGAAGTCCGGCGAAAGGGCGATAGTCCTTGCTATCTCAGCCCTCCTTCTCTCTCCTCCCGAGAGGTGAAAGCCCTTCCGGTCAGCAAACTCCCTCAACCTGAACTCATCAAGGAGCCGTTCCGTTGTCTCCTCTGTCTCTTCTCTTTCCTTCCCCTGGAGTTCCAGAACCGCCCTTATGTTCTCTCTTACACTCAGCTTCCTGAAGATGGAAGGCTCCTGGGGCAGATAACTTATCCCCATCTGGGCCCTTCTGTACATGGGGAGGCCCGTTATATCCGTTTCGTTGAGGGAGATGCTTCCCCTGTCTGCCCTGACCATCCCGACGATCATATAGAAGGTAGTGGTCTTCCCCGCTCCATTGGGACCCAGGAGCCCCACGATCTCGCCCTGTGTGAGGGAGATATCCACACCCTTCACGGCATCTTTCTTTCTGTAGGCCTTTGCCAGTCCTGTTGCTAAGAGCTGGGCCTGTTCAGCCATCACTTTCCTTCCCGGTCTGGATTATCACGGTTGAGTCTTCCACTTCGGACCGTCCGTCATCAATATGATATGTCATCTTTGAACCCTTGACAAGGCTCAGCCCGTCCCGTGCAACGGGGTTACCCGTAAAGACAACGGTCCTTTCCGTCCTGGAGTAATGGGCCTCTTCTGCTTTTATCTCCCTGTTGTTATGGGTAAGGGTCACCCCACCTTTTGCAATAATATAAAGGATCTCTCCCCTGTCTGAATAGGTTACCTCCATCCAGTCCGCCAGCATTACAGCTCCGTCCTGGGTCACCTTTACATCCCCCTCAAAGACCGCCTTCCGTTCCCGGTTACTGGCGGTCATCCGTCTGGAAGTGATCTGGACGGGCTTGTCACCGGAGAAGAACTCTCCCTCCGGTACCGGAGGGGGCCCCGCTTTTGAAATGGCCGGGATGGCGGCAAGGATCAAGATTAACACCAGGAGAGTGTACCTTAACATTGCATAAACATAAGGTTCGGCAGGGAACAATTTGTGCAACTGGAAGGTGGACTTAGAAAAACTCTGCATACACATCTCCATCAATTATTATCTTTTCGTCCTCGGTTATTATTCCCTTCTCACCTGTTATCAGGAAGTTTTTGCCCTTGATGCTTATTCCCCCATCTGTCAGAATTTCACGTGTCTCCGGCCTGTAGTCGAGTTTTCCAGAGTAGAAGGAAAGGTCAGGCGTTTCTCCCTTTACCTTCCCCGTGAAACTGATCCTGCTGTCTTTTAGGTTATATACACCGCTGTCAGAAATCATCCGGAAATCCCTGTCCGGATAGGAGAGGGAGACCTTTTTCAGGAGGATATCATTTGTGGCTTCGTCGAGGGTTGCTTGCTGTATCTCAGCTTCCCAGTCAAGCCTCTCTCCGGAAAAGTGGTGTATCCTGATTTTCTTCATGAAAGAACCCTGTATCTCCGGAGTGCCGGGGACTTCATCACGATGGAAGGGAAGGATGAGGAGGAGTAACATCAGGCTGACCGATCCAAGAAGGATTGCCCTTGAAGTTCTCATACCTGAATTTTATCATGGTAGGGTCCAATTAGGCAAATATCATGCCAGGGAT
>CAZITN010000022.1:0-27925 GCA_964542175.1 uncultured Thermodesulfovibrio sp. | reverse complement strand
CATACCTGAATTTTATCATGGTAGGGTCCAATTAGGCAAATATCATGCCAGGGATACAAAAACAGGTCAAGGCTGAGGTCGAGGCTGAGAAGATAGCGTATAGCGTGGAGGGATAGAAAAAACAGGCCAAGGTCAAGGCTGAGGCCAGGTAACTCAATAACTTAGTAACTTAATGACCAATATACCAATAACCAATACACCAATGACCAGTAACCAATGACCAGTAACTAATGACCAGTGACAATCTTTAAACCAGTCTTCAGGTCATGAAAGGCGGTCTCGCGCAACTGCTGGAGACGCCTCTTTTCCTTTGGATCAGAGGGTCTGCCTGACAGGGCGTGCAGATCGTCCTTTATCGTTCTGTAGTAATTCAGGTATTTAGAGTATTTCCCCCTGTCTGCCTTTATGGAAAAATCGCCGGGTACCACCCATCTGTCCTTCAGGTATAGCCATGAGGCAAAGTCTGTAAGTTTAGAGCCAGGGAGAGGTTTTACAGGGGTGATGTTTTTCATTTCCATAAACCGGAGCCCGTTACTGTCGCCAACTATCCGGTGGCTTCCAGTGAATGGTTCAGAGCCGTCGTAATCATAGAACTCCCATGTAGAGAATGATTCCTGCCCTTCCGAGTCGTGGCAGCTTCCGCAGCTCCTTGCCTTGCCAAAGGGGTGTGATGCCTGTTCCAGTTCCACCCAGAGGAGGTGTTTGTTGTTCTCAGGCAGGTCATCAAATGTACCCACGATGTAGTAGGCATCTCTTGTCTGTCCATCTGGCCATCTGAACTTTATCTCCCCCGAGGGAGGAACATCCTGTTTTATGTTGCCCACACTGTGGGGCCAGACCTTCACAGGCATCCATCGGCCCTTCTGATCCTTCATTATTATGGGAGGCTTCTGTACCCCATAGTACAGCGAGTACTTATGAAAGGGGTTTTTCATGCCTGCCACCTCTCCGGGGCCCCAGATGGTTATCTGGTAGCCTCCGAGGGCACTTATATGGCAAGTTGCACAGTCGAGGTTTTTGTGAACGCCCCTGGCAGTGGCCTCCTCTGCTTCAATATGGCAGTCCTGGCAGGAGGCCTTTCTCTCCATATCACCCATCCCCTTCTCTCCCGTGGGATGGCAGTCTACGCAATCTATCCCCTTTGAATAGTGAATGTCACCGGGCATGCCCTGGGGGATGGAATAGGCGCCGCCTATATATGTCTCACCCCTCCGGCTCGTCATTGCCCCGGGATGGCATGTGCTTGCCCCCCTGCCATAGCCTGAACAACTCAGTGAGGTGGGTTTCCTGGTGAATGAATGCCTTCCCTCCTTATCAGAAGGGGTGTAATGGCAGTCGAGGCAGCCGGCATGGCAGACGTTGCAGAATTTCTGTTTGTCCTCAGCCTGTTCCCTCGTGAAGGGGACATTAAGGTTTTTCATGATCTTTGCGGTGTTTCTGTAATCAAAGGCTGCTTTGTCAAGGGAATCAGGTGGCGGTATGTCGGCAAAGGAGGGACCGCAGTTATGGGGCCCGTAGGGTTCAATCCAGGTCTTCATCGTTCTCTGTCTGTAATTTCTGCCCATAATGGTTTTTCTGAACTGATCGAGTTCAGCAGGGTGGCATCCTGATTTTCCGCAGGTTTTCTCTGCAATTCCGGGATCAAAGCCCAGTGTCAGAGGATCCCTGTCATGCCATAGTATGTTTCTCACCTCAGGGAGCATGTACAGGTCACCATCCATCTCGACTTTAGGGAATAACGCAAACATCAGATCGTCACCGCTCATCCTTAGGGGGCCTGGATATCCCTCCTTCCTTGGCATGACCTTCCCCTCATTGCTTATGACGAGCATTCTGAGCATCCCGGAATGGGCCTTTTCCGGCTCCATGGCCCTTCCGTCACCCAGATGGCAGTCCCTGCACTGGATGTTGGGATGACGGCTCTCCTTCTCCACCATCCCTGGTGTGACATAGGCCCAGGAGGCACCAGAGGCCTCAAGCCTTTTCTTGTCGGAATGGCATTTTATGCAGGTTTCAGAGGAGTCCTTCCAGGAACGATATCCGAAGAGGGAGGTGAGCAACACTCCCTGGATAAGAAGGATGCCCACCAGGACCGGTCTCAACCTTTTGCTGATATATCCTATCTCCATCTCCCTGTCTCACTGATTTTTATCCGTCCGTCCTCCATTACGAATGATTCTTTCAGTAATACATGACAGTGTAATAATATACGAAGCCGTTCATTAGTAATCTCAATCCGGGCAGGCAGAACTCTCTCGAAACCGGATTTAATGCGATGGTGTTTCAATTACACAGTTCCCTGCCCTGTTAAGTTACAAAAGGTGCATCTACAGGTTATTGAGAGTTGCTGTAGGTATCGCTGAAATCCTGATTTCTCCCGAGCCCCGCCTGCCCTGGGGTGACGGTTTATGGCTTTACTAATGTAACTCGTTAGCAGTGTAATAATAAGTAATAATAAGGGTCTCAGGCTTCTGCAGTAAGCATAAGCCTCATAATCTCCCTTGCCTTCCCGGTCCCTTCATCAATATCAATGATAACACCGGAGAGGATGCTTCTACCCTTTGCAGTGTTGTATTTTCTGGGTATCTGCCTGAGGAACTTGTCTATGATCTGATCCTTGTCAACCCCGATAACTGAATAGGCCGGGCCTGTCATCCCTACGTCTGTTATATAGGCGGTTCCGCCTGGCAGGACCTGTTCGTCAGCGGTCTGAACATGTGTATGGGAACCTATGACTGCCGATACCCGTCCATCGAGATAGTGCCCGAAGGCAATCTTTTCCGACGTGGCCTCGGCATGAAAGTCGATCAGAATCACCCTTGCCTCATTGCCGATCATCTCCAGTTCCTCATCGGTCCTCCTGAAGGGGCAGTCAAGGGGAGGCATGAATACACGGCCTGATGCGTTCAGAACAGCTATGTTCAGGCCGTTATGCCTGTAGATGAGACTCCCCCGGCCGGGGACTCCCGGCGGATAATTCAGCGGACGTATTATCCTGTCTTCCTTGTCAAGGAGGCCAAGGGCCTCTTTCTTGTCCCAGATGTGGTTTCCCGACGTGAGGACGGAGATACCGTAACCGAATAGTTCATCAGCCACTTTCTCAGTTATACCAAAGCCTCCGGCGGCGTTTTCTCCATTGGCGATTACGAGGTCCGTCTTGAACCGGTTGATTATGCCTGGAAGGAGGTTCCTGACGGCCCTCCTTCCAGGTTTTCCTACGATATCGCCGATAAAGAGGACCTTCATTCACAGGTCCTTCCGGGATTCTCAGGATTACTTGGCATAATCGACAAACCTGCTCTCCCTGATCACCATTACCTTGATCTGGCCCGGATAAGTGAGCTCGGACTGGATTTTCTGGGCAACCTCCCTTGCTATAAGAGAGGACATCTCATCGGTTATATCCTCTGGCTTTACAATAATCCTTAGTTCCCTTCCCGCCTGAATCGCATAGCACTTATCCACTCCGTTCTGCGAAGTAGCGATTTCCTCGAGCTTCTGGAGCCGTTTTATGTAGTTTTCTATGCTTTCACGCCTCACGCCCGGCCGGGCAGCAGAGAGGGCGTCTGCTGCGGCGACCAGAGCCGATTCAACGCAGATAGGATCGCTGTCACCGTGATGGCAGGCTATTGCATTAAGGACCTTTTCGTTTTCGCCGTATTTTCTTGCAAGGTTGTAGCCGATCTCGTGATGGGGACCCTCAACCTCGTGGTCCACCGCCTTTCCAATATCATGGAGAAGGCCTGAACGCTTTGCCAGCTTCACATCAGCCCCTAATTCTCCGGCCATTATCCCTGCAAGGTAGGCTACCTCCCTGGAATGCTGAAGGACATTCTGTCCGTAGGATGTCCTGTACTTCAGCCGACCCAGGAGCTTGATGATATCATTGGGAATCCCGCTCAGTCCGAGGTCGAAGACGGCCTTTTCACCCTCTTCCCTCATAGTCCTTTCCACCTCTTTTCTGACCTTTTCAACAACCTCTTCGATCCTGGCAGGATGGATCCTCCCGTCACTGATCAGGCGCTCAAGGGAGATCCTGGCTATCTCCCTCCTGACCGGGTCAAAGGATGAGAGGGTTACCATCTCGGGGGTGTCGTCCACTATGAGGTCCACGCCGGTGGCGGCCTCAAGGGCACGGATGTTTCTTCCTTCCCTCCCGATTATCCTCCCCTTCATCTCATCACTGGGGAGGGGGACGGCAGTAACTGTGGAGTCAGCCACATAATCACTTGCATATCTCTGGATTGCCAGGCTTATGATCTCCCGGGCCTTGTTTTCAGCGGCATTATTGGTTTCTTCCTCGATCTGTTTTATCAGTTTGGCTGCCTCGAAACGGGTCTCCTCCTCTATCTTTCTGAAGAGTTCCTCCTTGGCCTTCTCTGCAGAGTAGCCTGAGAGCTTTTCCAGCTCTTCCATCTGCTTCCTGATGAGGACTTCCACCTGGGCTTCCTTTTCCTTGAATTTTCTGTCACGGTTCAGGAATTCCTTTTCCCGGTTTGAGAGGTCGTTTTCCCTCTTTTCGATCTGGTCGAGTTTCTTCTCAAGGTTTTCCTCCCTGTTTCTAAGCCTTCTCTCGATCTGGTTGAGCTCGTGCCGTCTCTCCTTCAACTCCCTTTCCGACTCGGACTTTGCCTGATAAATTATATCCTTTGCCTCGAGCCTTGCTTCCTTTGTTATCCTGTTTGCTTCCCGTTTTGCCTCTTCAAGGATCTTTTCCCTTTCCTGGTCATAGCTGATCCTGTCTTTCTGGGTCTTTTTTGAGTTCAGAAAAATGATTATCGAGGCAAAAAGGACACCTGCCACAATTCCAAGAATCAGATAAACAAGAGTATTCATCGGTCTGTCTTCCTCCTTTTTTCCATTATCTTTCTTATCTCCCTTTCGTATCCCTCCCCCGAGGGGTCATAAAAACTTTTCTCCATCTCAAGATACTGCTGCTTAACGAAATGTCCTTCGTAGTCATGGGGATACTTGTAGCCTGTTCCCCGGTTGAGCCTCTGGGCCCCTCTGTAGTGGCTGTCCCGCAGATGAAACGGGACCTGTTGGAGGGGGTTGTTATGAACAGACTCTATTGCCTTTTCAATGGCGAGGTAGGATGCGTTGCTCTTCGGGGCTGTTGCAACATAGATGGCTGCCTGGGCAAGGGGGATCCTTCCCTCGGGCATCCCGATTCTTTCGAGGGCGTTCATGGCAGAGACTGCAACCTGAAGTGCCATGGGATCGGCGTTGCCCACGTCCTCACTTGCACATATAACAATTCTTCTTGCTATGAAGAGAGGGTCTTCACCGGACTCAATCATCCTTGCAAGCCAGTACACCGCTGCATCGGGGTCAGAGCCCCGCATGCTCTTGATAAAGGCGGATATTATATCGTAGTGCTCCTCCTCGTCATAGTAGAGGGCCCTTTTCTGGGTTGCCGCCCGTACGTGCTCATCCGTTATCCTGATTTCCCCTCCCTTTTCATCCTTTGCCGTAAGGAAGGCCAGTTCAAGGATGTTGAAGGCCTTTCTTGCATCGCCGGATGCGAGGTGGCAGATCAGATCTATCGTCTCATCTTCTATCTCAAGGGAGTATTCACCGAGGCCCTTAGGGGAGGAGAGGGCCCTCAGGAGCAGAACCTTCAGGTCATCAAGACTCAGGGGTTTGAACTCGAATATCTGTGAGCGGGACGAAAGTGCCGGGACAAGGGAAAAGAAAGGGTTCTGGGTCGAGGCACCTATCAGGGTTAACTCACCGGATTCCACATGGGGCAGAAGGGCGTCCTGCTGGAGCCTGTTGAAACGGTGGATCTCATCTATGAAGAGGATTATCCTTCCCCTCCGTCCGTATCGGAGCGCCTCCCTCACCTCCTTGACTCCGGAGGTGACGGCATTCAATGAGACGAACTGGGAGTTGGTGGAAGCGGCAATTATCCTTGAAAGGGCGGTCTTCCCGGTCCCGGGAGGGCCGAAGAGGATGAGCGAGACGATCCTGTCTTCCTCGATAAGTCGTCTCAACGGCCTGCCCTCGGCAAGGAGCTCTTCCTGGCCGACAAACTCATCGAGGCTTCCGGGCATCATCCGCCACGCCAATGGCCTGTTCTTAATCTCGTTACTGAAAAGATCCATTTAATCACCTTTAAGCAATGCCTCTCCCCCGGTGGAGACGATCGGTCTCCCCCGGAGATTCAACCGTTTGCCATCAGGTGACTAATATCGACTGGAGGGAAGTCAGTAAGGCCTCAGTAAAGGCTGTTGTGATGAGAGTACGGGACTGTAACCATAGTATTCAGGATAGAATAATCCCTTTATGTGAAGGAAGATACCTTTCACAGTACTCCATACCCTATTTATATATTCCATGCCCCCAATCGTATTGGACACCTGATTTATGCACCTTTTTAGGTACCCGCCCTGAGGTGCAGATGAAAAATTAGATCCCCCTTTGACAGGTGGGTGCCCTGAAGGGTGCTTAGGCTTCCCGGCACTCAACAGGTAACAGAAAAAGGAAAGTGCAAATAGCATTTCTGTCCCAGTTGAGTGCCGGGCCTGCTCACCACATCCCTTACGCAGGCTCCCTAAAGATCTAATTTGCCGGATCAACTTTTCCATCTTAACCACCGTCAGGGCAGGAAATTTCCCTTATTTATTTATACCAGAAAAGGGGGGGGTTACGCAAGGAGAGGTTGGGTCTGTGTGGCCGGTTTGAGAAAATCCAGGGTATATGATATCCTTAAACTGTGATATTATAACCCGGCGGTGGGTAATGCCCTCAAGCATTTACAATGATCCGGAGTGTGCCAGGGGGACATACCCTCCCGGACCATCTGGCAAGATTCAGACCCCACCCCGGATAACGACACGATCAGGGCTGGCTCCCTGAGTGCACATCCCCTGCCTCTCAGGGACAACTTATGAACTGTAAGGTTAATGCTTTTTTGCTGCTGGACAGGAGGTGTTTGTTAAATGGATATGGTAGGGGTTATACTTGCCGGAGGCTCGAACCGGAGGTTTCCGGTACTCAAGGGTTTTATGGAGATCAATGGCGAGAGGGTGATAGAGAGGAATCTCCGCCTTCTCGGTGGCCTTTTCAGCCGGGTCGCCATATCTACAAACAGGCCTGATGCCTATTTCTACACGGGTGCTGAACTCCTGGGAGACCTCTACCCCTCCACTGGTCCGATTGTGGGGATATGCTCGTCACTTGTGGCCTCTGGCGCTGATTCGGTTTTTGTGATCGCCTGTGACATGCCCTTTGTGAAGAAGGAGGTGTTGGAGCTTATCATCGCCGGGACGGGCGAGGCCGACGCCGTGGTCTGTGAATACGAGGGAATGCTCCATCCTCTTCTCGGCTCTTACAGGGCAGGTCTGATCCCGCTGATGGAGGAGAGGATACTTTCAGGCAGAACGGAACTGCTCGGCTTCCTCGATGAGATAGACTGCAGGATAATTACCACCAGGGAGTTGAAACAGACAGGCGAAGATGGAAAGAGTTTTGTTAATATAAATACACCTGAAGACTATTCCAAATATACAGGAGGATAAACTATGTTTGGTCTCGGAATGCAGGAATTGATAATTGTTCTCATCATTGTGGTCATCCTTTTCGGAGCTTCAAGGCTTCCTGAACTCGGAAGGGGGATCGGGCAGGCCATAAAGAACTTCAAGAAGGCCACCTCAGAACCTGATGAGATCGATGTAACCCCCAAGAAGCCTGTTGAGGAATCCACCAAGGAGGCGAAGGACGAAACAAAAGAGCCAACCCGGGAGAAGGCCGGCTAATCAGCCCATCCAGGTCCTTGATCCTGATGAGACGCGGCCCCCTTGTTGAGATTGATCTTGACAGTATCTCACATAACCTGAGGCTGGTAAGAAATGCCTCCCCCGGGAGGAAAGTTATCGGGGTGGTGAAGGCCGATGCCTACGGGCATGGGATGGTGGAGGTCTCAAAGGTACTCATAAGAGGGGGTGTTGATAGTCTTGCCGTTGCCTATCTGGATGAGGGGGTGCTCCTCAGGGAGGCCGGGATTAAGGACATCCCTGTCATCGTCCTGTTTGACAATGAGCCGTCAGGGGATTTTTTCAGGTTCAGACTCACTCCTGTTGTGCACAACCTTTCATTTCTCCGGGAAATCTCATCTCTAGCCTCAAAAGAAGAGGGAAGCATTGGAATTCATATAAATATAGATACGGGGATGGGCAGGCTAGGGTTTCCCTGGTATGAATCGGACAGTATGCTTGACCAGGTGCTCGCGATGGAGGACCTCAGGGTGGAGGGCCTGATGAGCCATTTTTCAGAGGCCGAGATTTCAGATGAGGAATTTACCTGTCTCCAGATGAACCGGTTCGAGAATGCCCTCAGTCTTTTCAGGAAAAGAGGACTGAACCCACTTGTCCACTTTGCAAACAGTGCTGCTGTATTCAGACTGCCGCAGGCCCATTACGATGCAGTCCGGCCGGGTCTGGCCCTATATGGCTCAGCCCCTTACTCTCCGGATGCCGGACTCAGGGCGGCAATGAGTGTAAAGACCGTTCTGATTGATGTGAGAAGGCTCAGGGAGGGTGAACCAGTAAGTTACGGTAGGACCTTTGTTACCGCTAGGGAGAGTCTTATCGGTGTGGTCCCGATGGGATATGCCGACGGGCTTCACCGGGCTGGCTCCAATAACCTCGATGTCCTGGTGAGAGGAAAGAGGGCTCCTGTCGTCGGTCGGATCTGCATGGATCTGACGATGGTGGACCTTACTGAGGTGGAGAGCCCCGAAGTGGGTGATGAGGTTGTGATCATCGGGAGACAGGGAGGGGAAGAGATAAGGGTGGAGGAGGTGGCAGAGAGGACAGGGACCATACCATATGAGATGATGACCTCTCTGGGTTCTGTAAACAGGCGGGTCTTCAAATGTGAAGACAATTATGGAGAATAGATGAAGGGGATGTATCATGGGCCGTAAGCTTGGCGAGATACTGATAAACCTCGGTTTCATAACTGACAATGACCTGGACCGGGCCCTGAAAATCCAGAAAGAGGAGGGTTATCAGAGGAGACTCGGGGATATTCTAAGGGAGATAGTGCTTGAAGAAGATCAGCTGATGAGGGCATTATCCGTCCAGTTCAACATCCCCCTTCTTTCCGGGGATGAACTTCCCCATGAACTCCCGATAGAAAGGATATCCTATGAATTCATGAAGGAAAATCTTGTCTTTCCTCTCAGGATAGAGAATGGGCTCCTTCATGTGGCCATTGCTGATCCCCTCCAGATGGATGTGCTGGAGGTCCTTGAAAACACTTACGGTTACGATACTGTCCCTCATCTGGTGAGACGGTCCGAGTTGATGGATCATATCGAAAAGCTCTCGGCCTCCAGGGAAGAGGTGATGAAGAGGGTGATAGGTGATGTTGAGGATGAGATAGTCCAGTCTGAGGGATCGGCTGAACTGGACCATCTCCGGGGGCTTGCACAGGAAAAGGGTATCATCCAGCTTGTGAACCTGATTATAGATAATGCCGTCCGGGACAGGGCGAGTGACATACATGTAGAGCCGGAAGAGAAGCGGCTCAGGGTAAGATACAGGATAGACGGTCTTCTCTATGAGAAGGAACTCCTTCCCTCAAGGATGAGTGCTGCCGTGATCTCAAGGATAAAGCTCCTGGCCGGGATGAACATAGCCGAGCGGAGGCTCCCACAGGACGGGAGGATTGAGGGAAGGTTCGGGGACCGGGAACTCGATATAAGGGTCTCTACCATCCCGACTGTCCATGGTGAGAGCATCGTCATGAGGATACTGGACAGGGAGGCATCCTTCATCACCCTGGAGAAACTGGGCTTTGATTCTGAACTGCTGGAGGAATACAGCGGTCTAATACACCAGCCTTACGGGATGGTGCTGATAACCGGCCCGACAGGAAGTGGTAAAAGTACCACCCTTTATGCCTCTCTGGACCGGATCAACTCTGCAGACCGGAAGATCATTACGATAGAGGAGCCTGTAGAGTACCTGATGGCCGGGATCAATCAGATAAATGTAAGGCCCGGGATAGGGCTGACCTTTGCTTCAGGACTGCGGCACATAGTCAGGCAGGACCCAGACATAATAATGGTCGGGGAGATAAGGGACCTTGAGACGGCATCCATCTCCGTACATGCGGCGTTGACAGGGCATCTCCTTTTCAGTACCCTCCATACAAACGACGCTCCCGGTGCCGTTACAAGGCTGATAGACATGGGGGTGGAAAACTATCTTGTCTCATCAACGCTCCTTGCAGTAATGGCCCAGCGTCTCGTGAGGAAGATCTGCCCTACATGCAAGGAGGAATACATATTAGGCGAGGATCTGGCGTCTGAGTTTTCCATACCGGAGAAGAAGGCATGGAGGGGACGGGGATGTGAGGAGTGTTCCGGTACGGGCTACCGGGGGCGTATAGCCATATTCGAGCTTCTTGTTGTGAATGACAGGATCCGGGAGATGATCATGGATAAGGCGACAGTGAGAGAGTTGAGGCAGGTTGCTGTGGAGTCGGGGATGAGGACACTCAGGGATGACGGGGTAAGAAAGGTGAGGATGGGTATTACCACCATTGATGAGGTTATCCGCGTGACACAGGTGGAGCTGTGAGAGTATTCTCTGATAAAAGGGGGTTTGCCCTGATGATGACCATCTGGGTGCTGGTCTTCCTTACGATAGTAGCAATGAGTTTCTCCTTCACTACGAGGCTCTTTACTGCGATGACTGCCAACTTCAGGAACGAAACCCTTGCATACTACGGTGCCCTTTCAGCCTATCATACGGTCCTGAGGTTCCTGGCCTCTGACCGGGATCCGACCGTTGATTTTGTGGATGAAGAAGGCCGGTTCTTTATTGACCTTGAATCAGGCCCCATACCTGAAAGGATGGAGATTGACCAGGTGGTGGCTAAGATCTCTGTAGTGGATGAGGAGTCGAAGATAAACCTGAACAGGACAAACCGGAGAATCCTGGAAAAACTCTTTCAGCGGGCAGGTGTTGATACAGAGAAGATGGATGCGCTCAGGGACAGTCTTCTTGACTGGATTGACCCTGACGGTGCCCACCGCCTCAACGGTGCAGAGGATGAGTATTACAGGGAGTTCGGCTATACCGCAAAAAACGCCAGGCTTGATCTTCCTGCTGAACTACTGTTGATCAAGGGATTCAGAGAGAACTTTTTCAAAGGCAGAAGCGGTCACGGTGAGCTGGAAGAGCTTCTTACAACCTTCGGCACAGGGGGGCTCAATATCAACACGGCACGGGGGTCATTGCTCAGCCTGGTGGGGCTTGACGAAAACAGCATTGAGACTGTCATGGCCCGGAGAAACGAAACAATGGGCGGGTTCAGGTTCATCCCGGCTGACCTCAGCAGGTTCGGTCTGACAAAGACCGCTGCCTCATACCTGAGGATAGGAATCAGGGGCAGGCTCAAAGGTGCAAAGACGGGATATTCGCTTACTGCGGTAATCAGGAGGATACCTTCTCCGAAGGGCTACAGATTCAGGATACTTTACTGGGAGGAAGATGTCAGCTACAGCGATAATCAGGCTTAGGAAAGGGGACTTTTCCATCTTCGTTCTTGAAAGGAGTTTCAGAAAGAAGTCCCTGAGAGGGGTTTCTGACCGGAAGGTAATGGAGGGAGAGGAGTTATCCGGACTGCTCAGAGAGGAGCTTGCCAGATTGAGGGAGTCAGAAGGGATCAGGGAGGCCTTAGTGGTCATTCCCCTGTCTTTTGTGATCCCGGGGTTCTGCCGTCTCCCGCTCATGAAGAGGGAGGATCTTCTGAAAGCGGTTCCCTTCGAGCTTGAGTCCCACCTTCCCCTTCCTCCGGAGGAATATGTATTCTCAGTGGGGATAATGAGGAGTTGGGATGCCGAGGCTGAGGTCCTTGCCCTTGCTCTCGGGGCAGACCGTTTCAGGGAGATAAAGGCGGTTTTTGACGAGACGGAGATCAGGCTCATGGGGATACGGGTATGGTTTGTGGAGTTGTTGAATGAGGCCATTGGTTCAGGGATGTTGAAAGAGGAGGACTTTATACTGATTGCAAAAGAGGAGGATTCCTTCGGTGTGGCAGCCTTCAGGGATGGTGTTTTAATCTCCCTCAGGGATGTCAAGAAAGTCCAGTCCCTTCCCTTGCTCATACAGAGGCTGAAGGGTCATCAGGAGATGCCCGTATACCTTTCGAGCGGCTTAGAGTCTCTGCTGTCAGGGACTGAAGTCCCTTTATCCATAGACGAGAGTCACGTTCTCCAGAGGATTCTTGAGGAGGGCAGGTTCGATTTTGATTTTGTAGGGGTGAAAAAGGACTTTCTCGAGAGGAGATATCCCGTTCTGGCAGGCGGGCTTGCCCTTGTCTCGACAGTCCTTTACCTCTCCTCGATCTTTGTTCCGTACATCCTGGAGAATAATGAACTTCGTCTGCTCAAGGCGGAGATTGTAGAGACAGGAAAGAAGGCTGCAGGGCTGATAGAAAAGAATCGTCAGAGGGAGGAACTCAGAAAGAAGGTAGAGGAGATGACAGCGCTCAGAAAGTGGCGTCTCCTTCCTGTAAAGATACTCAGGGAGGTGACAGAGAGACTCCCTGAGGATTCCTGGATAATCAGTTTCCGTTATGATGGAAAGGGACTGGAGATTTCCGGGTTTTCGCCCCGGGCGACTGAGGTGATTGAGCCTCTTGAGGCCTCGCCGCTCTTCAGGAATGTCCGTTTCGGCTCTCCCGTGATTGCCAGGTCAGGGAAGGAACGGTTTGTCCTGAAGATGGAGGTGGTCCGGTGAGAAGAGGGGCCATTGCCGGGCTGATAGTGATTGGCTTGATTCTTGGGGGGCTCATCGTCTATGGTTCGGGTCTCGATGAGAGCCGGAAGGAATTGCGGGAAGAGATATATCTTGCAAAAAGAACACTGCTTAAATACCGCTCTCTTCTAGCAAGAGCCGACAGTATAAACAGGGAACTTGAGGAACTGAAGGGAAAATATGATGAGCTCAGTACAGGCCTCTTCGAAAAGGGGAATCCCTCAGTGCTGCATACGAGGGTACAGAAGATACTGGGGGATTACATTAAGGATTCTTCTCTCACAGTGGTATCCATAAGGACACTCAAACCCGCGGACCTGGGCTTCCTGACGGGTTTTCCCGTGGAGCTGAACCTCTCAGGTGATATAAGACAGCTTGGGACGTTTTTGTCGGAACTGGAAAAATCTCCCCTTTTGATAAGTATTGACAAGTTGTCTGTGCGGGTTGCAAATGTGAGGGAGCCGGGACTCCTCAGGATTGGGATAACCCTGAGCGGTTATGCCCCGGCAAGCGGGAAGGACGGTGAGAACAGGGATGAGTGACAGTGTTCGGAAGATAGCAGTTCTTGCCGGTATAGCGGTGGTTTTTCTTCTTTCTCTTATAAATTTCTACCGTAATGTAATAAAATATGAAGGGGTTTCCCTCGGCATAGGGGCTTCAACTCCAGAGCCTGTGCAGTTTCAGGACTCAGAAGGGGCTGGGACGTCCTGGGATGAAGTTATTATTGAGAAGAACCTGTTCAGTCCTGAAAGAGGAGTGGAAGAGGAACAACCGGTATTTGAAGAAGACGGGGTCGAGGAGGCACCGGAGCCGCCTCCACTCAGTCTGAAAGGGATTGTCATGAACCAGTATGGTGAGTACACTGCCCTTCTTCAGGACGGAAAGGGCAAGACCTTCAGACTCAGGAAGGGAGAGGAAAAGAACGGGTTCCTTCTCAAAGAGATTGATCCGGTGAGTGTAACTCTATTATGGGGAGATGAACCGGTGGAATTAACCCTGAGACGGGTACAGACGATAGAGAAGAGGTGACCATGTTAAAGAGGATCGGGCTGTTTCTTGTGTTTGTTATACTGCTGTCCTGCGCACCGAAAGGGGTGAAGAAGGCCCCTATGCCCGGGCCTTCCGGAGGGGGCAAGGAGAAACGTATAACCCTTCCCGAGGTTCCTAAAGATGAAGAAAAGGCAGAAAGCCGCGGTACCCTGCCTCCTGCCAGGAAGATGCTCCGAAGGGTTCCCGAACCTGTCATGGTCCAGAAAGAGGCGGAAAAAAAGTATATCATACTGAACTTTGATGAAGCGGATATTCAGACGGTGATATCCACGGTGGGGGAGCTCTTAGGTATAAACTATATCCTCTCACCCGGGATTTCAGGGAAGGTGACCATCCAGTCCTACAAGAAGTTTCCCATGAAGGACCTCTTTCAGATATTCCAGACCATACTTGAACTGAACGGCCTTACTGCGGTAAAGGATGGCCCCCTTTACAGGATAGTCCCGATAGACACGGTCAAGCAGCAGCCCATTGGTGTGGAAAAGGGGAAGGAGGCCCACCGCCAGATAGACTCCTCCTTTGTAACCCAGATAATCCCCCTTGATTATGTCAAGGCCTCTGATGCCGCCAACATCCTGAGGGGGCTTATGCCCCGGGGGTCGGATCTGATTGTTTATGAACCGACAAACCTTCTTCTTGTAACTGCTAAACCCCAGGCCATTATCAAGTTCATGAAGATCCTTGAGGCCGTAGACATTCCACCTTCGGACAGGGAAAACATCAGGACATTCGTCTACTATGTGGAAAACGGGGAGGCAAAGAAGCTTGCTGAGATCCTGAAGACGATCTACATAAAGGAAAAGAAAGGCACCAGTCGAAGAAGGCCTGTAACGATAAGAAGGACTCCGGTGAGGACCACGAAGAGAAGGCCTACCGCCCCGCCTGTGCCCACTGTGGTGGGTGGGCTGCCAGGCCAGATTAGTGGTGAGATCACCATTACGGCCTATGAGGACATAAATGCGATCATAATCAAGTCAAGCCCCGGTGATTACCTCTCCATCCTTGAAACTCTCAAACGCCTTGATATACCACCAAAACAGGTACTTATCGAGGTCCTCATCGGAGAGGTCACACTCACTGATGATACGAGATTCGGAGTGGAATGGCTGATAAAGAGCTTCGGAAACCCATCTGTTACCGTCTCCAATATCAACCTGGGTGAGCAGGGGCTCTTTGCACAACAGGAGAATGTGGTCCTTCCGAAACAGTTGGGCGGGTTCTCCACCATTGTCTCCGGTGTACTCAATGCAGCCCAGGTGAAGGCTGTGCTTAATTATCTCATCTCCAAAAGTTCCCTGAACGTCCTTGCAAGCCCCCACATACTTGCCCTGGATAACAAGGAAGCGAAGATTGAGATAGGCGATGAGATACCTGTGGCAACAGGGCTCACCCAGCAGCCATCAACAGGTACGGGGGCTACAACGCTGGTCTCAACAGGGCAGATCCAGTACCGGACAGCAGGGATAATCCTGAATGTTACCCCCCATATCAGCGAGAAGGGGAAGGTCACTCTCAAGATAAGCCAGGAGTTCAGCAGCCCCGGCCAGACATACAAGGTTGCCGATCAGGCATTCCAGGGGTTCATCACGAGAAAGGCTGAGACCACGGGTGTGGTTCAGGACGGCCATTCACTCCTTATCGGAGGGCTGATATCCGACAAGAAGACCAAGTCCAGGACAGGTATCCCTTTCCTGAGTGATATCCCGGTACTGGGCAATCTCTTCAGTACTACCACTGACCAGATTGTCAAGACGGAGTTGATGGTTATGGTCACCCCCCATGTGCTGAGGGAAAGTGATGATGTAGACAGGATACTCAGGGATTTCCAGGACAGGGTGAAGACAATAAAGGAGCAGATAGAAAGGCACCAGGGTCGGAACGGGGAGTGATCCATATTTATACAGGTGAAGGCAAGGGAAAAACGACCGCTGCCGTCGGGCTCTCTCTGAGGGCCCGAAGCAGGGGACTCAGGGTCCTCTTTGTTCAGTTCATGAAGTCAGACCACGAGGGGGGTGAGACAGATCTCCTTGATGAGCTTTCTACCGTAGTGATGCGCTTTGTGGAGATCAGGTCCCCTCATTTTCATCCGGACCTGAACATCCGGGAGATGGGTGAACTCACCAGACGGGCCCTCAGAAAGGTGAGGGAAGCGGCCGGTGATTTTGACCTTGTCGTGATTGACGAGTTCAACAACCTTGTCAGGACTGGTATAATATCGGAGGCGGATGCCCTGAACTTCATGGATGCCTTTCCACGGGAGAAGGATATCGTGCTTACCGGGAGGGGGGCAACAGAGGCGATGATGGATAGGGCCGATTATGTAACATACATGAAGGCCGTTAAACACCCCCTTCATAAGGGCATGGAGGCCCGGGAGGGGATAGAGTACTGACCATTCCTTATGCCCGGAGACGGCCTTCAGGCCAAGCCCAAGCCCAAGGTTGAGGTTAAGGTCAGGGAAACGCGTGGATCGGGTAGCGGATAGGGAGAAAAAACAGGTTGAGGTTTAGTAACCTAATAACCTAATACACCAATACACCAATAACAACTATAGTTCGTCAGGATTCAGTTCCCTCACCGTGGGGAGCTCGGAGAGATCCTTCAGACCGAAATAAAGCAGGAATTCCCGCGTCGTTCCATAGAGAAGGGGCCGGCCAGGAGCCTCCTTTTTCCCGACTATCCTGATCATCCTTCTTTCGAGGAGACTTTTTATCACGCCGTCCGAGCCAACCCCCCTCAACTCCTCGATCTCCGCCTTGGTTATGGGCTGGCGGTATGCGATTATTGCAAGGGCCTCCAGGGCCGCCCCTGTCAACCTGGTCGGGGCGGTCTCCTTTATCTTCCTCAGGTAGGGGGCATACTCCGGTGCGGTCACCATCTGAAACCCCTCGGCAACCTCCATGATGAGGATTCCGCCTTTCCGGTCCCTGTGGAAGGCCATGAGTTCCCTGATGAGATACTCTGTCTCTCCTGAGGGAAGGCCGGTTATCTTCTGGAGGTCCTTCAGAGTAACCGGCTCACCGGATATGAAGAGTATCGCCTCCAGGAGGGCCTTCTTCTCATCTCTTTCCATCTCCGTAATCGCCATGTCAGGAATTATAACCTAATCACAGGGTTTTTTTGCTCTGAATAGCCTTCTCATCAAGTCCCCAGCGGATTATCAGTCCCAGGGAACTTTTATGTTGTGCATACCCACTGCTTTCCTTCCCGTACCGGAAGGTGTTCCGGCCTGAGGGATCCATGAGTATGCCGATGCTGGAGTTGGTTGCGGCTCCCATGGTAAGGATACCTCCCTCATACCGGTCGTTACCGTTCCGGTCGATCAGCATACCCAGGGCATAGTCATGCCCCATCCCCTCAGAGACCCCGTAGGTTGATAGATAAAAGTCGTTGCCGGAATGATCAATGAGTATCCCGGCAGCCCTGTGCACACCTGCCCCAAGGGAGTACCTGCCCGTTATGTAGGTATCATTTCCCCGGAGGTCTGAGAGTATCCCGATACCGAGGAAGTAACCCCCTCCCTGGGAGAAATAGTCACCGTGATAAAGGTCATCCCCGCTCAGGTCTATCAGTATACCCGTGCCTCCGGAGAGGCCCGTTCCCGAACCTGAGGGCCTGAAACCCTTGCCATACCCCTGGCCGATACTGATGGTTGAATGTTCCGGGTCCCGGAAGTCGGGATGTTTTCCGCCAAGGAGATATTCGTCATCACCGCCTCTGTCAATCAGGAGACCTCCGCCTCCGGGAAGCCCAAGCCCCTGGCCATAGGCTGCTCCACGATAGTACGTCTTTTCATCCATGCTTATCAGCATCCCCAGACCGAAAAGGCCCGTTCCCTGGGTCATCTCAAGTCCTGAAAACCAGGTCTTTCCACCGGTGTTAAGGACAACGCCTGTCCCGAATACCCCTGTCCCCTGTCCCGCCCGTCCACTGATAAAATGATCTTCCCCACCCAGGTCAATCAGGATGCCCGTACCAAGAAGACCTGCACCCTGGGAATAGTCCTTACTGCTCAGATAGGTATCCGAGCCGCCAAGGTCTATTACGAGGGAGAGGGGGATTCCCG
This sequence comes from uncultured Thermodesulfovibrio sp., assembly GCA_964542175.1. Taxonomy (GTDB): domain Bacteria; phylum Nitrospirota; class Thermodesulfovibrionia; order Thermodesulfovibrionales; family JdFR-85; genus WFTX01. The sequence continues at coordinate 10,033 of CAZITN010000022.1, read as the reverse complement.
GCCGTGTGGCACCGGCGTTGTTCATGTAGGTGTCATTACCGCCTGGTTCGATGATCACGAGGGCGTCTTCCCTGTAGATGTCGTCCCCGGGGCTTCCGATAATAAACTTTCCGTAGGGTGTATCCTTTGTAACTGGAAGTTCAGGGGCGGTCCTGATATAGTCCTGGAGTCTCTTTTTCAGATTTTTTATGCTTCTGCTGTTAAGGCAGGTAAGAAGAGGGACCGCTGATCGGGCCAGTTCCTGAATCGGGATCTGAGGGGCCAACTCTGTGAACCTCTCCCAGCCTTCTTTTTCCCAGGGCAGTACGGAGTTGTTCCATAGAAAGTTTCTTTCAGGCTCTCCGATGGATTCAAGGACTGAGGAAATCCGGTCCGCTGCTTCAAGACTTCTCTTCATTATCCCGTGAGGATCAGGATCGGGACATCTTCCGGCTGGAGGGAGGTCTATCCCTGTCAGCCGGTATGCCTCTCTGAGCATTTCATGGAGATTCCAGTCATCGGGATTCACGGGGCTTATAACCCGTTCCACCAGGCGCTCAGCCAGCCAGGCCGAATCCATGGGTGAAAGAAAGGCCCTTTTAAGAAGGGGTGGCGGGGGGAGAGGTGAGGAATCACTGAGAGGCCTATAGTAACTCAGGCCTCCCCAGAGGAGGTCTTCCCATATCTCTTCATATCTCCTTAGAAGGTCCTGATCTTCCTCGATACGAGTCCCTTCGGAAAGGAGCGAAAAGGCCCTGGATTTTTCTCCGGCAGGGCAGATGAGCGGTTCCGGCCCGATCCGGTCATCCATGTCCCAGAGAGGCCATGGTCTCAGACGGAGGACCTTCTCTGTGACGGTCCCTGCCCTCATGATGCCTATGGTCACGCTCCCCTGTGGAGGGAGCCCCTTGAATCGGTTCCTCACTTCTTCCGTGACTGAACGGTCCATGCCGCAGAGGGGGAGGCCGTCGAGGCTGATGATGATATCTCCCTTTCTGATGCCTGCCTCTGCTGCCGGAGACCCCCGGAAGACCTCGTATACTCTCACAAAGGTCCTGCAGTCCGGGAAGGCAGGGACCTTCTTCCTTACGGGTTCCATAATGAACCCAATCATCGGCCGGGCAGGGATTTCAGCAGGTCTCTCAAGGGGGAGATGAAGGGTCCGGCAGTAGAAGTTGTCAACAGTCCGTCCCCTGAGGGGGGCTGTTGAACAGCTGGCAGAAACCATTGCAAGAATGAGCAGAGAGAGTGTGATAGTGCCCTTAACCCGGGTCTTCATCTCTCCTCCTCCCGATGTCAAGAAGGGAATACGCCCCGATGAGGATTGCTGTCATGACCGTCCCCTCGACAGGGCTTAGCACATGGTATTTCTTCCCCCACTTCATTTCCTGCCAGAAGTCTTCAGGAGGAGGCTGCCTGCTCAGGAGGACGGGTGGGTCCTCCACCCCCTCTGCAGGGTAGCTCCCGGCAATCCCCGTAAGAAACGGGATGATCAACAGTATGAGTAATATGAAAATTATCAGGGGCATGGGAGGCGTAAGAAGGCTCCTTCTCCTGATAACTCTATCTCCCGGCTTTTCCGAGATAAATACGATTACCAGAAGACAGGCCCCGCCCAGGAGGTTCAGAACAATATCATTGAAGTCCAGATACTTCCAGTCCGGATAAAGGAAGAAATACTGGTAAGCCTCATCGATAGCGCCAAGGAGGGTCACCCAGAATATGCTCTGACCATAACTCCCGGTAAGGGCATAGAGCGGGGCCGCCAGGATGGCATACTGGAGAAAGTGGATTGACTCCACATTAACCACCAGGAAATTCCGGTATGTCAGAAAGAGGAGCAGTCCCGTGAAGACAAGATAGGCCGCCTTCTTTTTTCTGTCCTCATGCCTGAGCAGTATCCTGATCAGGTAAGATGCGGTCATGATGCCGGCAAGAGCGATCAGTACGGTGACTGCTGAGTTGTATGTCTTAATGGTGAGCTTTTCCTGCAGCCAGACGGAGACCTTTGAGAGCGGCTCATGCAGAGCAAGCACCAGTACATAGTAAAGTCCGGTGAGGGCCAGAACGGCCCTTCTGTGCCTGGTAGTGAAGGTGATGAAGTTCTGAAGGAGATTCATTGATCCCGGTCTATCAGTCTGGCGTTCCTTTCACCCAGATTGAGCGATTCCCCCGAAATCCACCTTAATGTTGCATAAGACAGGAGACCGACAGGGGGTATCCCCTCGCGGAACTTCCAACGCAAGAGGATTATTTGAAGTTCCGCTTGTAGATTGGAGAGAGAGGCCGGTATCTCACCGCAGGTGGATTTCAGGAGAGAGTGCTCTGAAAGCAGAGGATGGCGCGGTAAGGTCTTGCCGGAAGGCTCCGTGAGTGCATACCCCCTGCCTTGACCATATAGTTTAATGCACATAGGAGGTCCACTAAAAGTTCTTGCGAGACAGGTGGAGGCGGTGAGTAATCCCCATTTAAGCAATACCGCATGGTCAGAACACCAACTGCCAGTATTACACCCATAGGGCGAATAAGCTTTCTTAGTTATATGTAAGATATTCATTGCCTCTAATGGGATTGCGAAACGCCTCCACCTGTCTCTATATCAGGAAATTGCCTGATTCATGTTTCAAGAAATCTCCTGATCCTTTTAACGCCTTCCCGGAGTTCATCGATTTTCCTCGTATAGGCCAGCCTGATGTATCTTTCCGTCCCGTTTTTTCCGAAATCCATACCCGGCGTGACGGCAACGCCTTCTGCCTCAAGAAGGTCCTCGGCAAAACGCTGCGAATCATCGGAATATCTGCTGATGTCCGCCCAGATGTAGAATGCCCCTTCAGGCACTCTGTCTATGGTGAATATATCTTTGAGTTTCCCATAGAGGAAGTCCCTCCTCCGCCTGTATTCGGCTCTGACCGCCTCAAGGTGCTCCTCGTCAAAGGCCTCAAGAGCGGCGTACTGGGCAGGGGTGTTTGCTGCTATGAAGATGTTCTGTATGATTATCTCTGCCCTTCTTGTGAGCTCCTCAGGGAGTATCATCCAGCCCACCCTGAACCCGGGCATGCAGAAGAACTTTGAGAAACTGTTGATCACGATGACATTGTCCGAGAACCGGAGGGCCGAATCCGCCTCCCTGTCATAGACGAGTCCGTGATATATCTCATCAGAGATGAAATGGAAGTTCCTTTCTTCGGAGAGCCTGATGAGTTCACTCATCGTTCCGGTGCTGTAAAGCGTCCCCGTGGGGTTTGCAGGAGAAGAAACCATCAATGCACCTATATCCCGGAGATTCTCGATATGCTCAGGTTTTATCTCGTAGTCCGTCTCCTTTCCCGTCGGGATCTGGAGAGGCTTGGTCCCCAGGAAATATGCAAAGTTCCTGTAACAGGGGTAGGAAGGATCGGATATGACGAGGGGCCTTTCATTGCCCGTGGTGAGGGCGAAGGCGACAAGGAAGGCCCCGGAGGTTCCCGGAGTGATTATCACCCGCCCGGGAGATACGGTTACGGAGTATCTCTTCTGGTAGTACTCTGATATCGCCTCCCTGAGTGCAGGGAGTCCCGTTGCGGGGGTGTAATGGAACCGGCCGTCCCGGATCGCCTTTATGTAGGCCTCCCTGACCCGTTCTGGAGGGGGAAGGTCCGGCTCTCCCACCTCCATGTGGACGGCATCGGGGATCTTCCGTGCCCTTTTAAGGATGTCCATCACCATAAAGGGTGTTATCTTCTCGATATCTCTTCCCATATCTTCCTTACCTGTCTTTCCGTATCCGCCGGAGTCCCGGAATTGTCTATGTGGTAGTCTGCCCTCAGTATCTTCATTGTCTCAGGTAGCTGGGCAGCCCGCCTCAGCCTGATCTCCTCATCGGAAAACCCCTTCTCTCTGAGCCTCTTCATGACCTGATCCTCCGGCGCTGAGACTGTAATGACCAGATCCACCTCCTTTTCATAGCCGGTCTCGAAAAGGAGCGGGATCTCGGCAGCCACCACCTTGCCCCTCTGTTCCCGGGCCATCTTCTCAATTCCCTCGAAAACAAGAGGGTGTATAAGTTTTTCCACCTCTTTTCTGAGCTCGGGAGATTTAAATACCTTCCCGGCAACCTTTCTTCTGTCTATCCTTCCATCTGTCAGGATATCATCGCCCATGATCCCGGTTAGGGCCCTTTTCAGATCGTCTTTCTCAAGCACCTGGTGCACAAGGGAGTCGGCATCCACTACCTCTGCGCCGAGGGAACGAAGGATTGAGAGAACGAGGGACTTCCCGGAGCCGAACCCGCCTGTGATGGCAATGAGCATCAGGACTCCTCGGAGAGCTTCTTCAGTTCTCTGAGTTTCCGGAGGGCCTCTTCAGGGCTGAGTGTCGAGATGTTTACTTCCCTGACCGCCTTGAGGAGGGGTTCATAATTATAGGAAAAGAGGTCAAGCTGCCGCAACTTCTTCTTTGCCTTCCGTCCCGTCACCCTGGGGAGGCCGTCAATGTTGAACTCAGACTTTTCAAGGTTTGCCAGTACTTCCTTTGCCCTCTCTATGACAGAGTCAGGAAGTCCGGCAAGGCGTGCCACCTGGATGCCGTAACTCCGGTCTGCAGGGCCACGCTCGATCTTTCTCAGGAATATTATCTCGTCCCCCCATTCCTTTACAGAGACATTGTAGTTTCTTACACCGGAGAGGGTCATTCCCAGTTCGGTCAGTTCATTGTAATGGGTGGCAAAGAGTGTCCTGGCAGAGATGTTCTTTACTATGTGCTCCGCCACAGACCAGGCGATGCTTATACCGTCAAAGGTGGAAGTGCCCCGTCCCACCTCGTCGAGTATTATAAGGCTTCTTGGTGTTGCATTGTTCAGGATATTTGCGGTCTCTATCATCTCAACCATGAATGTGCTCTGTCCCTGAACCAGGTAGTCCGAGGCCCCGATACGGGTGAAGATCCTGTCAACCACGCCTATATGGGCGGAGTCGGCCGGGACGAATGAGCCCATCTGGGCAAGGAGGACTATCAGGGCCACCTGCCGCATGTATGTTGACTTTCCTGCCATGTTGGGACCGGTAATTATCAGAAGACGGTTGTCCTCATCGTCAAGAAGGGTGTTGTTGGGGATGAACTTCTCATCTCTGAGCGTCATCTCAAGAACGGGGTGTCTCCCCTCCCGGATCTCTATCTTCAGGGCTGTATCTATCTCGGGCCGGGTGTAGCCGTTTCTCCGGGCCACTGTGGCAAGGGAGAGAAGAAAATCAAGAAAACCAATGGCACGGGCCGTTGTGAGAAGGTCCTCTGCATGTTCCCGCACCCGTTCAAGGATCTCGAGGAAGACCTCGTACTCCAGTTCCCTCAACCTCTCCTGGGCTCCCAGAACCTTGTTTTCATATTCCTTGAGTTCCTCTGTTATGAACCGCTCCGCGCCCACAAGGGTCTGTTTCCTGATATAGTGGCCGGGGACGAGATGGAGGTTGGCTTTTGTAACCTCTATATAATAGCCGAATACCTTGTTGTATCCGATCTTAAGGGAGGGAATTCCGCTCTTCTTCTTCTCCTCAGCCTCAAGGGAGGCGATGTAGTCCTTTCCCCTTGTTGCAATATCCCGGAGTTCATCAATACTCTGACGGTATCCCTTCTTGATTATCCCGCCTTCCCTGATGTTCTGGGGAGGGTCATCGACTATCGAGGAGTTAATGAGCCTCTCCAGGTCGGAAAAGTCTCCTATCTTTGAGGATATCTCACTGAGCAGTGTAGACCTGGCCCTGCCAAGGAGCTTCCTGACCTCGGGAAGGTATCCAATGGAGTTTCTGACTGCTATCAGATCCCGGGCGTTCACCGTGGAGCGGAGTATCTTCGTCCCGAGCCTTTCAAGATCCTGAACCCTCTGAAGATGGGTCCGGAGCCCTTCAAGTAACTCATAATTTCCAAGGAGTTCCTCGACCGCATCGTGGCGGTCCCTTATCCGCTCAACAGATGTGAGGGGCTTGAGTATGGATTGTCTCAGGAACCTTCCACCCATGGGGGTGAGGGTCTTGTCAAGGACCTCGAGAAGTGTACCCGAGACAGAGCCGTCTCTCATGTTTGATGTGAGTTCGAGGTTCTTCTTCGTTACACCGTCAAGGAACATCTGATCCTCTTCCTTGAGCACGGTGGGATGGTCAAGGACAACCCGGTCCTTCATGTTATCGTTCAGGTAATGAAGGAGGGCCCCTCCGGCGGATATGGCCTCTTTGAGTCCTTCACAGCCGAAGGACTCGAGGGATATAATCCTGTAATGCCCGGTAAGCCTCCTGTAGGCCTCGTCATAATCAAAGAGCCAGTCATCGTACCAGGTTACAAAACTTCCGTTAAGGATGACGGAATAATGGATGTTGTCCCTGAGGTGTTCAGGACAGAGGATCTCGCGGGGCTCAAACCTTGTTATCTCATCATCAATAGGACGAATTGTTTCGTAAAGGAAGAACTCACCCGTGGAAAGGTCGGCCACGGCAATACCCTGGGTCCTGCCTGAAGGGTAGATGCTCATTATGAATATGTTTTCCTTAGGGTTGTCCGGATCGTGTGTTCCAGGAGTGACTACCCGCGTTACAGCCCGTTTGACTATTCCCTTTGCCTGGGCCGGGTCTTCTATCTGCTCGCATATGGCCACCTTGAGGCCGGCCTTTACGAGTTTTGATATGTAGGACTCTGCTGAGAAATGGGGAACACCGCACATGGGAATGGGGTTTTCCTTTCCCTTGTCCCGGGTGGTGAGCGTTATCTGGAGGATGGATGAGGCGGTGACGGCGTCCTCTCCGAACATTTCATAAAAGTCACCGAGCCTGAAAAAAAGGATGGCATCAGGGTATTCTTCCTTGATGGAGAGGTACTGCTTCATGAGGGGTGTCTGTTCAGCCATATTGAATATTTAAAACCATTTGCCGGTGAAAGTGCAATATCCTTGCAAAAACTCATGTATTTACGTTATTTTATCCTGACTTTATCCAGAACATTCTAACAGGGAGGCTGAATCATGGCAAAAAAGTATGTCTATTTTTTTGGTGACGGCAAGGCCGACGGCAGTGCTGAGATGAAGAATCTCCTCGGCGGCAAGGGGGCTAACCTGGCCGAGATGACAAACCTTGGGATACCCGTACCGCCAGGTTTTACCATCACCACCGAAATGTGCACGATCTATTATAAGAACAACCGCAAATATCCGCCTGAACTCAAGAAACAGGTCGATACAGCACTAAGGAAGGTTGAAAAGATAATGGGGAGAAAGTTTGGTGACCCCGACAATCCCCTGCTCGTATCAGTCCGTTCCGGTGCACGCCAGTCCATGCCGGGCATGATGGAGACGGTCCTCAACGTCGGACTCACGAGCAAGACCATCCCTGGCCTTATCAAGCAGACGAACAATGAGCGCTTTGTTTACGACGCATACCGCAGGCTCCTCATGATGTATGCGGATGTGGTCATGGAAAAGGCCGCAGGTATCGAACCTGAAGAAGGTGAGGGGATCCGCGAGAAACTCGAACGAGAGATGGATAAACTTAAAGAGAAGAAGGGATACAGGAACGATACGGACCTCACCGTGGATGATCTGAAGAAGCTCTGTGAGAACTTCAAGAAAATAATCAGGAAGACCCTCAAGAAGGAATTTCCCGATGATGCCCAGAAACAGCTCTGGGGAGGCATCGGTGCGGTCTTCCAGTCCTGGATGGGCAAGCGTGCCGTTGCATACAGGAAGATAGAAAAGATTCCTGAAGAGTGGGGTACTGCCGTTAATGTCCAGGCGATGGTCTTCGGGAACACGGGCGATGATTCCGCAACTGGTGTAGCCTTTACAAGAAATCCTGCCACCGGTGAAAACATCTTCTTCGGTGAGTGGCTCCCCAATGCCCAGGGTGAGGATGTTGTTGCCGGTATAAGGACGCCCAATCCCGTGAACAAGGCCGGGAAAACTGCTGACACAAAGCATCTGCCCTCTCTGGAAGAGAAGATGCCCAAGCTTTACAAACAGCTCTACAGCATCCAGAAGAAGCTTGAGAAGCACTACAGGGACATGCAGGACATAGAGTTTACCATTGAAAACGGCAGGCTCTGGATGCTCCAGACTCGTGTAGGGAAGAGAAACGGACAGGCTGCCATCAGGATGGCCGTCGATATGGCAAAGGAAGGGCTCATCTCCAAGGATACAGCCATACTGAGGGTAAAACCAGAACAGATCGACGAACTCCTCCACCCCAGCGTTGATCCCGCGGCGGAGAAAAGGGCCACAGAGCTTGCCAAGGGACTCCCGGCAGGGCCGGGCGGTGCAACGGGCAGGATTGTCTTCACTGCCGACGATGCAGAAGCATGGGCAAAACGGGGGGAGAAGGTCATCCTTGTCAGGAACGAGACTTCCCCTGAGGATGTTCATGGCATGCATGCTGCCGAGGCCATCCTGACCGCACAGGGTGGCATGACCAGCCACGCCGCCCTTGTTGCGAGAGGCTGGGGCAAGTGCTGCATAGTTGGTTGTTCAGCGCTTAATATTGATCTTAAGAACAGGAAGATCACAGTGAACGGCAAGGTCCTGAAAGAGGGGGACTGGATCACCCTCAACGGGACAAAGGGCCGGGTATATGAAGGGAAACTCAACCTCCTTGATGCTGATCCTGAACACAACAAGTGGTACAAACAACTCATGAAGTGGGCCGACCAGAGAAGGAGACTCAAGGTCAGGACCAACGCGGATACGCCTCATGACTCCAGGATGGCAAGGACGTTCGGCGCCGAAGGCATCGGTCTCTGCAGGACAGAGCACATGTTCTTCGAGGGCGAGCGGATACAGGCGGTCCGGGAGATGATCCTTGCAGATGACGAAGAGGGCAGACGGAAGGCTCTTGCCAAGCTCCTTCCCATGCAGAAGGGTGATTTCAAGGGGATCTTCAGGGAGATGAAGGGGCTTCCTGTGACGATCAGGCTCCTTGATCCACCACTTCATGAGTTTCTTCCGCATACGGACAAAGAGCTTAAGGCGCTTGCAAAGTCCATGGGTGTATCCTTCAAGAAGCTGGCTGCCAAGAACGCCTCGCTTCATGAGTTCAACCCCATGCTCGGGCACAGGGGTTGCCGTCTCGGGATCACCTATCCCGAGATTTACGAGATGCAGGTAAGGGCGATAATGGAGGCTGCCTGCGAGCTGGCCAGGGAGAAGGTCAGGGTCATCCCCGAGATAATGATACCTCTTGTCGGGCATGTGAAGGAACTGGAACAGATGCGGGGACTGGTCGTATCAACGGCCGAGGAAGTGAAGAAGAAATACAAGGCCAGGGTGAAATATACCGTAGGTACGATGATTGAACTTCCACGGGCCTGTGTGACATCAGATGAGATAGCCGCGGTAGCGGACTTCTATTCCTTCGGGACAAATGACCTTACCCAGACGACCTATGGCCTGTCCAGGGATGATGCCGGAAGGTTCCTCCCCTTTTATGTGGAGAAGGGAATACTCAAGGAAGATCCCTTTGTTTCCATAGACATTGATGGTGTAGGTGCACTGATGAAGATAGCCGTTGAAAAGGGGAGGAAGGCGAAGAAGGACCTGAAACTCGGTATTTGTGGTGAGCACGGCGGGGAGCCCAAATCCGTGGAGTTCTGCCATCAGATCGGACTGGACTATGTGAGCTGTTCTCCCTTCAGGGTGCCTATTGCACGCTTCGCCGCTGCACAGGCTGCCCTGAAGGAAAAGATGGGCAGTTAGACCTTAATTGAGTGATTTTAAAAGCAGGGCAGGCGGAGGTGGTTCGTAACCCCATTTAATGCAATGGGGGATCAGATAAGAAAGAAGAGAAGGTTGTTTATCCGGCAGGTGTAAGACAGGTGGCTGGTGTTCCGAGAATGCGGTATTGCAGAAATGGAAATTACTCCCCGTCTCTACCTGCCCGTGGGAAGATTTCTGGAATTCCCGGCTGAAAAATTTACTCAATTCAGGTAAAAGCCAATGGTACAGCAAGGAGGTGGCCGATGAGAAGGATTTTTTTGCTCCTCATGCTTTTTGCCCTGGTCCTTGGGGGTTGTGCTACCAGGGAATATGTGGCAAAGCAGATTGAGCCGG
>CAZITN010000021.1:0-35561 GCA_964542175.1 uncultured Thermodesulfovibrio sp. | reverse complement strand
CTTTTTCCCACTCCTTAAAAGAATCAGTGGTTTCAAAGAATTGCAGTCAATCCCCCAATCTTTTTTGTTATAATTGATTTCAGAAACACTGCTAACCGGTCCTGTGAGAAGGAGTATCTCAGGGTATCCGGAGATAAGGTTCATCTGATGCGGTTTGCAAGGATATGCCCTGTATTTCTACATCCTGATAAAAACGCAAAGAGGAACAGGTAATGGAAGAAATAATAAGAAGTCCATTGTTTGATAAGGCCCTGTCGGAACTGATTTTCAGGACTGCAACAGAACTGCCGGAGGATGTTGTAAACTCCCTTAAACAGGCAAGGGAGAATGAGGAAGAAGGCTCTACTGCAAGGTTGATTCTCACAAGGTATCTTGACAACCTGGAACTTGCTTCCAAGAGAAAGGCCCCCCTCTGTCAGGATACCGGGCTGCCTGTTTTTTACATAACGCTACCTGAATGCATGCCCAGGGAGACAGTCAGGGACAAGATAGGTTCTGCCCTGACTGATGCCACTCGCAGGCAATATCTCAGGCCGAATGCAGTGGATCCAATAACAGGCAAAAACAGTGGGAACAACCAGGGGACCGGTTTCCCGGCAATATACTTTCATGATGGAAGTGCGGATAACATCCTGATAGATCTTATCCTGAAAGGCGGTGGGAGCGAAAATGTGAGTGCCCAGTATAGCCTGCCCTTCAATGAACTCGATGCAGGAAGGGACTTTGAGGGTGTAAGAAGGGTGGTGCTTGATGCAGTTGTTCAGGCAGGAGGTAAAGGCTGCCCTCCAGGCATACTCGGAGTATGTATAGGAGGAGACCGGGAGTCAGGTTACAGGGAGGCAAAGAAACAGTTCTTGAGAAGGCTCGATGATCAGAATCCTGACGAAAGAATGGGAGCCCTTGAACAGAGGCTCTTTGATGATATTAACAGGCTGGGCATTGGCCCGCAGGGTCTTGGTGGGAAGACCACCGTGCTTGGTGTAAAGGTGAGCACCCTATACAGGGTGCCTGCATCTTATTTTGTCACGGTAAGCTATATGTGCTGGGCCTTCAGAAGAAGGAGGCTCACTATAGGCAAAGACGGAGATTTCAGGATTGAATGATGATTCATTGTTCGAGATTATAGTTGACCGCCGAAGGAGAGAGGATGAAAAAAACCCTTAGAACACCGATTACTGATGAAGACGTCCTTTCCCTGAACATAGGAGATGTCGTGGAACTCTACGGGAAGGGAATAACCGCAAGGGACACGGCACATAAGTATTTGGTAGAAAAACTGTTGAACAATAAGGAGCCAATGGATGAAGGTGACCTGCGGATTTATCAAGAGTTGAAGAAGTTGCTGAATGGAGGGTTCATCTACCATAGCGGTCCTATAGTGAGACTGGAGGGGGAGAGATGGCGGTTCGTCTCTTCAGGTCCGACAACAAGCATCAGGGCGGAGATTTATCAGCACCGGGTAATTGAAGCCTTCAATGTGAAGATAGTCATAGGAAAGGGAGGGATGGGAGACAGTACCCTTGAGGCGTGCAGGCGGAATAAGTGTGTCTATCTGCACGGCATCGGAGGGGCAGGTGTCTTGAATGCCGAGGCCGTTGTAGAGGTGCTTGATGTATTTAAGAAGGACGATTTCGGCCTGCCAGAGGCGATATGGAAGATAAGAGTTGAGGGCTTTACAGGCATAGTTACCATGGATGCCCACGGAAGGAGTCTCCACAAGATTGCTTCAGGACAGGTGAAGGAGGAGTTTGAAAGGCTTTTGCAAAAAAAGTGAACAATTGACATGGTTTGTTCCTTGTTTTTTTGCTTTGCCTTCCGGTTTCACCCTGCTGTCGGGTATGTTGACACTTTTCTCCAAATACTGGTTTAATATAATTCCATGATTGACGGAACTGAAAAGATCTGGATGGACGGAGACCTCGTTCCATGGGACGAGGCAAAGGTCCATGTGCTGACCCATACCCTACACTATGGCCTTGGTGTTTTTGAGGGAATCCGGTGTTATGAGACACCTGACGGACCTGCCGTTTTCAGACTGAGGGAGCATGTGGAAAGGCTCTTTCATTCCGCCAGGATCTTTATGATGGAGATCCCCTATTCCATTGAGGAGGTAACAGAGGCGGTGAAGGAGACGATCAAAGTGAACGGGATAAAGGAGTGTTACATCCGTCCCCTTGCCTATATAGGATATGGCTCAATGGGACTCTATCCCAAGGATAACCCGGTAAGGCTTTCCATAGCGGTATGGCCATGGGGGGCCTATCTTGGTGACGACGGCCTCAAAAACGGTATCCGTGTCAAGACCTCTTCATTCATTAGGAACCACGTGAACTCCAACATGTCAAGGGGGAAGGTCTGTGGGTATTATGTAACCAGCCAGCTTGCAAAGAAAGAGGCCATATCCTGTGGTTACGATGAGGCCCTTCTGCTCGATACGGAGGGGTATGTCTCTGAGGGAAGCGGAGAAAATGTCTTTATAGTAAGGGACGGGAGACTCAAGACTACTCCCCTTACCTCCATCCTTGAAGGTATTACAAGAGACAGCATAATAACCATCGCCCGGGACGCAGGGATCGAGGTGGTTGAGGCGAGGTTTACAAGGGATGAGGTTTATATCTCGGACGAGGCATTCTTTACAGGAACGGCAGCAGAGGTGACTCCAATAAGAGAGTTAGACAGCCGACCAATCGGAGTCGGCAAGCCCGGGGAAGTTACCAGAAAGCTCCAGGAGATATTTTTCAGCATAGTAAAGGGAGACAATCCGCGTTATTCTGACTGGCTGACATATATATAAGTCAGCCGGTTACGGATGATAAAAAAGGCCTCCCCTCAGGGGAGGCCTTTTTTTGTTGAAATTCTTGAGGTGGTTAACAACCCTTGATCACCTTTTTCTTCTTCTTGTGGCACTTTTTGCAATTGGTCGGCTTGAATGCCTTTTTGCCGTTATGGCAGGTGCCGCAGAACTTCCCGGCCCTTATCTCCTTCATGGTGATCTTGTCAGCCCCCTTCTTCATCTTGAAGACTTTCGGGTGACAGTTGTTACACTTCATTCCAGCGTCGGCATGCTTTTTGCCGTCAAAGATGACCTTCCCTATCTTGCCGCCCTTGAACTCGACGGTCTTGCCTGGAGGGACGGCTAAGGCGGTCCCGATGAAGGCAAGGGCCACAGCAAGAACAATAGTCAGTACCAGAGCTTTTCTCATTATATTACCTCCTTGCAGATATTACTTCTTGTGACATTTCTTGCAATTGGCTTTTGCCTTGAAGGCCTTCTCCCCGTTGTGGCAGGTGCCGCAGAACTTTCCAGCATAGATCTCCTTCATGGTGATCTTGTCAGCCCCCTTCTTCATCTTGAAGACCTTCGGGTGGCAGTTGTTGCACTTCAGACCTGCCTTGGCGTGTTTGGCTCCTTCAAAGACAACTTTTCCCATTGGGCCGCCCTTGAACTCGACGGTCTTGCCCGGAGGCACGGCCATGGCGGTCCCGATGAAGGCAAGGGCCACAGCGAGAACAACCGCAAGTATGAGTATCTTTTTCAAAGGATTCACCTCCTTTCGTGTTGGATTCCAGGTTCTCGTTTATAGATCGTAATTGATCTCAACTGTTGAACCCTGTTAATACAATAATCATGCCAATATATTACACAGTGAAGCACCCTGATACCGGGGGATTTTACTCTCCACGGAACAGTCTTCACTTCCCAAAAGGGGAGTTATATCCCCAGTTGAGAAAGGGGCTTCTGACAATCCCCAAAAATATACTATAATAGGCAGAATAAGTCAAGTTTTTTCAGGTGCAAAAATATAAGGAATACAATTAAGGTTATAAGTTATGCTTATTAGTGCAGGGTTCTATCAATTCAGGCCGGAGTTCGGGCAGAAGGAGAAAAACCTTTCTCTGGTGGTGGACCGTCTTGAGCAGGCGGAGGCAGATCTGCTGGTGCTTCCGGAACTCTTTAACACGGGTTATCAGTTTATTTCCAGGAGTGAGCTTATGGATCTGGCTGAGGATGTGCCCTGTGGCAGGACGACCCTGGTGCTACAGGATCTGGCAAGAAAAAGTAATTTGTACATTGTAGGAGGGCTTGCCGAACGGGATGGAGGAAATGTATACAATTCTGCTGTCTTTGTAGGACCGGAGGGATTTATCGGCTGTTACCGAAAGACCCACCTCTTCTATGAGGAGAAGCTCTTTTTCAGTCCCGGTGATACAGGATTTCAGGTCTGGGAGACAAAGATCGGGAAGATCGGCCTGATGATCTGCTTTGACTGGTTCTTTCCCGAGGCGATGAGGACCCTTGCCCTCATGGGGGCTGAGATTGTCGCCCATCCTGCAAACCTTGTGCTTCCCTATTGTCCGAAAGGAATGCCAACTAGGTGTCTTGAGAATATGGTTTTCGGGATTACGTCAAACAGGATCGGTGTGGAGAGCAGGAAAAAGGGAGAATCTCTAAGATTCATAGGCAACAGTCAGGTCATTTCACCCCGGGGAGAGGTGTTCCTGAGTGGGCCCGATAATGAAGAGTTGCTGGGAGTGGTAGAAATAGCCCCTGAACTGGCAAGGGACAAGAGACTGAATGAGTATAACCAGATATTCAGGGACAGGCGGGAGGAGTATTACAGGTGATAGACAGACTGAGCCTCAGCGTTGCAGAAAAAGAGGTTCGGCAGGGGGCATACGCTCACGAATATTCCAACGCTATACGGTGTAATTCCGGGGGTATGCTCTGAATTTTTCATTATGAAGCGCCGATTGTGTCTGAGTAAAGGAAGTCTGTTATGGACGGTGCCTTAACAGGCCTGATCAGTGGTATAAAGGATGTTTTGAGTAGATAAGGCCGTTCGGTTTCCGCCGAGCCGACACAGGTCCGGAACGGACTCGTATCGAGGAAACGCTTACATGAACCACTATGTATTGATAATGAAAAACTCAGAGTATACCCCCGAATATACAAGAAAGAATGAGAAATCTTCGTAAGGGCATTTAGTCACAGCGACCACCCCATGCCTTCAAGGGAGAATTATACAACTGTAAGGTAAATTCAAGGCAAGGAGATGGATGATATCACCCTTGACAGTATTGGCCCGTTAAGGCTCTATCAGAGAAAGGAGGGCTACAGGTTTTCAGTTGATGCCGTTCTGCTCGCCCATTTTCCCGTTCTTTCCCGGAAAACCAGGCATGTTGCGGACCTCTGCGCCGGCTCAGGTGTCGTAGGGCTGTTGATTGCAAAGAGGTTCCCATGGACAGAACTCGTTCTTGTGGAGCTGCAGGAGAGCCTTGCTGAACTCGCCAGGAGGAATATCGTACTGAATGGTCTTGAAGAGAGGGTTTCTCTTTCCAGAGCGGACATCAGGGAACTCGGGAAAGGGACCTCTCCGGTAATATCCCCCGGAAGCCTGGATGCAGTTGCGGTGAATCCTCCCTTCAGGCCTCTCAATACCGGAAGGATAAGTCCAGCCGGTGAGCGGGCGATAGCAAGACATGAGATTGCACTCAGGCTTGATGACCTGATGGGGGCAGTCAAGCGTATTCTGAAGAACGGAGGGAGGCTCTATATTATATATCATCCCTCAAGGCTCTCCGAACTGATTGAGTCAATGAGAAGGGAAGGAATAGAGCCAAAGAGGATGAGATTTGTCCATCCCCGGAAAGGAGAAAGTTCAACGATGGTACTGGTTGAAGGTCTCAAGGGTGGAGGGGTTGAACTCTCAGTGGAGCCTCCTCTTTATGTTTACAGGAATGACGGCGGCTATACTTCCGAAGTCGAGGAGATGCTGGGTGGTTCTTCGAAAGGACCAAATCCGTTATAATAATAAACTGTGATAGGTCTGATTCGTGGAAGAGTTGTCCGGAAGTCCCCTGAATGTCTGATTGTGGATGTCGGGGGAGTGGGATATGAGGTAACCGTCCCTGTAAGGTTGCTTGCCGAGATTTCCGAGTCA
Organism: uncultured Thermodesulfovibrio sp.; assembly: GCA_964542175.1. GTDB lineage: Bacteria > Nitrospirota > Thermodesulfovibrionia > Thermodesulfovibrionales > JdFR-85 > WFTX01. Next base: position 29,619 of record CAZITN010000021.1, on the reverse strand, counting down.
GAAGAGGTGACCCTCCTTGTACATACCCATGTGAGGGAAGATGCGCTTGTCCTCTATGGTTTTGGTGACGAAAGGGAGAAAAGGGTATTCAGGACCCTTCTTAATGTTACGGGTGTGGGGCCCAAGCTGGCACTGAACATCCTTTCCGGAGGGCCTGTTGATGATTTCCTCAGGGCTGTAGATGCGGAAGACACTGCTCTTCTTACCAGGCTTCCCGGTGTGGGGAAGAAGACGGCAGAGAGGATAATATTCGAACTCAGGGAGAAGCTTCCAGCCGATACCCCTGATAAGGATTCCGTTTATGGCGATGCCCTGTCGGCCCTTGTAAACCTCGGGTACAGAAAAACGGATGCCCGTAGTGCCCTTGATTCTGTCTATAAACAGGGAGATGGTGATATTGAGACACTGCTGAAGGAGGCGTTGAAGATACTGAACAGATAGAACCTCAATTGAGCGATTGTTTTATAAGCAGGACAGGGAGGTGAAAACAAGGTCAAGGCTGAGAGATAAGCGGGTAGCGTATAGCGTGCTGAGAAATGACCAATAACCAGTACACCAATATACTTATAACAGCCTTCAGGCTGAGGTCAAGGTTGAGGCTGAGTAACCCAATAACCCAGTAACTTAGTAACCAATAGCAGTGTCCGATTGTTTTTGGTATTTCGATTTTGAGATTGTTAAGGTAAATCATGAGTGATATCCGTGAAGACATAGGCCCTGATCCCTCCCAGGACGAGCTTGAGGTGGAGGTTACGCTCCGCCCAAGGCGTTTTGGGGAATTTGTTGGACAGGAAAGGATAAAGGATAACCTGAAGGTGTATATCCAGGCCGCACGGCAGCGGGGGGAGGCCCTTGACCACGTCCTTTTCTATGGCCCCCCCGGTCTCGGGAAGACAACGCTTGCCCATATCATCTCAAATGAACTGGGTGTTAATATCAGGGCGACTTCCGGGCCCATACTCGAGCGGCCAGGTGATCTTGCTGCAATACTGACGAACCTGACTGAGCATGACATCCTTTTTATTGACGAGATCCACAGGATGCCGAGGATTGTGGAGGAGGTGCTCTATCCGGCCATGGAGGATTTTCATCTTGATATCATAATAGGTCAGGGACCGAACGCCCGGACCCTTAAGGTGAATCTGCCTTCCTTCACTCTTGTAGGTGCCACCACCAGGACAGGACTTCTTACATCCCCCCTCAGGGACAGGTTCGGCGTCATCGTAAGGCTCCAGTACTACAGTCCTGAAGACCTGATGCATATCGTCAGGAGGTCATCGAAGATACTTGATGTGGAGATAGATGATGATGCCTGCTATGAGATAGCCCGCCGGTCAAGGGGGACCCCGAGGATCGCCAACAGGCTACTGAGGCGGATCCGGGATTTTGCCCAGGTGAAGGGTGACGGAAGGGTTACACTTCCTGTTACCGAGCATGCCCTTGAGGCGATGGATGTGGACGGAAGGGGGCTTGATGAGATGGACAGGAAGCTTCTGAGGACGATAATCGAGAAGTATAACGGTGGTCCCGTGGGCGTGGAGACCCTTGCAGCCTCACTCCGGGAGGACCGGGAGACCATAGAGGATGTGTATGAGCCCTTCCTGCTTCAGGAAGGGCTGATTGAGAGGACGCCCCGGGGGAGACTTGCCACGAGGGGGGCCTATGAGCACCTGAAAATAGAGATCCCCCAGAGTCTTTTCTGAAGAGTCCGCTGCCAGTCGTACCTGTCTGAAACAGTTTGTGTTGGCTTTGTTTGTATAAGTCCGGTTGATATTTTATGATGAGTGCTAAAGGAGAGTATCATGTTGCTAAGGTTTATGAACTCAACCCCCTCACTGAGGAATCTCCTTCACTGGAGGAAAGTCTGTGTTCTGCTCTGTATTATCTTTATGTTGCCGGTGTTTTCAGGTGCCGGAAGGGTTTCTGCAACAATGATGAATCCTGACCATATTCCTGAGAGGCTTTCTGCGGAAGGGTATGAGGTGACAAGTGCCAGGCATGAGGGTATTGAAATCCTTATGTATCTCTTTCCTGAAGACAGGGATCTGGCGGAAAGATACATCAAATACACAAAGGAATACCTCTCCCTCTATACTTCAATGCTCGGCCGTTTTCCCTATACCTCCCTCACGATAGCCGAGGTAAGGGAAGATGCCGGATATGCCTCACCGGGAAGAATAGTCTTCGGTGCCCGCGTGATGAGGCTGCCCTTTATCGTAGAGACCTCACTCGGTCATGAAATCCTTCATCAATGGTTTGGGAACCATGTCTCTGTAAAGGATGGAGAGGGAAACTGGTCTGAAGGGCTTACGACCTACCTTTCCGATCACTGGTACAGGGAGTTGAAGGGGGAAGGGAGAGAGTACAGAAAGAAGATCCTCGTAGATTACGCAAACTATGTTGAGGGTGACAACGAGATCCCCCTGAGCCAGTTCAAGCAGAGGACAGACCATGCCACCTCTGCTGTGGGCTATGGAAAGGCTGCCATGCTCTTTCATCTCATAAGGCAGGAGGTGGGGGATGATGCCTTCTTTAACGGGCTCAGGAGGTTCATAGAGAGGTTCGGTTCAAAGAGGGCCGGCTGGAAGGACCTCCTTATGGCGCTCTTCAAGGACGACGCTGAGAGGGTGGATCAATTCATCAGGGAATGGATTGATACCACTGGCCTCGTGTCTTTGAGGGTATCAGATCCCGGAGTTGTCTTCAGAAATGGGAGATATCTCCTCAGAATGGATATCATACAGGAAGAGGGGCCTTATCATTTAGTGCTCCCTGTCAGGGTTGTTACAGAGGATGGAGAGTTTGAGTTCAGCCAGAGGCTTTCCGGGAAGGTGACCCACCTGGAACAGACCTTTGAGAAGAGACCACTCAGGGTTGTCCTGGATGAAAATTATGACACGCCCCGGAGACTCTGGGATGAGGAGATCCCACCTGTAATCTCCGCCTTTATCGAGAGGAAGGATACGATGATGGTGGTCCCCGGCGGGGAGAAACAGAAATACGAAGGGCTTATTGATTATTTCAAGGGAAAGGGGTTTGAGATCTGGGGGGCGGATGAGCTGAAGATGGAGGACTTCCCCGGCCATACCATTGTCCTTCTTTCAAGGACAAACAGGTTTGTACGCAAACTCTTTGCATCGGAAACCTTGCCGGAGGGTGGATTTATCGTCAGATGCTTCCGGAACCCCTTTGACAGAAAGAGGGTGGTTGTCCTGGTTGACGGAAAAGCGAGGGAGGAAATAGATGCAGCCTTCAGAAAGGTAGAGCATTACGGCAACTACTCGGTCCTTGCCTTTGAAAACGGCAGGAACATAATGAAAAGTACAGATGAGACCAGTCAGGGGATGGTGGTTGATCTGGGGGTAGAGACCGAGGTGGTGGAGACAGATAAGACTCTTTCCCTAGACAGCCTGATCAAGAGACTCCTTGACAGGAAAGTTATTTACATAGGAGAGGCCCATACGGAGTACGGCCATCATCTGATGCAGTATGAGATTATAAGAAGGCTCCATGAACAGGACAAGAGACTGATTATAGGTATGGAGATGTTTCAGTGGCCCTTTCAGGAGTTTCTTGACCGGTTCGTTCAAGGTGAGATAACGGAAGAGGAGATGCTCCGTAAGACAGAGTACTTTGACCGCTGGTCCTATGACTATAACCTCTACCGGGATATCCTGGAATATGCGAGAGCCCACAGGATCAGGGTTGTGGCCCTTAATGCGAGGAAGGAGATCATTGAGAAGGTCTCGGAAGGGGGGATAACCGCACTCAGCCAGAATGAGTTTGATGAACTCCCGGAAGAGATGGATATGACGAATGCCGTTTACAGAAGACACCTTAAGGAGATCTATCAGAGACACAATCTCCTGGGAAGGAAGAACTTTGAAAACTTCTATCAGTCCCAACTGATCTGGGATGAGACGATGGCGGAGACGGTGGCAAAGACGCTCATGGAGAATCGGGATTACAGAATGGTGGTCCTTGCAGGAAACGGGCATGTCGAGTACTCCTGGGGGATTCCTGACAGGGTTAAAAGAAGAATAGATCTCCCATCAGCTGTCATCGTAAATGACGGAGGAGAGGATGTCCGACGGGAACTTGCAGATTTTATCCTCTTCCCGGATCATGCAGAGGCACCTTCAGCCCCTAAACTTCAGGTCTTTCTGGAAGAGACTGCCGACGGGCTTAATGTTAAGGGCCTGATTAAGGGCGGCCCTGCTGATAAAGGCGGGATCAGGAAGGGAGATATCATTATCTCCATCGACGGAAAGGAGATAAGAAAACTCAGTGACCTGAAGATAGTTCTTCTTTACAAGAATCGGGGTGAAAAGATAAGGTTGGGGGTTTTGAGGAGAATACTGCTGTTTGGAGAAGAAAGGACTCTGGAGGTGGAGCTTTAGGTAAACCTCAATGTTGCGTCCGGAGTCCGCCAGAGGACGTATATACGGCCCAATATGAGGGGTTCATTAAAGATGAGCAGGTGGAGGCGTTTCGTAACCCCATTTAATGCAATGGGGATCAGACAAGAAAGAAGAGGGAGGTTTTTCACCCGACAGGTGGAAGACATGAGGCTGGTGTTTTGAGAATGCGGTATTGCTGAAATGGGGATTACTCACCGCCTTCACCTGCCCGTCGGGAAGCTTTCTGGAACTTCCAGCTGAAAAATCGTTCAATTCAGGTACGACTAAGATCACCGCGGGCCATCTGAAGCAGTACAGGCAGGTTAGTTTCCGTGAGTGTACACCCCCTGCCTTTGGGGAACAGTTTATGCAACTGGAAGGTTAAGTCATCGGAGCGGAAGTACGGCATGGGCGTTCAGATCAAGCCCTGCCCTGTCTCCCATGATGTAGTGGTGATGTCCTGCAGCGGCTATCATGGCTGCATTGTCTGTGCAGAGTTTCTTCTCCGGCAGATGAACCCGGATACCTTCTTTTTCCATTGCCAGGAAGGCCCTTCTAAGGGTTCCATTTGCCGAAACTCCTCCGGAAAGGGCAATTTCCTCTATTCCAAAGCTCTGGAGTGCCTTTCTGGACTTGTGGAGAAGCACATCCACCACTGCAGACTGGAATGAAGCTGAAATATCCCTCTGAATCTCCTCTTCCGGAACCCCTTTTTTTCTCAGTTCCCTTACGGCGTTTCTGACAGCGGTCTTCAGGCCGCTGAAGCTGAAGTCAAAACCTTCATTCATCATGGGCCTCGGGAGAGGAACTTTGTCGGGATTGCCCTCTGAGGCAGCTTTTTCTATCAGGGGGCCACCGGGATAGCCGAGACCAAGGAGTTTTGCCACCTTGTCATAGGCCTCACCTGCAGCATCATCCCTGGTGCTCCCGATGACCCTGTAGTCCAAGGAACCCCTTACAAGAACCAGAAGGGTATGCCCCCCGGAAACCGTGAGGGAGAGGAAAGGGGAATCGGGAGGGGAGGGAGAGAAGAGGTTCGAGTAGATATGTCCCTCAAGGTGGTTTATTCCTATAAGCGGGAGTCCCGTGGAATAGGCAAGGGCCTTGCCGAAGCAGAGGCCGACCAGGAGAGAGCCGACAAGGCCCGGACCGTTACAGACAGCGATGGCATGAAGATCACTGCTGCCTGTCCCTGCGTCATCCAGTGCCTTTCGGACAACAGGCCAGATCATCTCGATATGCCGTCTTGATGCAAGTTCAGGAACGATCCCCCCGAACCTTCCGTGCACTTCCGCCTGGGAAGAGACTATATTACTGAGTATCTCCCTTCCGTTTCTGACCACCGCTGCAGAGGTGTCGTCACAGGATGTATCAATCCCAAGGATAAGGGTTTCCTTTGTCATCTCCGGTCTATCACCGATACCCCTTCCGGTGGTGAAAACCTGAATTTATCCGGCTTGAGGGGAGGATTGATCTTGATCTTTTCTATCCTGATAGTTGTTCTGTTACCGCTGGAATCTGTCAGGACGATCTCGCTTATCGGGAATCTTCCCTCGCGTATGACCATCTCTGCCTGGCTTACAATGGATGGTGTTTTCGGGTGAAGGACAAGTCTGTCTTTCTCCTCACTGACCTTGTAGTATTTTTCAATATCATCCATCTCAAGAAGAAGCCCGAGGGGGGACCTGCCTGAGGCAGTATTTCCTGTTTTCAGGAGGAATGCCTGTCTCTGTGCAGGCTGAAAGAGGATCATCTCTTCCCCGTTCAGGTAGGCCTGATCAGTGCTTCCCACAACATAATCCCACCGCAACATCTCAGGCTTCAGGAGATAGAATACTCCAGAGTACTGGAACTTCTCATCCATTGACCTGACTGATGTTGTCTGTGTAAACTCACCACTCAGAGAATTGATCTCTTTGAAGCTGTCTCTGACACTCTGTAGCAGCTTTCCCCCATAGGCATGGACCGGCGGGAAGATAAGCAGCAAAGGGAGAATGATAAAACTCATGTAATGTAAACATCTTCTCATCGCACACCCTCCCTTCCAATCACGACCCGGACCGTCTTCAGGAGGATGAAGAGGTCAAGCCAGAGGGACCAGTTCATTATGTACCATATGTCGAGACGGATTCTGTAGAGGTAAGTTGTGTCGCTCCGGCCGCTGACCTGCCAGAGGCCGGTAATGCCTGGCCTTACAGAGGTTATCAGGTCTATCCTGTCTTTTATTGCCTCGTATTCTCTCAGAAGGTATGGCCTGGGGCCTATCATGCTCATCTCCCCCTTCAGAACATTGAAAATCTGTGGGAGCTCATCAAGGGAGGTCCTTCTGAGAAACCGTCCGATCCTGGTAACCCTTGGATCATCGGAGAGCTTCCAGAACTTTTCCCACTCTCCCCTGGCAGAGTCATTGTTCTGAAGGAGTCTCTGGAGTTCCTCTTCGGCATCCCTCACCATGGTCCTGAACTTGTAGCACCGGAAAACCTTCCCGTTCCTTCCTATCCTCGGGTGGGTGTAGAATATGGGACCCGGTGTCTCCAGCTTGATCAGAATGCCGATCAGTCCTATTGCTATTATCAGAACTGGCAGAAAGATCAGTGCAATCGCTATATCAAAGGACCTCTTGATGAACCTGTTGATGGGTGATTGGAGGTTGTTTCTGACATTAAGAAGAAATATCTCTTCATAGAAGAGATGGAGAAGCTCGGTGTTGAGGAGGGCGATACCATATATGTCCGGGACTATAAGTGTGTTCTTTACGTATTTCTGAATTCTGCCCGCCCATTCAGAGAGTGTACTGGCTCCAAGGGAGGGAATTGCCAGAACGATGGTTTTTACCCCCAGCTCCCGGACAAACTTTTTGAAATGGCGTGTCTTTCCAAAGACCTTCTTGCCATCGATAACCTTGCCGATCTTTACCGGATCGTCATCAAGAAAGCCGATCACATCATACCCGATATGGGTTTCCCTTTGAAGCCACCTGAGCACGAGCCTTCCGGACTGGCCTGCACCTATGATAAGCACCCTCTCCCTGCAAATGCCCATCATGTAGAGTGCCTTCTTGCCCCATAGCCTGATTGCAGGAAAAATGACCAGGGATACAATCCACAGATTAACAAGAACGAGCCGTGAGACCCGGTCTGAGATCTTCCCGAGGGTGACAACGGCCATCATTACCAGCGTGGCTATGGTGATTGCCTTGAAGATCTTCTTTGTTTCATCCCAGAAGGGAAGTTTGAGCGTATAGAGATTCTCATAGGCCATGAAGAAGATGAAGATCAGGGGTATCCAGAAGAGACCAAGGAAATATCCAAAGGTGAAATGGAAATCAGGAAGCCCAGAGAGGATCAGGGGATAGAGTTTCAGCCTTGCCACCCAGCTCACCCAGAGGGAGAGCAGAAAACTGAGAAGATCAAGCAGCAGAACCGATATTATCTGAAGGGCATATTTCATTTCAATATCTTTTATCTGTTATAATAGGCCAGATCTGTCCAAATATTTTGAAGGGAAGTCGGCAAGGCTGTGAAAACACAATGCAACCGACAGGATTTAAGGGACAGGAACCTGAATCAGCAGTTGTTACTGAATACTGTCTGACCAGGACTGTCAGATAACTGAATCCTTCATTTTCAAAGGTGTCGAGCATTGAATGTTTTCTCCGCCATACCGCCTTCCCATGATATGCAAAGTTAGTCCGGAACCGCTGGTAACAGGCGGAACGTTCAGAGGATATTATACAACTATGAAGGCATTAATCTTAAGTGGAGGGAAGGGAACAAGACTCAGGCCTTTAACTCATACCATGGCCAAGCAGCTTGTTCCTGTGGCCGGGAAACCCATTCTGGGATATGTCCTCGGCCATATAAGGGATGCGGGCATAAAAGAGGTGGGTGTGATAATCTCACCCGAGACCGGTGAGGAGGTGAGGGGTTACCTCGGCACCGGGAGGAAGTGGGGGGTGAAGATAAGGTATATCCGTCAGGAAGAGCCCCTCGGCCTTGCCCATGCCGTCCTGGTGGCCAGGGATTTCCTCGGAGATGATGACTTTGTGATGTATCTTGGGGACAACCTGCTTGGACATGGCTTGAAGGATGCCCTTAAACGGTTCAGAAAGGAGAGGCCCGATGCATTGATCTACCTCAAGGAAGTGGATAACCCCAGGCAGTTCGGGGTCGCGAAGCTTAGAGGGGATGGGAGCATAGAGAGGCTTGTAGAGAAGCCTTCAAGGCCTCCCTCCAATTTAGCCCTTGTGGGGGTCTATCTCTTTTCTTCCGGAATCCATGAGGCAATAGAGGCGATAAAGCCCTCACGACGGGGGGAACTGGAGATTACCGATGCAATCCAGAAGCTGATAGAGGCCGGCAAGACCGTAAAGAGCGAGATACTCGACAAGTGGTGGCTTGACACCGGGAAAAAGGATGATCTCCTTCATGCCAATACGATTGTCCTTGATGAATACACTGAACGCATGCTGAAGGGAAGGATAGACAGGAAGAGTTCTGTCATTGGCAGGGTTACGGTGGAGCGGGGTGCTGTTGTCAAGGGATCAAGGATCAGGGGGCCGGTCAGGATCGGTGCCGGAAGCATGATAATCAACTCCTTTATCGGCCCCTATACGAGTATAGGGGAGCATGTAAGGGTGGAGGATTCCGTGATAGAACACTCCGTAATTCTCGATGATACAGAGATTATATCGATCGAGAGGCTTGAGGACAGCCTCATAGGGAGGGGTGCCAGGGTCCTGGCCGGGGATCACAGAAACAGGGCCCTCAGGCTGATGATTGGTGATGATTCAACAGTAGAGATATGATAATGAGATTCAGGAAGGGCAGGATTGAGGGGATTCTGGTTGAAGAGTTCCGGATATTCAGGGACGACCGGGGCTGGCTTGCGGAGCTTTTCAGGAGTGATTCCCTTCCTGAAGGGTTCATGCCTGAGATGGGGTACGTATCTCTTACCCATCCAGGTGTGATCAGAGGTCCCCACGAACACAGGGAACAGACGGACTATTTCTGTTTTATGGGACATTTCTCCCTGTATTTATGGGACAACAGGGGAACATCTCCAACTTACGGTAACAGTATGCTCATAAAGAATGCTGAAAGGTTGATCGTTATCGTTCCACCGGGAGTAGTCCATGCCTACAGAAATACAGGGGATTCCGACGGACTCGTCCTGAACTTTCCGGACAGGCTTTACAGAGGGCCGGGGAAGAAGCAAGAAGTTGACGAGATCAGGCATGAGGCCATGCCTGAAAGCCCTTTCAGGCCTGAGGAGCTTGAGGAGGATTCAGGATGAGGCTCCTTGTTACGGGCGGGTGCGGATTTATTGGTTCAAACTTTATAAGATTCATTCTCCAGAAATATGAGGACTACGAGATAACAAACCTCGATGCCCTTACCTATGCGGGGAACCAAGAAAACCTGAAGGATATCCAGCATCAGGAGCGGTACAGGTTCATAAAGGGCAGGATTGAGGACAGGGATCTTGTGAAGAGTCTGCTGGGAGAGGTTGACTGCATTATAAACTTTGCTGCTGAAAGCCATGTGGACAGGTCGATAGCAGATGCCCAGCCCTTTCTTACAACCAATATAATGGGGTTGTACAATCTCCTTGAGGCAGCAAGGGAGACCGGGATCGGCCGGTTCATTCATCTTTCTACAGATGAGGTCTATGGAAGCCTTGATGACGACGAGGGTTTCTTTACTGAGGAGTCGCCCCTTTCCCCCAACTCGCCTTACTCCGCATCAAAGGCATCGGGAGACCTCCTTGTCAGGGCCTATATGACTACTCATGGGTTTCCTGCCATCATCGTAAGGCCGTCAAACAACTATGGTCCCTATCAGTATCCTGAGAAGTTCATCCCCCTCATGGTCACAAACCTGATAAACGGCGGAAGGATACCGGTTTATGGAAAGGGGGACAATATCAGGGACTGGCTCTATGTAGAAGATACCTGCAGGGCCCTTGACCGGATTCTTCACGATGGAAGCCCAGGCGAGATATACAATGTAGGAGGCGGGAATGAACGGAGGAATATTGATGTTGTGAAGGCTGTTCTTGAGCTTATGGGGGAAGGTGAGGAAAAGATAGAGTATGTTCCGGACAGGCCCGGACATGATTACCGCTATGCCGTGGGATCGGAGAAGATAAGGAACGAACTCGGCTGGTCTCCTGAGGTCGGCATTAAGGAGGGGCTTGAACGGGTAGTAAGATGGTACAGGGAGAACGAGTGGTGGTGGAGGCCTTTAAAGGAAAGGCTTGAGAAGGAGAGTAAAGGGTTCTGGACGGACAGAAAATGAAGATACTGGTTACCGGTGCAGGCGGGATGCTCGGGAGAGACATGGTTGCCACCCTCTCCGTTAAACATGATCTCAGAGGCTTCACCCATGCGGAACTCGATATAACCGACAAACAGAGACTGGGTGAGGTCCTTTCATCGGAAAGGCCTGACCTGATTATCAACTGTGCTGCCTACACGAAGGTTGACCTTGCTGAGGAGGAAGCAGAAAGGGCCTATCTCGTAAACGGGATAGCAGTTCATAATCTTGCTGCGCTCTGTGAGAGGCTTTCAATCAAGCTCTGCCATATAAGCACTGATTACGTCTTTTCCGGAAGACAGGAGCTTCCCTATCAACCCTTTGACCAGACAGGGCCTCTTAACATCTACGGGAAGAGCAAACTTGCAGGCGAGGAGTTCATAAGATGGAGGATGCGGGAGTTTTACATTGTCAGGACCAGCTGGCTATATGGTATAGGTGGTAGGAGTTTCGTAAGGACGATGCTCAGGCTCCTCAGGGAAAGGGATGAGGTGCACGTTGTATCTGACCAGATCGGTTCTCCTACCTGGACTAAGAGCCTCTCAGAAGGGGTGGGAAGATTGATTGAGACCGATGCCTACGGAATTCATCATCTGACTGACCGGACCGACGGCGGTATAAGCTGGTATGACTTTGCCGTTGAGATCGGAAGGATAATCGGAATGAAAACAAGAATAATACCCATACCCTCTTCAGAGTATCCGACCAGGGCGGTAAGACCTTCCTATTCAGTCCTGGATACATTCTTTACGGAGATGCTTACAGGTTACAGTCCTCCCTTCTGGAAAGATTCCCTCATGCGGTTTCTTCAGAACGTCGACTGAAAAAAACCGCCATGAAATTGTAAAATAATCGATGCATTTCCCCCTCGTTGGAGATATACGTTACGTCTGAGCTTAGAGATTGCATGTTTATACCGGAATGGATAAAAAGGATATCCGTTGTTATTCCCCTCTACAATGAGGAGGAAAATGTGGAAGAACTCCACAGGCGCTTGAAGGTTGCCCTTGAAGGGACTGGCAGGGGATACGAGATTATCTATGTCGATGACGGGAGCACCGACGATACACCGGGAAGACTTGAAGAGATAGCAGAGTCCGATCCAGCGGTGCTTGTTCTCAGTCTTAGAAGGAACTTTGGCCAGACCGCCGCCTTTGCTGCAGGGTTTGATTTTGCAAGGGGCGATGTGATCATCACAATGGATGGGGACCTCCAGAATGATCCTGCAGACATCCCGAAACTGCTGGAAAGGCTGGATAAACACGATCTTGTTAGTGGATGGCGGAAGAACAGGAAAGACCCCTTCCTGAGGAGGAGACTTCCCTCGATGATCGCCAACTGGCTGATAAGCACTGTTACAGGGGTGAAGCTTCACGATTACGGTTGCTCCCTGAAGGCATACAGGAGAGAAGTGATCAAGAACCTCAAGATATATGGAGAGATGCACCGGTTCATACCGGCCGTTGCAAGCTGGTACGGGGTGAGAATTACGGAGGTGGAGACAATACACCATCCCCGGCTTCACGGGAAGTCCAAGTACGGTCTTTCGAGGACGATAAAGGTCGTCCTTGATCTTATAACAGTCAAGTTTCTACAGAGTTTTTCTACAAAGCCGATACAGTTTTTCGGGCCCATGGGGCTTCTTTCAGGGTTTGCAGGCTTTCTGATTTCTTTGTACCTTTCCTTCAGAAAGATTTTCTTCGGTGAAGAGATCGGTTCGAGGCCCCTCCTCCTTCTGGGTGCACTCCTTATAATTGTGGGTATACAACTCATAGGCATGGGGCTTATAAGTGAGATACTCGTAAGGGTTTATCATGAAAGCCAGAAAAAACCCATCTACGTGATAAAAAAGATCATTGGGAAGAAGGATAAATAAAAGGGCCGTTTTAGGGCTTAAACTCTTAGTAAGCATTGGTGCGTTGGTATTTGTCCTCGCCAGATCAGGTCCTTCCAGTGTCTTCGGGACACTTCTTTCAATAGACAAGGTCCACTTTTTAGGATCATCCCTTCTTTACATCATCTCGATAGTCATCTCGAGTCTCCGATGGCGGCTCCTGATCCTAACAGATAAAAAAGATTCAGGGACTGGCTCAGATGAGGAGTCCGGGGAAGGGGAGTTTGTCAAGCCCTCTCTTTATCGGTTCTTCAGACTCTATATGGTGGGTGCCTTTTTCAACAACATACTTCCGGGTGTAATCGGGGGGGACGCCTTCAGGATATACTATCTTTACCGGGATACACGTCTGTCCCATATAGCATTTGGTTCCGTATTCGGGGACAGGTATGTGGGGTTTGCAGGGCTCCTGCTTCTGGGTCTTCTGGTACTTCCCTTCGGCCTTCAGAGGGATGGTGTGAAAGAGATAGTCTGGGTTGTGCCGATGATAGTTGTAGCATTTATACTTGGCAGTCTTCTCTTTTTCGGTCTGAGACTCGGGAGAAGGATTAAATCTGTCAGTGCTTTTTATGAGTATTTCAGTCTCCTTTCGCAAAGGAAGAATACAATACTTAAAACGCTCATGCTCTCACTTATTATCCAGTTGATCGGAATTATATCAGTATATATCATTTCAAGGGGGACAGGTACAGAGATAGGTTTCATTGACCTCTGCATAATGCTCCCGATCATTATTACCATAACCACTGTCCCGGTTTCAATTTCCGGGATCGGGGTAAGGGAGGGGGCCTTTGTTTATCTCCTTGGGAAACTGGGGGTGGGAACAGGGGTTGCGACTTCCATATCCCTTGCATGGTTTCTCTCCTATTCGATTGGTTCCATGCCGGGATTTTATTACTACCTGAAATGGAGGAGGCTTGAGCCGGGAGGTATCGATAAGCTCAAAGAAGAATCCCCGAATCAGAAAGATTCTTAACATTAAAGAGCGACCGTCAAAATTTCTGCCTTCCCATCAGAGACAGGAAGGAGAGGTTCTGATTGAAGGGCCCCTTGTGCTTGAGCAGGCCATGAGAGGTAAGGGGAAATTCCGTTTCGCTCTGATCACGGAGCGAATCCTCTCTGATGAGAGAAGAAGGGGACTCCTTGAAACACTTACGGAGGAGGAGATACCGGTTTATGTGGTCTCTATGGGTGTGATGAATACCCTCACCGATACGGAAGCCTCCCAGGGGATTATCGGGATTATGGGGGTCAAGGCTTACAGTCTTGATGATCTCCTCCGTTCCGATGGAGGGTGCTTTATTGTTATTGACGGTATCCAGGATCCTGGTAATATGGGGACTATAATCAGGACGGCCGAGGCCTTCGGGATTGGAAATGTAATAATCCTGAAGGGGAGCGTAAACCCCTTCAACCCCAAATCCATAAGGGCATCGGCCGGTGGGGTCTTCAGTGCAAGGATATATTTTCTTGAGCGGGACTTACTGTTTAAGTGGAAAGAGGAATCAGGCTCTTTCTGGATAGCAACCACAGGCAGGGGGGAGACAGAACTGAAGGATATCAGGAGAGAGGGGAGGGTTGCCCTTGTCTTTGGGAATGAGGCTGATGGAGTGGGAGAAGATATCCTTCAAAGGGCGGAAATGAGGTTGAGAATCCCCCTGAAGGGGAAGGCGGAGAGCCTGAATGTGGCTGTGGCGGCAGGTCTTGTGATGTATGAGTATGCACGGGATGAGTGATACTGATCAATCCCCTGAACCGACGTGCTCTTCTTTCCAGACCTCAATCGCCACCTCAGGACAGGCCTCGGCACAGAGGGCACATCCTGTGCATTTTTCGGGGTTGCTCAAAAGAGGCGGGGTAAACCCCATGGAGTTGTGGTCATTCCCGGGAATTAGTATCTTCTGTGGACATGAGATGATACAGTAACCGCATCCCTTGCACAATTCCCTGAGAATCTCAATTTTTCCTGGCATAGTAGTATTCTCCTTGTTATCCTTCAGGATTTCTGTAACAGTTCTTCAGCATGCTGGAGTGAACTGTCAGTCACTTCGCCGCTCATCATCCTGGCTATCTCCTTCTTTCTCTCATCGCCCTGGAGTGTTTTGACCTCCACGCTGGACCGGGTTCCTGAAAGCACCTTTCTTATCATAAGGTGATGATCCGCCCTGGAGGCGATCTGCGGAAGGTGTGTTATACATATTATCTGATGATCGGCAGAGAGTTTCTTGAGCTTTTCAGCTACAGACTCTGCCGTCTCACCCCCTATGCCTGCGTCAACCTCATCAAAGATCAGGAGTTCATGTCCTCCAATGTCGGCAAAAACCGATTTGAGTCCAAGCATTACCCTTGAAATTTCTCCACCGGACGCTACCTTGTGGAGCGGTCTCGGCGGCTGGTCTGGATTGGCGGAGAAGAGAAACTCCAGCCTGTCCAGACCGTGAGGTCCAATATCGGAAGGACTGATGGATATATGAAAAGCAGGTGCCTGAAAGGCCAGTTCCCGGAGTTCCCTGAGGATCAGGCCTTCAAGTTCTTCAGCGACCTTCTTCCTCTTCCTGGAGAGTTCTTCGGCCTTTTTGCCGAGATTACGTTCAGTCCTGTTGAGTTCCTCCTCCAGGTCCCCGGTCTTTTCGGAAAGGTGCAAGAGCCCATCCAGTTCCTCTGCCGCAGCATTCCTGTAACGGAGAATCTCTTCAATACCATCGCCGTACTTCCTCTCAAGTTTCTCTATGGTAAGGAGGCGGGACTCTATTTCTTCAAGACGGGCCGGGTCGAGATCGTATCTCTCCATCAACTCCCTGATGGTATGTACTGTCTCTCCGACAAGGGCATGGGCCTCCTCAATCTGGTTGAGTGCATCAGTCGCGGAATCATCTATCTTTGAGAGTTCCTTTGTCAGGCTGAGAGTAATGCCCAGACGGTCGGTTATGCTTCCCTCATCACCTTTCAGGTGCTCAAGTATCTGGTCACAGAGGAACTTCAACTGGTGAAGGTTCATCAGGATCTTCCTTTCCTCAAGGAGGTTTCCCTTTTCAGCGGGGTCAAGCCCGGCAGAATCGATCTCTTCGATCTGGTATCTGAGCATGTCGATTCTCTGTGTCCTCTCCCTTTCCTTTTCCCTTATTTCGTTCAATTCACTTTTCAGCGTTTTCCCCTGGTTGTAGAGTGCCTCCACTTCCCTTACGAGTGGCTCATGCCCTCCGTACCTGTCAAGAAATTCCCGTTGCAGTGCAGGGGAGAAGAGTTTCTGATGTTCATGCTGGCTCTGTATCTCCAGAATCTCAGATCCTAATGCTGAAAGGGTCTGTATGGTAACGAGGCTGTCGTTTATATATGCCCGTCCCTTGCCGGATCTTAGGAGCACTCTCCTGATGATCAGTTCTTTGTCTGAATGAGGGATCTGGAGCTCTGAAAGAATACCGGGGCTTCCAGGCTCCAGGAGGGCCTGGAGCTCATATCCTTCCGTGTCAGGTTTTATGAATTCAGTGCTGGCCCTCTCTCCGGTCAGGAGTTTTATGGCATTAACAATGATGGACTTTCCGGCACCGGTCTCACCGGTTATTACATTCAGGCCTTCTCCAAAGGTGAGACGGAGACGGTCAACGATCGCAAAGTTCCGGATGATGAGTTCCTTTAGCATTTTTGTCGTTGAAACTGATTTATTCGTAAATTCGTTATTGGGTTAATAAGTTATTAAGTCATTGTGTCATCGGCGTCTATAGTCTCCGCTTTCTTAACACCTTCGGGTTTCTCTATATTACCATAATCAGAAGGGAAGTTTTAGGCTGGATACAGGAGAAAAGGTGCGTCTATGAACCGGGGAAGGGCCCAGCTTTTCAAGCATAAGGAGATGCTCCCTGGTGGCGTAACCCCTGTGCCTGTTGAATCCGTACTCAGGGTAGAGTGAATGGAGGTGATCCATAAGCCTGTCCCTTGTCACCTTGGCAACTACCGAGGCTGCAGCAACTGAAGCGGACCTGTCTTCCGCCCTGACCAAGGTGAGCTGTTCCGTCTTTACAGGAAGCCTTAGGGCATCGACAACAATCATTCTTGGCGGGACTATGAGGTCCTCCATTGCAGCACACATGGCCTTTATGGTAGCCCTGAGGATGTTTATCCTGTCTATCACCTTATGATCGGCGATCCCTACTCCGACCGCTTCAGCCTTTTCCAGAATTTCCCAGAAGAGGGATTCCCGCCTTGATGGACTGAGCTTCTTGGAATCCCTGAGACCCGCGATTCTAAGACCAGTGGGAAGTATTACAGCGGAGGCAACTACGGGGCCTGCGATAGGCCCCCGTCCTGCTTCATCGCATCCCGCAAGGGGCGCCTTCCCCTCCTTCCGCAATTGCTCGTCAAAATCGAATAGATCAGTGGACACAACGAGACAGGGACATCATTTCCCCCTGAACATATCCTTTTCCCGGATCTTTGCAGCCTTCCCCTTCTTGTCTCTCAGGTAGTAGAGCTTTGCCCGGTTCACATCCCCCTTCCGGACAACCTCAATCTTTTCAACTACAGGGGAATGGACTGGGAAGATCCTCTCCACACCCACACCATAGGAGACCTTCCTGACCATAAAGGTCTCTCTGATACCACTGCCTTTTCTGCCGATAACATATCCTTCAAAGGGCTGGATCCTCTCCTTGTCACCCTCAACGACCCGGACATGGACCCTCACGGTATCGCCGATCTCAAAGTCGGGTATCTCACGCTTGTAACCTTCTTCAATTGCCCTTATGAGATTCATCTTCCTTCTCCTCCTTGATTTCCTTCAGTAATATTTTATCCTCTTCAGAAAGGTTTGCCCTTTCAATAAGGTCGGGACGACGGTTTATGGTCCTCCTAAGTGCCTCCTTCCGTCTCCAGCGCCGTATCCTTGCGTGATCCCCACTGAGGAGGACCTCCGGTACACTCAGTCCCCGGTATTCCCTGGGGCGTGTAAACTGGGGATATTCCAGCAGTCTTCCGGAAAATGATTCTTCCCGGGAGGACTCATCATCACCCAGTACTCCTGGCAGGAGACGTGAAACAGCATCTATTATAACCAAAGAGGGGAGTTCTCCGCCAGTCAGAACGTAGTCCCCTATTGAGAGTTCTTCATCCACTATCCGGCGGACACGGTCATCTATTCCTTCATATCTTCCCGATATCAGAAGTATCCTCTCGTGCCTTTCAGAGAATTCCCGTGCAATGTCCTGGTTGAAGGTCCTTCCTCCCGGGCCAAGCAGTATTATGTGCCGGTCTTTTCCGTCTTCCTTGATGAAATCAACCGCCCTGAAGATGGGTTCAGCCATCATTACCATCCCTGCGCCACCCCCGTAGGGATAGTCATCGACCTGACGGTAACTTGTAGAGGAAAAATCCCTGACGTTAAAGGTTATTACATCAATTATCCGCCTTTGTCTTGCCCGTCCAAGTATGCTTTCAGAGACATAGGCATCTATGATCTCAGGGAAGAGGGTGAGTACTTCAAAGGTCACCCGACTCATTCCAGGAGCCCTTCCAGAGGTTTTATAATCATTTTCCCCTCCTCTAGGTCGATATCCTCTACAACATCAGAGATTGCAGGGATCAGTATCTCCTTGTCTCTTGCCAGGTCCAGCGCAGGTTTTACAACATAGACATCATTACTTCCCGTCTCTATTATACCTGTTACTTTCCCGATGGGGGTTCCCTCTTTTGTGAAGACCTCAAGCCCGATTATCTGGTAGTGGTAGTATTCTCCTTCAGCAGGTGGAGGGGATTCCTCCACAGGGATGAGGATTTCCTTCCCTCTCAGGAGGGATGCCTCTTCGCGCCCGGTGATCTCCCTGAACCTGATTACCACCCTTTCCCCATGGAACAAGACCGTCTCGATATGAAGCAGCCTCGTTTTACCGGTCATTTCAAGGAAAATACGTTCTATTTCAAGGAATCTCTTAATGGAATACGTCAGAGGGAGGATCTTTACGTCTCCCCTCAGGCCATGGGGGCCGAGTATGCGGCCGATTGTTATGTAATCAGGCATAATCTGGAAGGGTTGAGGTGTCAAGATGAGACCTGGAGGGGGTACCCCCTCCAGGGTATATGCTTAAAGGTTATTCAAGGATCTCAAGGACGCAGCGTTTTCCGATCTTTGTTCCGGCTGCGGAGAGGATTGTTCTCATTGCACGCGCTGTCTTTCCCTGTTTGCCTATCACCTTGCCAAGATCGCTTTGGGCCACCCTGAGTTCGAAAACGGTTGTCTTTTCGCCGTCTACTTCCTTTACCGAGACCTCCTCTGGTCTGTCAACCAGTGCTTTAGCCATCGTCTCCACCAAATCTTTCATCTTCTCCACCTCCATATGGTTTATTCGGCTGTCCCGAGGCCAGCCCGTTGAAACAGACGTTTAACCGAGTCGGTAGGTTGTGCACCAACCTGGAGCCAGTAATCAGTCTTGTCAGGGTCGATCTTTATCTCGGATGGTTCCTTCATGGGATCATAGTAACCAAGGATTTCAATGAAGGGGCCATCCCTCCTGGCCCGGGAGTCGGCAACCACGATCCTGTAGAAAGGTCTCTTGTGAGCACCCATTCTTGTCAGACGTATCTTGACCAACGATTCACCTCCTTTTGACAGTTCGTATTTGGAACTCAAATTTTAATATAATGCAATGCTGATTGTAAAGGACTAAAAAGGCATGATGTTGGGAAGCCTCGGCATTTTTCCCTTTTTTCCCCTTTTCCCCTTCAGCATCTTCATCATTCTCTTCATCTCCTTGTACTGCTTCAGGAGCCTGTTTACATCGGTGATACTCGTTCCGCTTCCTCTGGCAACCCTCTTCTTTCTGCTTCCATTCAGTATCTGTGGATTCCTTCTTTCCCTGGGAGTCATGGAGTTGATAATGGCCTCTACCTTTGTGAACTCCTTTTCATCCACCTGGACGTTCTTCAACTGCTTCCCGAGTCCAGGGATCATGGAGAGTATGTTCTCAAGGGGACCCATGGAGCGGATCTTCTTTAACTGCTCCTTGAGGTCCTCCAGGGTGAATGACTCCTCGATGATCTTTCTCTGAAGCCTGAGTGCATCCTCTTCTGTGACAGTCTCCTGGGCCTTCTCTATGAGGGAGAGGACATCACCCATTCCCAGTATCCTTGAGGCGATCCTGTCAGGGTGGAAGGGTTCGAGCATCTCAATCTTCTCACCCACTCCGATGAACTTTATCGGCTTTCCGGTGACGTGCCTGACCGATAGGGCGGCACCGCCTCTGGCATCACCGTCCATCTTGGTAAGGATGATCCCGTCAATCCCTATCTGTTCATTGAAACTCTTGGCTATGTTGACGGCATCCTGGCCTGTCATTGCATCAGCCACGAAAAGGATTTCTGAAGGAGTCACGGCATCCCTGATACCGGATAGCTGGCTCATCAGCTCATCATCTATATGGAGCCTTCCAGCGGTATCCAGAATCAGGATATCCCTCGCTGTTTTCTTTGCCTCGCTAATAGAGGCCTGACTGAGTGCTATCGGGTTCTTTTCTTCTCTTGAATGAAAGACCGGCACTTCGATCTGGCCACCCAGCGTGACCAACTGGTCAATCGCAGCAGGCCTCTGGAGGTCGGCCGCCACAAGCATTGGGCGCCGGCCCTGTTTTTTGAAATGGTGAGCAAGTTTTGCCGATGTGGTGGTTTTGCCTGAGCCATGAAGACCGACCATCATTATTATTGTGGGAGGGTTTGGAGAAAGCTGTATCTTTTCTGCCGTTCCGCCGAGGAGATTGATCAGTTCTTCATGGACTATCTTTACTACCTGTTGTCCCGGGGTAAGGCTCTTCAGTACCTCTGCGCCAATGGCCTTCTCCCTTATACGGGCTATAAAGTCCTTGACTACCCGGAAATTCACGTCTGCCTCAAGGAGAGAGAGCCTTATCTCCCTGAGAACGGTATCTATATCCTCTTCCTTCAGGTAACCCCTTCCCCGGAGCTTCCTGAATATGCCATCGAGTCTTTCAGAGAGAGAGTCAAACATGACCAGTCAAATCAGGACCCCTCATCAGAGAAGAGAGGTTATCTGCCTTTCCAGTTCCTTGCCCATGCCGGGCATAAAGCCTTCATATTTTTTCACTATCTTCAGGTTCCTGTCGATGATGAATATGGCAGGTATGCTGGTGATCCTGTACTTCCTGCTTGCCTCACCACTGTCGAGCAGGACGGTATAGCCGATGTTGTATTTTTCAGCAAAGGCCTTCACCTTTTCCGGAGCACTGCTGCCTTCATCTACGCTCACGCCAAGTACCACAAGGTTCCTGTCAAGCATCTTCTCAAAGAGCCTTTCCATTTCCGGGACGGATTCACGACAGGGCGGGCACCATGTCGCCCAGAATTCAATAAGAACAACCTTTCCTGCATAGTCTTCAAGGGAGACCGACTTCCCGTTCAGATCCTTAAGACGAAAGTCAGGTGCTCTGCTGCCTACGTCAGGAGACCCGCCGCTTTCCCTGCTGCAGGAGAGGGAGAGCAGGAAAAGAGAAGCAATCAGGAACAGAAGGGCAATGCGCCCGGATCTCTTTTCCATCATCTATCCCAGCAAGTGATCGATCTTTGATTTCAGCTGAGGCTTGGGTACAGCACCTACAACCTGATCCACCTTTTCCCCGTCCTTGAAGAACATGAGGGTTGGAATGCCCATTATCTTATATTTGCTTGCTATGTCCGGGTTTTCGTCGGTGTTCAGCTTGCATACCTTCAGTTTGCCTGCATATTCCTTGGCAATCTCTTCCACTGTCGGGGCGATCATCCGGCAGGGACCGCACCAGACAGCCCAGAAATCCACCAGCACCAGTCCCGATGCACCCAGAACCTCCTGATCCCAAGTGGATGTTGTGACATCGATAATCCCTTCAGCCATAAAAACCTCCTGTATTTTTGGTTATTCCCAGTCTGAAAAGCCAGGGTTTGAGTGGATTATGCCTTAACTCAGTAAAGAGTAAGCAATAAATGCACAGTTTAGTATTATATTTTCTTTACTGGGATTTTGTCAAATTATGGTTGGTTTCTGAGGCTCTATCTTCTGTAGGAGTACTTCGAGTTCCTTCAGCTTGAATGGTTTCTTGAGAGTATGAATCCCCATTTCCCTGAACTGCTGATCTGTTTCAGCGGTTATATAGGCTGAACAGACGACTATCACAGTTCGGTGAGGCATTTCACGCAGTTTGTCAACGAGAATTGCGCCATTTCCCTCTGGCATCTTAAGGTCAGTAAAGACAATGTCAAACTTTTCCTTTTCGAGGATATCCAGAGCAGATTGAACGCTGGAGGCGCTCTTCACCTCACAGCCCTTTTTTATCAGGGCCCGTTCCATGAACCAGCGGACAAGCTGTTCGTCATCGACGATGAGTATCTTCATAAAACTTGTTTGAAGTCCTCTGCAAAATTCATGCAAAACATTGCAAACAGAATATGACTGTTATGGTTCCTTATCAAAAAGTCCGAACTTCTGCATCCTGTAACGAAGGGCGTCCCTCGAGAGATTCAGGAGTTTTGCAGCTCTGGTCTGGTTTCCCTTTGTCATCTCAAGAGCCCCTCGTATCAGTTTTTTTTCAACTTCTTCAATATCCACTCCGCCAGGGGGGATCGCTATATCAAAACTCTCCGTGTTCAGTTGATGGATCGTCTCCCTGGAGGTTAGTTCTAATGGGAGGTGTTCCGGTCGGATGTACTCATCACTTTCGAGGATCATCACCCTTTCAATGACATTCTTCAGTTCTCGCACATTACCTGGCCAAGGGTACTCAAGGAATAGCCTTTCCGTCTCCCTGGTAAGCCCTTTCACCTTCTTCCGGAATTCCCTGTTGAACTCGGTGATAAAGTAGTTAGCAAGGAGTAATATATCCTTCTTCCTGTCCCTCAGTGGGGGGAGATTGATGGGAATAACCTTCAGCCTGAAAAAAAGGTCTTCCCTGAAATTCCCCTTTCTCACCTCCTCAGTCAGATTTTTATTGGTTGCCGCTATGATACGTACATCCACTTTTATATCCTTCACCCCGCCGATCCTTTTGAATGTTTTGCTTTCAAGGACCTTCAGGAGCTTGGCCTGGGTGTTCGGTTGCATATCTCCTATTTCGTCAAGGAAGATACTGCCGCCGTCAGCCAGCTCGAAGAGCCCCTTTTTCAGGGCCTTGGCATCGGTGAAAGCCCCTTTTTCGTAACCGAAGAGTTCGCTCTCTATCAGGGAGTCAGGCACAGCGGTACAATTGATTTCCATGAAGGGCATGGCTGCCCTGCTGGACTGATAATGAATAACCCGTGCCACAAGGTCCTTACCTGTTCCGCTTTCTCCCTGGATAAGTATAGTGGATGCATCACTCGAGGCGACCTTCTGGATTATCCCAAAGACCTTCATCATCTCATCGGACTGGCCTATGATGCTGTCGAATCCATACTGTGTGGAGAGTTTTCCCTTTAACTGGGTTATCTCCTTTCGGAGTGAGATCGTCTCCATCGCCTTGCTGATGGTTATGTTCAACTTCTCCATGTTGAAGGGTTTTTCAATGAAGTCATAGGCCCCCAGCTTTATCGCCTTGACTGCAGTCTCCACATCTCCATAGGCGGTGACCATAAGGACGATCGCATCGGGATCGATTTCCTTTATTCCCTCAAGGACATTCAGGCCAGAGATGTCAGGAAGATGAATATCCAGCAGTACTACATCGGGTCTTTCCTCCTTGAAGGCCTCAATTCCCTGCATGCCTTTTTCTGCGGATATAACCTCATACCCCTCTTTCAGGAAGTTCTGCTGAAGAGACCATCTGAGGAGTTTTTCGTCGTCTACTATGAGTATTCTGCCCTTGTTCATACCCTCTAATTATACCGGAAGGGTGACAGTAAAGGTCGAGCCCAGTCCGATTGTGCTCTGGACATCTATCTTTCCTCCGTGAGCCTCTATGATATTTCTTGAGATTGCAAGTCCGAGTCCTGTTCCTGTATGCCTTGTGGTAAAGAACGGCTTGAAAACCTTTTTGAGGTTTTCCGAGGGGATACCCTCGCCGGAGTCTGAAAAGGATATACTGACAGAGGAGTCCGACTTGGATAATGAGATTACGAGGGTGCCTCCTCCTGGCATTGCATGAAAGGCATTCAGGATGAGGTTGAGGAATACCTGCTGAATGAGTTCCCTGTCAATCTCGGTGGTGACACCGTGCAGCCCGTTTTCGACCTTGATGGTTATATTCATCTTTTCTGCCTGTTGCTGGACAAGAGAGAGTGTCTTGTCCAGAAGGTCCTGTAAATGGACCCTTTCTTTCTGGAGGGTTATGGGTTTTGAGAAGCTGAGAAGGTTTCTTACGGCCTTGTCCAGCCTCTCTATCTCAATGAGTATCTCTGCAACGATCTCCTTTCGCGGATCATCGTCCCGGAAGTCCTCAGAGATCACCTGGATGGCACCACTTATCCCTGCAAGGGGGTTCTTTATCTCGTGGGCTATTGCTGCAGCCATCTCTCCGAGACTTGCCATTCTCTCGATTCTTTTTATCTCTTCGATATGACATCGCTGAATCTCCCGGCGTGCCCGGTCGAGTTCTGTGAGCATTGAATCCAGAGTCTTTGAGAGTCTCCCGATCTCATCGCTTCTTGTCGTTTCAAACCGGACGGAGAGGTCTCCTCCTTCAACCCTTCTCAACTTCCTGATTATACCCTCTACAGGTCTGCTTACAAGGAATGTAGTGAGCAGGGCAAGGGAGAGAGAGAGAGAAAGAAAGGTGAGGAGGGAAAAAACTATTGTCCTTATACGTAGTTCGCGAATCCTTCCCCGTGTTTTTTTCATTGATATCTCAACATCAAGCACTCCTCTGACCTTTTCAGAGCTGTCATGGCACCGCTGGCAGGGTTTTTCATTCATGATGGGGATTACCATGGAATAAACTTCCGTCTCTTCACGCTCATGAACAAAGACAGAGGGCAGCTGCTG
Organism: uncultured Thermodesulfovibrio sp.; assembly: GCA_964542175.1. Taxonomy (GTDB): domain Bacteria; phylum Nitrospirota; class Thermodesulfovibrionia; order Thermodesulfovibrionales; family JdFR-85; genus WFTX01. Next base: position 5,082 of record CAZITN010000021.1, on the reverse strand, counting down.
GTGCTTGTATCTGTCTATGTCTTCTTTGTATATGGGCTTGCCTATTTCGGTAGGGATGGATGAGGCCATAATCCTACCATCCTTGGGGTTGAAGATCCGGACCTCTCTGATGTCCTCTGCGATCAGTGATTCAAGGAATTTCTGGAATTCCCTTCCCCTTCCTTCAAGCATGATGGTGTAGAGGCCGTTCTTGATTATATCCGTGATCAGTTCGACCCGTTTCCTGTCATCATCGTGGATCAGGTCTTCCTGGAACCTCAGGTTGTAGAAAGAGAATATGCTGATTATCACAAGGAGAATCAGCAGGGTGAAGATGATATATTTCCATTTCAGGCTAAGGGATAGCATTCATTCAGTTCATCCCGCCATAGCTGTGGAGCCCCGAAAGAAGAAGATTGACCCCAAGGTACGTAAATACAACTGTGACAAAGCCCAGAACCGCAACAATGGCTACTTTGTTCCCCTTCCAGCCTCTCATAAGCCGGGCATGGAGGAAGAAGGCATAGACAAACCAGGTTATGAGTGACCATGTCTCCTTTGGGTCCCAGGACCAGTACACACCCCAGGCCTGGTCCGCCCAGATTGCACCGAAGATGAGTCCGCCTAAGGTGAATATCGGGAATCCTACTGCTATGGACTTGTAGGTAAGTTCGTCGAGGAGTTGAGGAGTCACATTGAATGCGGAAACCACCTTTTTCAATTTGTATCCGAACCTCCAGATGACGCCAATAGTAAGTATGGCCGTTATCCAGCTTATGAGAGAGACCATGGAGGAATTGCTCTTGAAAGTTGCCTTGAAGAGAAAGCTCCTGACGTTTTCCGGGTTGGACATCACAACATGATACTTGAGGTAATCAAGTCCCATCGCCACCAGCAGAATTACCAGTATCCCCAGAGAAATCGTCCAGAAGATATAGGCTGGTTCCGAGCGCTTCTCGGTCTTTTCAATCAGATACATCAGGCCGGTTCCAAAGGAGAGAGCGAAGGTTGAATAAGAGATGAAGCTCATCGTGACATGGGCAAGAAGCCAGTTGGACTGAAGTGCCGGCACAAGGGGCTGTATCCCCTTTGACATGCCCGTCATCTCTATGAAGGCAAGGGCAAGACCTGCTACTGGAGTGATGAATGCACCAAAGGAACGGGTCTTGTAACGGAACTCAATAAACAGATACCCAAGAATCAGGCACCAGACAAAGAAGATGAGAGACTCATAAAGGTTTGTAATGGGCGGACGCCACCATGGCAGGTCCATTCCCAGTTCCATGTGCCTGTTGTAGAATTCAACCCATCTCATTCCAAAGGCGACTGTCTGGGAGATAAAGCTTAGCACGGTAATTGCCGTAGCGGCCATACCTACCTTTTCATTCCTGAAAACCAGGTAAGCTATGTATGAGATCATTGCAAAGATATATCCCAGCGTGGCGATTCCGAAAAAGGTTGAACTTTCCATCTGCTCCTCCTGTTTAGGTGGTCTTTTCGCCGGAGAGCCGCCCGGCTATCTTTTCTATTTTCCGCTCGTAAGCCGCCCTGTTCTTGTTGGTGTTTCCTGCAACGGTCAGAAGGGTGTTTTTACCGTTTTCTTCTGCAAAAACCCAGATTTTTTTGTGGCTTGTGAAGAATGTGATGTAAAGGCCGAATCCCATTATAATGGATCCTAAATAGACAATCCAGACACCAGGGTCCTTCCTGACCTGAAGCCCTGTATACTGGGCACCCCAGTAATCAATGAACTCTATTCTGTTTCCGTCGGGAAGGTTCCATGTCGTGGGGAAACGTTTCAGGACCCAGCCGGAATACTTTTCCTTCCCGCCTTCTGTGAAAACAATATAGGCTGCAGGATTGTTCATCATGTCCGAATAAGTATAGGTCTTTCCTGACTGGTCTGTTGCAAGGGCGGGGCTGAAGTCCTTTATGGTTCCTTTAATCTCTGTTGCCGGTATTGTGAATGACTCACCGAGCCTTTTGGTTATCGTCTCAGTCTTGCCCCCGGGCCCGGTTACGGTGAAGATGAAGTAACCCTGTGCGTTGGGCATCATCCCGTAACTTGACTGGTAGAAGGTGTATCCCTTGTACCGTAGAGGTTCGTTCACCTCTATCATCTTCTTTACCACCTCCCTGCCATTGTCAATAACAGTGAGCCAGCTCTTGTAATCCTTTGGCATCTCGGACATTCCGTAGAACTCCACTTCAAAGTCGTCACACCTTACGGCAAAACCGAGTTCATGGGGCTTGCCGTTTCTTGCGTATGCGACCTCTGAGGTGTATCCTTCCGGAAGATTCAGAAATCCCTTGAATCCAAAGAAAATTCCTATTACAGCCCCAGCCAGTATCACAAGAATACTGAGGTGTGTTATATAAACACCCAGTCTTGTCCATCCGCCCTTCTGTCCATAAAGCTGAAAGCCGCCGTTCTCCAAGGGGCTGTTCTGGACCCGGAAGCCTGAAGACTTGAGTGTGTTCATTATAAAGTCATGGTTATCCCCGGGTAGGCCCTTCAGGCTTATCTCCCTTTTCAAAGAAAGGGACCTGAGTTGTCCCGGACGGAGAGGTCGTGCAGGTTCACGGACCAGTTTAAGTATCCGGGGAAGGCGGTCCAGCGAGCAGATGATAAGATTGGCGGCAAAAAGGACCAGAAAGGATACAAACCACCATGAGTGGTACATGTCGAGGAAGCCGAGGGTCTCAAAAAACCTGTAGAGATGGGGAGCCAGTCCTTTTCCCACAATCCGCTCAAGAACAATGATGTTCTTTTCCGGTGATGCTCCCTGCTCCAGTATGGTGCCTACAATTGAGGTTGAGGCTATGAGGGCAAAAAGCACCACGGCGAGTTTGATTGAGGAAAAGAAATCCCAGAGGATATCAACGGGTGTCTTCTTTTTTTCGCTCATCAGCAGTCTCTCCTTACAGAGGGTATTCTTTTTATCATAATATTTCTTTACAAATTGTAACAAGACAGGTCTGCTCTGTCAGGCAGGATCTATATGTTCAGTTTGCCTCCAAGAACCTGTCCAAGGACCGCCGCTCCCACAAACAGAGGGATATACCGGTAGTCAAGGTGTGAGTAGGTTCTGGCAAGAAAGATAAAAGGGATGGGGAGGTGTATGTAAAGAAACCACTTCAGAGAGTATTTTCTTGCCTTTCCCCTCATGAACCCAAAGGGCAGGTTCAGCATGCAAGTCATGGAAAGAAGTCCGAATACTAATGCAAACTTGGGAATCATTCTTATATTTTAACTTATTCAGGTGTGGATGGACAATACATCAGGCCGGGGAGCGTAAACTGCCGACTGACTCCGCGGTCAGTTCGGTAGAGGCGGGCAATAGCTTTTCCCATACCCGGAGTCGTACCGTGATTCATGGTCACAACGATCTCCGCGGCCGGAAATCGGGTCACAACGACACCAAAGGTTGCCTGAAACCGCTCAAAACCAATACCCACCTATTTTCTTGTAAATTCCCACGGCTATTTCGGGAGAACAGGGACTGGAGGGTTGTAATTATATCTCTCTGATGATATATTAGAAGAATGAGATACAGCCTTATACTGATTTTCATCTCTTTCATGAGTGCAAGCCCCCTTTATGCCTGGCATGACTGGACCCACATAGCCATTGCAAAGGTGGCAGGTTATGAGAGGTGGTTCAACGCCACCGGACCGGATATGGCGAAGATCAAGGCCGGAAGGCGGGAGGGCCTCAACCACTACTATGACAACCCTGAAGATAAGGAAGTTACTCCCGGGAAGGTCCTTGGGCAGGCAGCCATGTATAATTCGCCAACTGACAGGACTGGCCATATCTACGGTGCCATAATAGGCGCGCTGAGGGAGTACCTGCAGGTCAGGGGGGAAGGTAAGTACGCCGAATATCATCTTGCCTATGCAATCCACTACATGACCGATCTCTGCCAACCCCTTCATAACATGCCCTTCGACGAGTTCAACAGGGAAAACCATGCCCGCTTTGATGGTGTGATTGATGATGAGGTATTTCAGCATATGGACAGAATAAGATCTTACATGTATCCGATAAAAATAAGAAAGAACAAATTTGAAGCAGACCTTGGCAGAGAGATCGCCCGTATTGCAAACATATCAAGGCATCTGGGAAAGAGGCTCAGGAAGGAGGGGAGAGTGATAACCAGAGATGAGGCATACCAACAACTCGGACACTGTGCTTCTCTTATAAAAGCGGTGGTCAGTTTGTTGGGGAAGAAATGAAGCCCACAGCAAAGCTGTGGGCTTCATTTGTTGTTCTTACTTCTTTTTGTGGGTTGCGCAGAACTTTGACCTGCCTGATGCCGATCTCTTGCACTGAGTTCCCTGCTTTGTCTTTGCCGCACACCTCTTCTTTTTCTTCTCCGCCATAGGACCTCCTTTGAAGAAGATTTTAGAGTAATACCATTGTATCATAGTTTTTGAAGAAATGGAAGTTTTTGGTATGAAAGAAACGTATAGCGGGCAGGGAACACATAAGGCGAGAGAGGTTGAACGTGAGAAATGCGAGAAACGACCACTAATCAATATACCAATACACTAATGACCAATGAAGCCTTGAGGCTAAAAAGCAAGCGTGTAGCGTAAAGCGGGTAGGGTGTAGGGATAAAAGAACAGGTTGAGGCCATGATCATGGCTGAGGCTGAGTAACCCAGTAATTTAGTAACCTGATGACCTATGAAAGGGGTATCCCTGCTATCCGGTGCTCTCCAGGGACCCGCCTGCCCGACGGTATTGGTTTGTGGGTGTACTTCTTACCCCAATTGAGCGATTTATATTGTAAGAAGGGCAGGTGCAGGCGTTTCGTAACCCCATTTAATGCAATGAGTATAAATGGAAAAAAAGGATGATCATAAACCCGATGGGTGGAAGGCCGGCAGTTGGTGTTCTGACGGGGTGGTATTGCTCAAATGGGGATTACTCGCCGCCCTCACCTGCCCGGTAAGGATAGTTTCAGGGAATATCGTAATAGAAATCGATCAGTTCAGGTCATAATTCAGTGGTGTCCAAAACAATCTGGTTTCCACAGGGAAGCGGTATGGCGGAGAAAACACCAATGCACGACACCTTTGAAAAAGAAGGATTCAT
>CAZITN010000020.1:0-36014 GCA_964542175.1 uncultured Thermodesulfovibrio sp. | reverse complement strand
CCTTGGGGACCTTGAGCTACCTCAAACTGTGCACAAATTCTCGTGAGGAGCCAACTTTTCTTTAGTGTCTTTGCAGATTGAATTCATTTTTTTCTTTAAACCATCCGACAACGTGGTCTGAACATCAAGCGTGTTCATTTCTGTATTATAAGAGTTCCAATATAAGCACCCTACATTTTCCTCGGATAGATTAATAGTTTTCACTTCAAGAATCACTTTCCCAGTGCCACAACTAGCCTCAATGTCTGGCGTTTTAGTATCGCTCTCAGGAATAAATTTAATCTCACGGCAACCATAATTTTTTAGAAGAATATATCCTTTTGCCTCATTAATAAACTCGAATAAAGTCTTAAGTCTATTTATCGGGTGGCAAGTGAAATCACGACTTTGAGCCTTTTTAAGGAAATCCATCCACGCTTCAGATTCTAATTCTTGAAGTGCCTGCTCCCAATCATCAAGTTGAGCATCTCCTTTGCGAAGCAGATTTTCTATTTCCCAGCTTCTTTTTTTAGCAGCAGTATATAATTCATATAATCGAGGGTATTTCATTAATACACCGAAATACACCGCGTTAAGTATAGCTTTCTTATTAGTCTTAATCGATTTAACGGCGCTTCACCCACAGCGATTAACTGTCGGCTGCAAGAGCCCGGTTAGGGGAATTTATTCAAGTGTCCAAATTCCATAATTCTTTGAATCAGACGTATTGCTACCATGAGCTTTAGTTTCACGCCATCTTCTTTCAGCAAACTCATCTTCAAGAGAGATTCTCAATTCAAAATCTGCTACAAGCGATTCGTGTTTTGCAATTATTACTCCATCGTTGCTCCAATTTATGATTTTGTAGGATGTCTCTTCAATAAACAGGTATGGTTTCTCAAATAACCCCGGCTTCTGCTCAGGAGTTACTGCCCCTGCGATTATCTCTCTGCATGTAAGACTTGGTTTGTCACACGTTATAGTAGTGGTATTTATTTTAGGAGGTATGTTTAGTTTGACGGTGCCGGTCGTTCTTTTCCAGCGACCTTTGACAAGCACTTGATTTCCTGTGGATAGAATACTTTTGAATTGGGACCGGATTTGATCGATAATGAAGGGAGGCTCACATTGACCCGGCTGGAACCAGGCGAGCAGCAAGCTCAGGAATAAAATGAAGGTAAAAGCGATACCTGCTTTTTTCATGTCCTTTGATCCCCCAGAACGGCTTGCTCTTATTGCCCGCTTGAGCAAAGTATATCAAAAAAAACAATGGATGTCAATTTGGGCGGATTGCCTTCATGGCGGGACGGTGTTTCTTAACCGTACTCCAAGAGGTTGGACACGGCTGTGTCCTTGAAATGGGAAGACCAAGCATCAGGAAGAGGAAGATTTTTGCACATCCGGCGTGCAAAAAAAAAGTTTGTAACTACTTAACCAGCAGCGTAAACATGTATTTCGTTAAGTTTGTCTTTTAACCTCTCCTTTTCTGTCTCAATATCATAGCGAGCCTGGAGGTTGATCCAGAATCTCTCAGACAGCCCAAAGTACTTTGATAGCCGGAGTGCAGTATCCGGAGTTATTGAGCGTTTGCCTTTAACTATTTCATTGATCCGTCTTGCCGGAACGTTTAAATCCTTAGCCAGTCTGTACTGGCTGATTCCCATTGGTTTCAGAAATTCTTCCAGCAGGATTTCCCCTGGGTGTATCGGTGCTAATTTAGCATTTCTCATAATGCCTCCTAATGATAATCCACTATTTCTACATTGTAGGCGTCACCCTTTCGCCATTCAAAGCAGATGCGCCACTGAATATTAATACGAATGCTGTATTGCCCTTTTCTTTTCCCGCTCAGTTTTTCAAGGTGGTTGGATGGTGGTATACGCAGATCCTGTAACACCTCAGCTGCATCTAATATTTCAAGTTTTCGACGAGCAATCCGTTGTATGTTTTTTGGAATTTTACTTGACGGTTCCCTTTTGAATAGTTTTTCTGTTTCTTTGCTCGCAAAGCTTTTAATCATTTAGTTTATAATAACGCATAGCGTTATGAATGTCAATCCTTTCGACCCCAGGATAAAGGATCAGGATTTTTCCTGTTTCAGTGAAATCACTGTTCGTCTGTCTCCCTGTTTTAGCACTTTTCTTCCATCATCCTGCCCGAGAGCATCCCCTTTGGCTATAATAAAAGGCGAATCATGAGATCACGACCAGGGAAAGGCGATACGACTAAAAAAGCGGCTGCGCTCAGGTACATCCACGGTGAGGATGAAGCGCCGAAGTTGATCGCCCACGGAAAGGGCTGGCTTGCTGAAAGGATAATAGAGATCGCCAGGGAGCACGGCGTTCCCATAAGGGAGGACAGAAACCTCGTGGAGGTCCTCTCCAGGCTTGATCTCTATGAGGAAATCCCTGAGGAACTCTACCGGGCAGTGGCGGAGATACTGGTATTTCTGTACAGGTTGAGTGAGCAGTAAGGCGGGGGAATAAAATCAGTTGTAATTGAGTTTCAGCGTGGTAAAATGTAATAATACTAACTGTTAACTTTTTTTCATTCAGGCCGGGTCATATAATTGCCGCCTCTATTGTTCCGGACATCAAATAGATGAAACAACAAGAAAAGACATTCTTTTTCAACTTTCTCTTCCCTCTGATTTTTCCCTCCTATCAGGTGCTTACTGATTGTAATCCTCCAATGGTGAGAAGTACCTGTGTGACTTCACTTCAGGCGTTACCGGTTTTCACAGGGGGCAACAAGACTGGCCAGAGACAGTGGGTGCTGTGAAGGAGAGCGGAGCTAAAAGGATATACTGTGAAAGATAGGGATATGAGCAGATGAAAAGACCATATTGCAAACTGACCGCACCGGCCTTATCCCGGCCACTGTGCCTGCTCGTACTTGGAATATGTCTTATTGCCTCCGTGACATACGCCCAGGTGACAGACCAGGTGGTTATCGTCCCCGATCTGCCGGAGGGCGTCGAGAAAGCCCGTGCGGACCTGCAGGTAATTGCCTATGATGCAGCCAGCGGAAGTCTGTTACAGAGACTTTCCTCCAAGGACGGCAAGGCCTTTCCGGTCCCATCTAACCTGGCCGTCCCCCGTCGCATTGTCTTTGCTATCACTGCCCGGGGATGTCTGCCCCGTCTCTGGCGCTTACCGGAGACCAGAGGGAGTTCAGACAGGAAGGTCTGGCGACTCAGGCTTCCACCTGACGAGGTCCAGAAGAAGGCGGGGTATAAGAGTCTCAGGTGGTGCCCAAATTGTGTTCACAGCCTTAAGGACGACACCTACTACTGGCTGGAGCTTGTGCGCCCGGACCCCCGCACCTATACCTGGTGGTTGATGAGTTACTCCGTCTCCCGCCGGAGGGGAGGGGCGGTGTTCATACCTCAGCCGGATGGACCGTTCAGAGCTGCGCCATCGCTCTGCCTGAGCGGAGATGGTGAACTGCAGATTTCTGTAAGCAGAAGAGAGAAGCGTCCCGGGGACAAAAGGCCAGACGACTACTGGTATGTGTTTGCAGTCAGTCCGGAAGGCCAGGCATACAGGGTTGATGAACCCCATTGCGGCATGATTGTCTTCAAAGGGCATTTAATCTCAGGCACCAGGTGGCTGATTCCTGCCTATCAGGGTCTGCCCCTGAATCCGGGGCTGCACACCTTCAGGGAGGTTTGTAAAGACGATGGCAAGGAACGCACAGGGAGTTTCACCACCGGGATGGACCCTCTCACCGGCCGGGTTAAAGTCAGTGAAGTAGAGTACCGCGATCAAGACATTGACTTTGACTGCGACAATTCAGTGGCTTATATAGACGGAGTCGGTCCTGTCTCCCGAGGCTATGAACCAGGGGATTATGAGGGTAGCTTCTTCTATGAAACCGCTATACGTAACAGCCTTCCCCTTCTGCCAAAAAAATATAACCGGTATCGAATTCAGTTATTGAACATAAGAGAGGGACCCTATCCGGAACTTCGATACTTGATTCAGGGAAAAAAGGATAAGTGGAAAATAGTAAAGACCACCCCTTCCCACTACCAGTGGGATGTCCGGGAGGGGTCTATCCATCCACGACCGGGAGTGATAGGGGAAACCGTTGATGATGAAGAGGTTACTGAAATATCCGTTAAGGTGGAGGCAAGGGGCTACAGGTCTGAAACAGATAGAAGATACATAAAAGGCTACACACCTTCAAGTATAACCGTCTCAGGCACAGTAAGGGATGAGTGGGGAAACCCCATTCCCGATGCAAAGGTCTATCTCCCTGACCTGGGGGAATCCACAACCACAGATAAAAAGGGAGTGTATCGTCTCCATGTTGAGACGGAAGGAACAGCGCCTTACTCATGGAAGGGGGATTTTGTACTGAAAAAGTTAATCAGCGCTGTAGATATCAAAGTTGATGTTACCCCCTCGCCATTAGAGGTTCCATTGCGGGGTGCACCTGTCAGGGTGCCGGTAAGTGTGCAGGTACGTGACTGTTCCTCTAACACTCAGAACTGTCTTCCCCTGAAAAGTGGGAGGATAGAGGTTGAATTTCTAAACCAAGAACTCTTCCCCTTCCTGTCTCTGGAAAGGAATGAGGGGTTCCTCGATGAAGGGGGTCGGTTACAGACCTATATAAACATATCACCTGTTGAGCAGCATGATGTTAACCTGAGATCATTCTGGAAGTCATTCTGTGGAGCCTCCTCAAGCACCAGCGGCCTTGTTCTTAAATTGCGTTTTACTGCCTATCTGAAGGATGAACTTAAGCCCAAAGGAATTTCAGAGGTTGAGTTCCCCCTCAGCCTTACCCTTATAAAGGGAACCACAGTGGATGCCTTAATGAAGCCGCGTGAAGAGGCGGAGCCACCTGTATTCATAACACGCCCAAGGTCAATGATTGCCTCCCAGAAGGATACGGAAGAAAAGGGAGTATTTTATGTGCTGATCGCCCCTGATAAAGTCACCACTGAGCCCTATCTCAACTGGAGGTCCAAAAACCGTCTCCCCTTACAACTGCCTCTCATCCCCCTTGCAAAACGCCGTAATATAACCATGGACTTTAATAAGAGCCAATGTATTGAGATCGGTCCCATAGACATTCTTGCCCCAGTGGAACATGAAACCCGGCTGAAGGGCTGGGCGGAGGAATTCCTCCGCTCCATGGGTTTTGATAACGGGAACCTCGGCAAGACGATAAGCGGACTCAGGGCTCTGCCATTCCGGTATGAAGTCACCTCTCTATCTGTACCAAAATATAATATTAGTGGCTATGAATCAACTGGTGAGGTTCAGATCCCTGGCACGGCAGAAACCTTCTGGGGGGAGCAGGCTTTTCAGGGAGACCCTCCTTATCTGATACTCTCTCATGAACTTGGACACTTTGTACACAAACAGATGATTGACAGATGGATTTCTACCTGTCTCTGGGACAAGTTCTTCCAGGGAGGGGAACATTATCTATGGAGACCTCCTTTAACTCGAACGGAAAAGGGCAAGATGCTCACCTCATTCAGCGAAAGCGCAGCAGACTTTTTTGCTTACCTTTTATACTCCTTTCTGGACAGCCGGCATCCTGAATTCAAGGAGTCCATATATTCTGACAGAGGGTATCTGAAGGAGTTTGACACGGACAGCAAAGCCATGTCCGCCCGGATCCTCGGGGGCTGCCGTATCGAAGGTGTGCAGACAACCTTTCTCCGGGCCCTTTACGGGCCCCATATTTCAAGCCGGACTGCCGGAGTCTTCGGCGACTATCTCAGGACAGCAGACCAGTACAAGAGGGAGTCATGGGTGATGCGATGGGTCCCGGCCCGCAACATCCTGGAATGGGTTCAGATGAAGAAGAAATACGGCGGATTATCATCTGCAGGGGATATAGACTCTCTTGTGGCTAAATACGGAATCAATGCCTGCACACTGGGACTATTGCTGTACCCTGCTGATTATAAGAAGAAGGCGATTGTTGAAATTGACGACAGAGAGGTGGTCCTTGAGAAGGAGAGGCTTGTACAGGCAGTCTTTCCTGGACAGTCAGTCAGGGCAAGAAGAGGAATGGTTGTCCTCCTTTTTCCCCCGGATGTTTCTGAAAACAGGAGTCGCTCTGTCCTGTTGCCTGAAGGAGCCGCCCTCAAAGTGCTCTCAACAGAGAGTGTGGAAGGCCGTGCCGGACGTCTGATTATAGATGGAAAAATCACGGTTGTAACACCTGCCGGCAGTATCAAGCCATCAGGCACATCCTTTGTTGTGGAGATAACGGATAGAGGCGGGGTGGAAGTAAAGGTGCTTGAAGGAAGTATTGAAATAAGAAAGGGTAAGGAAACAAGGACATTTAGCAAAGGGCAGCATATAAAATCTGATCTGCAGGGTAAGGTTAAGTTAGCGGGCACCGTAAATCCCCGGGAGATCAAAAATGATTTTTTTGAGACTCTCAACAGGAGAAAGTTTAAAGAGGAGACATTTACCGTACCTGCCACTGCCATGCCGGTTGAGGGGTACTGTGCCGGTGATGGCTCTCCTCCCTTCAGGACGGTTTATCTGAAAGAAGGAGAGACTGTTACGATAACCGCCACCGGGAAAGTGAAGGCTGGTGGCGGGTTCCCGGGAGTCGGGCCTGAGGGGCAGGAGAACCATATCATGAACAAGACGTGCCAGTCCCTGAAGGGGCTGCCGTTGATGCGGCTTATAGGACAGTTTAACGGGGACCTTTTTGATCTGGGGAAAGGCCCTGTCCGATTCCGTGCCCCTGGAGATGGCTGGCTCTTCATCGGTGCAAATGATGATATCTTCCGGGATAATCAGGGAAGCTACACTGTAACTGTCCGGAGAGCTTCCGGCGGGCATTCCGCAGAAGAGGCAGAGGATACAAGGTTCCGGATTCTCTTCTATTCCGGAGGAGAGCCTCACAGGGAGAATGCTGTCAGATTCCCTCCTGTAGAAGATGATATTACCATCAGGCTTCTCTACAGGGAAATAAAGGATGATGAAAGGTTCGTACGGATAAGATTGACTGACAGGAGCGGGAATCAGGACATTTATGAAATTCCTGCAGTGCTTGTTCCCCCCTCCGGGGAGAGGAGTTTTCAGATAAAGCGGGTCGGTTACAGGTGGCTGCCAGGAGAGTATTTTATAAGATTAATCGGAATAGACGGAAAGATATTGACTGAAACCACGTTCTTGATAACTGAATAACTGGATGGAGGTAAGGTATGAAAAGACTGTTTGCAAGCCTGTCACTTATGTTGATTCTTTTGCTGTCCGGCTGTGTATCACAGGATGTCCGGCATCTGCAGCAGGAAAATGAACTGCTAAAGTCACAAATCTCCCGGGCAGAGACAAAAAACCGGCAACTCCAGAATGACCTGAAAGAGTGTCATGCCCTTACTGCTACACTTTCCAAGGAGAAAAAGGCCCAGAAAACTAATATCACATCACTGAGAGGAAAAACGAGGGAGTTCCTGAAGGGCCTCCACGGTATGTTCAGTAGATTTTCAAAGAATGATGAGTTGATGGATTATACAGGGGGTGAGTTAATAGAACGGGCCCACATGGAAGGCAGGGACCTTACAATCGTGGATTTCGGAAATCCCTTGAGGGGGGATGCAGTGATTTACATGGTGAAGGGCCTCTTCTCTAAAAGGACCAAAATGAAACTCAAATTACTGAGGCGGACAGAGGATGGACTTCTCTGCATCTGGGAAAGCCCTCTCCTTACAGTGAAAGAAAAGGGCATGAAATCTCTGGATCTGACCCCGCCCCTTAATGCACTCAGGGGCGATTATCTGGGCTTCTATTTTCCCGAAGATGTAGGGGTGCCCTATGACCAGAAAACCGGTGACTATGCTGTATATGATGGCGAGGTGAAAATGGGTGAATATCTCCCTGGCTATGCTGAGGCGAAGGGAAGGAACTACTCAATGGGAGTAGCCGGGATTCTTACTGTAGATTAGATTCTGAAGAAGTGAACTTAACTTGAACAATGTAGTCAACAGGCGTGCCATTTACATTTGTGCTGTTGAGTTGTTCTTTCACTTTCGTATATCCTATGTTCAGGAATCTCCTTGGAAGACTTCTGATTTTTGCATGACAGGTCAATGATAACGGGATATACAGGAAAAAGCCTTTATATAGACCTATCCTCCCATTCATGGGAGACAGCCCAGACACCGGAAGACCTCTGTAACGAATTCCTCGGGGGACGGGGTTTTGGTGTGGCTCTGCTGAGAGGGCATATCACTAAAGACCCTTTTTCACCGGATATGCCGCTCATTATTGCCACAGGCCCCCTTGTGGGGACAGCATCTCCCACATCAGGGAGGTTTTCTGTGATATCCCGTTCCCCCCTTACAGGGACGGTCTTTGACTGCTCTGTGGGCGGGAAGTTCGGCACACGGCTCAAGAAGGCCGGGTTTGACATGGTTGTGATCAGGGGTGCCTCCCATGAATGGCTGAGCCTGGAGATAGGGAGTGACGGGGTATCATTCAGGCCGGCCGGTGATCTCACTGGTTTGCCCACAGATGAGATTGTAAAGGGACTTGATCAGGATACCTCCTCTGCAATCATAGGCCCGGGGGGAGAAAGACTCGTGAGATTTTCATCCATCGTCTTTGACGGCCACTATCTTGCCGGGCGGGGAGGCCTCGGTGCGGTGATGGGTGCAAAGCACCTCAAACTGATAACCGTCAGAGGCGACGGGGCTGTGAGGGTATATTCAGAGGAGAAGCTCAAAAAGGCCCGTGAGAATGTGATGAGGCTTCTCAGGGCCACGCCTGCGATATTCGGTGAGTTCGGCCTCAGCAATTTCGGCACAGCCGCCCTGGTTGACCTGATTCACGCCCGGCGGATGGAACCCACCATGAACTTCCGGCAATCCTTCTTTCCGGATTCAGGAAAATACTCAGGCTACAGGATGAAGACCGTCTACGACACGAAAAAGACCGGGTGTGCAGGCTGTCCCATCCTCTGCAAGAAGCAGGGAAGTGGCGGTGAGGTGATCCCGGAGTTTGAGACCGCCTCCCACTTCGGGGCCCTCAATGAAAACGATGACCTCTCAAGCATCGTGGAGGCAAACCGCCTCTGTAATGAATACGGGCTTGACACCATATCCACTGCCTCCACCATAGCCTGCTACTCGGAGATACAGGGCAGGAGTTTTTCTCCCGAAGAACTCCTCAGTCATATAAAACTGATTGGCAAAAGAGAGGGCATTGGCGATGCCCTTGCAGAAGGTTCCCTGCGATACGCCAGGAGCCAGGGAGTACCTGAACTCAGCATGGCAGTAAAGGGGCTTGAACTTCCAGCCTATGACCCGCGGGGTGCCTACGGGATGGCCCTTGCCTATGCCACCTCCAACAGGGGGGCCTGTCACCTGAGGGCCTATCCCATAAGTTACGAAATCCTCCGGAAGCCTGTGGCAGTCAACCGGTTCTCCTTTGAGGGCAAGGCCCGGATGGTGAAGATCTCCGAGGATATGAACGCAGTGATAGACTCCCTCACTGCCTGCAAGTTCGTCTTCTTCGGTGCCTCCCTTGAGGAGTATGCAGAGGTGTTGAACGCAGTTACAGGCACCTCACATGATGTCCAGTCCCTTCTTGCAATCGGGGAGAGGATCTGGGATATTGAGAGAGAGATGAACAGGATGAACGGGTTTACCTGGAAAGACGATAACCTCCCGGAGAGGTTCTTCAGGGAAGCAGGCTACGAAGATGAGAAAGTGGTGATCCCGCCGATTGACCGGGATGCCTTCCTTGATGCACTCAGGAGATACTACAGGATACGGGGATATGAAGAATCTACTGAATAAGTACCTCTGTAAGCTCTCCCTTCAGGGCCTGGCAAGGCCGGAGGATGTAGCGTTCCTCGGGATAGACGATCAGGTCTTTATCGCCGGTGGCCTTCTTGATAAGAAGCCCCTTCTCAGGGAACCGCTCCTTGAGGTTACAGAACGGATGAACATCAATTCCCTCCTCCTTGCCATTCCGACAGAGCCGATGACAAGCATAATAGACGAACTCCTCCATTGGGGGAGAACCGGAAACGGTCTGCTCCTGCCCCGCGACACAGAGACACGGACATTCCTGCATGACATACCTGTAGTAACAGCTCTTAAGCCGGATGAGATAGTGGAGGCCCTTTCTCACAGAAAGTCTGTTATAGTGGAATCCATGGGAGGAATAGTCACATACGGGACCATATCACCTGAACAGGCCTTCGTCTTCATGAGTTCCACCTGCTTTTCCGTCTTTGTCAAATACTTCCACGATCACCTGAAGTATCTGAAAGAGACGAAGGGGAGGGATGAATACGCTGAGGCCAGGATGAGGAGATTCAGAATGATAGGGAGGATGGTCAATCCACCGGATCGGAGAGGGATAGACTATTCACCCCTTGAGTCGGAAGATGTACATAAGGCGATAGTTGCTGCCGGGAAGTTACTTGTGGAAAAGGAGCTTGTGGATTCCTGTTTCGGAAACATCTCTGCCTTCCGGGACGGAATCATCTACATCAGCGAGACAGCCTCATCCCTTGAAGAACTTGAAGATGCCATAGATGAGGTCCCCATGGATGGCTCATCCTCTGTGGGTATAACCGCCTCTTCTGAACTCCCTGCCCACAGGGCTGTCTATGGCAAGGGCAGACACCGGTTCATCCTTCATGGCCATCCCAGGTTCACCGTTATCGGCTCGATGCTCTGTGAAAGGGATTGTGATGACCCGGACCTCTGCTACCGGGGATGTCCTGAGGAGAGATACCTCTGCGGGGTTCCGATAGTTTCAGGAGAGGTGGGAGCCGGACCCTATGGGATCGTAAATACCGTCCCCAGGGCACTGGAGAGCACTGATGCCGTGATCGTCTACGGCCACGGGATATTCACTGCCGGAGAGGATTCCTTCAGGATGCCCTTCATGAAAATGATGGAAATAGAACGGTATGCCATGGAGGAGTATTTCAGACAGGTGGATGCCTTCCACAAAAGCAGTAAAGGGGTATAACCAGGGAAGAAAGAACTGATATAATGTCAATATGGAAAGGATAAGGAAGATATGCGAGAAGTTCGGCATTTCTCTCTGCTATCTTTTTGGTTCTCAGGCAGGGAAGGGCCTTGCTTTGCTTGAAGGCCGGGAAGTGGATGTAACAGACCCTGAATCTGATATTGACTTTGCCGTTCTTTTTAAAGATATCCCTGACAATCCACTGAAGACCTATGCAAGGCTGAGCATGGAACTTCAGGATACGGTCAGTCCATTCAGAGCCGACCTGCTCTTTCTTCATGAAGTGGATCATCTTATCCAACTGGAGGCAATAAGGGGAATATGTGTCTATTCAGAATCTGATGCTATCAGGGAAGAGTACGAAGACAGGGTTTTAATGTTTGCTTCAGATGAACTGGTGATAATGAAAAAGAATGAAAAGGACCTTTTTGAACTGATTGAAAATGACTTATAAACTCAATATAAAGTTAATCGAAGACAGGCTTGGTTTTATTGTAAAGGCCCTCTCCAGGCTTGAGAAACTCTCGCGTCTCGGCAGGGAAGAATTTCTCTCTGAAGACAATCCTGCCATTGCGGAAAGTTATCTGCGGAGGGCTCTTGAGGCAATATTTGATACGGGAAGACATATCCTTGCAAAAAAAGAAGGACAGGGAATAGTGGAATATAAAGAAATCGCAAGGACCCTGGGCAGAAAAGGCATAATAAGCAAGGAGTGTTCAGAGAGTCTAGTCCTGATGGCAGGCTACCGGAACAGGCTGGTCCACTTCTATCATGAGGTGGAAGATGCTGAACTATATGAAATCCTCCAGGCAAATCTTACAGATATCAGGAGATTTCTCAGGGACATAAAAGACTTTCTCATTGAGTACAAAAAAACGCAGAAAGACATCTGAGGCAGTCAGAAAAATTTACAATCTCCTCTTTGACTCCTACGGCCCCCAGCACTGGTGGCCGGGGGATGGTCCCTTCGAGGTGATGGTCGGCGCCATCCTTACCCAGAACACCAACTGGTCCAATGTGGAGCGGGCGATCAACAACCTCAAAAATGCCGGTGTGCTCGACCCGGCCTCCCTTAACAGAATCAGAGAAAAGAGGCTTGCCGAACTGATCAGACCTGCCGGTTATTTCAACATAAAGGCCCGGAGGCTGAAGGCTTTTCTGGAATACTTCGTAGAGGAATACCATGGCGAACCTGAGAGGATGAAAAAAGAGGATCTGGATACACTCAGATCAGAACTTCTCAATGTAAAGGGAATAGGCCCTGAGACAGCAGACAGCATACTCCTGTATGCACTGGACAATCCCATATTCGTGATAGATGCCTACACAAAAAGGGTGCTCCTTCGCCACGGCCTGATCGATGAAAGTGCTGATTACTCAGACTGCCAGGAGATCTTCCACAGGGCACTTACCAGGGATGTAAGCCTCTTCAATGAGTATCACGCCCTCTTTGTAAAAGTGGGGAAGGAGCAGTGCAGACCCAGCCCCCGGTGTGAGGGATGTCCTTTATTTAAGCTTCTTCCTTAAGAACTCCACCACCACATACCCCCCGCAGGGTGGTGAGGGGTTTCCCTCTCTGTAATCGCATCCGTCAACAAGGAACTCGCAGTGTTTGCAGATGTTCTCCATTATCCAGTCATCCTCGGAAAAGTCAGGCTCCATCTTTTCAGGAAGGCCAGTCAGGTCCTCCGGTAAGAAGTGCTCCATAAGATACCTGTATGTTCCGCAGAGGAACTCCTCCTTGCCTTCCTTGTAAAAGACACACTGGGCACGACAGATCTCTCCGGTGTATCCTTCCTCTTTTCTTTGTTTAGTCATTCATTCAACCTTAACAGTTGTATAAACTTTGATACTCCCAAGGCAGGGGACATCCCCTCACAGGCTCCTATTTATGCAACGTTAAGGTTTATTATATCAGACTCTGCCGGTACAAGGGAGCACTGATGGGGGCTGGCCAGGCATACCCTCATCCGCCAAGCAGGATAACCAGCGATCTGCCGATCAGATAGAGGGCGAAGAGAAACAAGGCAACTGCGGAGACAGTGCTCATCTTCATTATGAACCTCTCGGGGATTGACCTGTGGAGCCAGTAGAGTGTGAATGAGAGGATCGCAGGATAGGCGAACATTCCCAGGCCGCCTACGGCCAGAACCTCTATTGCTGTGGTCCTGTCGAAGACCTTTACCAGACCGAGAGTGTTGAGGAAGCGCTCCCCGAGCAACCACCATAGAATCATGAGGGGATTGGAAAAGGCCAGGACAAGACCAGTGAAGAAGGCCCGTCCCCTGTGCCTGGCAAGCCTGGATCGTTCCCTGACCTCCACCTGCCTGAGCCCCTGGCTGAAAAGTCCGTAGGCAAGAAAGACCACGAATACTCCTCCAATAAGCCAGAACCATGCCATCACCACCCTTTCCCTGAGGACTGGGAAGAGCCCGAAATAGGCAAGGACTCCATAGCACAGATCCCCTGTGAGTGCCCCCAGAGAGACAAGAAGCGCTGCCCTTATATGCCCGTGAAGGGCCCGCCTTGCCGCCTCCACCTGGACCGCCCCTACAGGGATGGCACTGATGAAGCCAAGGGAGAAGGTTGCCAGTATGAAAAGAATGTATCTCAACACTCTCGAGATACAGGGTCAGGTCCTTGCCAGTCCTGTCTTTGTGGCTGTCTCTGAAACAGCAGCCGAGACGGCATGGACAACCCCCCTGTCGAAGATGCTCGGGATGATATAATCCTCGTGGAGTTCCTGATCCGTTATACAATGGGCTACAGCCTTGGCGGCAGCGATCTTTATCTCGTCATTCACTCCCCTTGCCCTTACGTCCAGAAGCCCCCTGAAGATACCCGGGAAACTGAGCATATTGTTTATCTGGTTCGGGAAATCCGACCTTCCTGTGGCAAGCACTCTCACGTGGGGCAATGCCTCCTGGGGAGAGATCTCAGGGTCAGGATTGGCAAGTACGAAGGCAACGGGGTTCCTGGCCATACCCTTCAGGTCTTCGACGGTTACAGTATCAGGACCGGAAAGCCCAATCAGAACATCTGCGCCTTTCAGGGCCTCACTGAGGGGACCCTTCACCCCTTCGGGGTTGCTCTTCAGGGCAAGCCGGCGCTTAAAGGGGTTCATCCCCTTCCTCCTTCCCCTGTAAAGGGTTCCTCTCCTGTCACAGACGATCAGATTCCGAATACCGTATTTAATGAGCATCATCGCCGTTGCATACCCTGCGGCTCCAGCCCCGACAACCACTACCTTGAACTTTCTGATGTTTTTTCTGAAGAGCCTCCCCACATTTATCATGGCCGCAAGCACCACTATGGCTGTCCCGTGCTGGTCGTCATGAAAGACAGGGATATCAAGTTCCTTGCTCAGCCGTTCTTCTATCTCAAAACATCGTGGAGCCGAGATGTCTTCCAGATTGATCCCCCCGAAGGTGGGGGCGATATGCTTCACGGTCCGTATTATCTCATCAGGCGCTTCTGTTCCGAGTATGACGGGAAAGGCATCCACCCCGGCAAATTCCTTGAAGAGCATTGCCTTGCCCTCCATTACGGGTAATGCCGCTTCCGGACCAATGTTCCCAAGGCCGAGTACCGCCGTTCCATCAGTCACAATCGCCACGCTGTTACCCTTGATCGTATATCTGTAGACATGCTCCTTGTGCACATGGATGTCCATACAGACCCTCGCCACTCCCGGTGTGTAGACCTTGGAAAGCTCGTTTCTGTCCCGCACGGGGAACTTGCTCCTTATCTCAATCTTCCCACCCTTGTGGGCTGAAAAAGTCCTGTCCATGACCCGCTTCACCTTAACGCCCGGGACCTTCCTCACGGCCTTCACGATCTCCCGTTCGTGCTCCTCATCCCGGGCATTCACGGTTACATCCCTCACAATCCGTCCCTTTTCAACCCGGACTATATCAACCGAGCCGAGGTCTCCTCCTGCCTCGCTTATAGCGGTAGCTACCCGCGCGAACATGCCAATCCGGTTGTCAATCTCGACCCTGACCGTTATGCTGTACCCAGGACTTGTAGAACGTATCATCTTCCTGCCTCCCTTGGTATCCTTTCCAGACCGGCAAGGATACTGGTAAAATAAATGATGATCCTATTTTAGCATACCGGCTCAGGGGATCTGCCTGTTGGAGCAGCTCCCGGGGGGCGGTACCCTTTGCCGGTGACAAGAAAGGCCCTTCACTCCATGAAAAGCCTTGAACAGGCACTGATCAATGAGACGGCCCGTGAGAAGGTCCGGGTACTGGGTGTTGAATACACCCACTTAAAGTTTGTAAACGATGACGACCTGTATCTTACGAGGCATGGCCTCCCCTTTATCGAGACTTTGAACCCTCAGAACTTCGTCCTTGACAGGAAATGGTTTGAGACCAACTCTGTCCGCCTTTCAGGGACGAGTTGCCTCTACCGGATCAGGACAAAGCCTGTCAACGGCGTGCAGAAGGATATCGTGCTGAAGTGGAACAGGATGGGGCAGGAGGTGCCTGATCCTGAAAAGAACGACCACCTGATCTTTGCTGAGTTCAACAGCCCCTTTGAGGAGTTCTCCCTGGTCACGGAACTCCGGCGTGCGATGAAGAGGTCCTCATCGGAGATACTCATACAGAAACCCCTTGCCATCTATGTGCCCGGCGATACGGTGGAGTTCTGGCAGACTGGGAGGAAGATGATGAAGATGAAGCAGAAACTCCTGACCCATACGGAGATCGAGCTGGACATGAACCGCTCCTATGCTGTCATTTATGAATGGATCGAGGGGATAGATGCCTCGGAGGCCTACATAAAGGGGCTCCTTGAGAAGGAGTTTGTAGAGCAGCTTCTGAGAAAGACCCAGTTCCGGCTGAACGAGAGGGGTTTCAATGTTAGGGATAACAAGGCCCACCACATAATCGTCCGGCCCCTCAAGAGCGGAAACCTCAAGACTACCCGGAAGGGCGAACTCTTCTACGGCCTGATAGACTTTGAGCTACTTGAAAGAACCCCGGGAGAGGAGGAACTTGTCAGAAGGAAAAGGCGCGTTGATTATCTTAAACGTCAGCGGGACCGTTTCAGGGCTAAACCAGTCAGAAAGTCACTGCCCCATCTTAAGCATATCCAGTTATTTGGTGTGGACTATATCTACGGACATGTTGAAAGCACAAAGGGCAGGCTCTGGGTGGTTGGAAGAGACCCTTACCTTTTTGATTATTTCCTGCCTGAACGATGGGAGAGCACACCCAGGACCAGAATATCTGCGTACAGCCAGATGTACTATACCGTTACCAAGGACAATGTCCACCTTGTCTGGAAACTCTCCAGGGTGGGCCTTCTTCCGGATATGGACCCCTTCAAGGATGACGAGAAGAAAATACTTGAGTACGGCTACAACAGTCCCTTCGAGGAATTTGCCCTTGCTGTGGATCTATCCAGGAAAGGTTTGCATACCATATACCCCCGGGCTATTTACATGACCGGCAACCGGACGGAGATCTCAGGCGAACTCTTCGACAACAGCCGTTTTGAAAGCCATCAGGGCCTTTTAACACATGACGGCCTTCCTGTACTTCAGAAAAACCGGGATTATATTACCATATGGGGATACTGGAACGGTCCTGATGAAAAACTGGTAGCCCAGGACGGAGATTACTACGAGGGTATCGACGCCCTCAGGGCATACAGGGAGGGGATCATAGAAAGGGATGAATACATAGCTCTGCTGAAGCTTGCGCGGGACCGGCTTCTCGAGGTTGGGGTGGAAGACCTCAACCTGAGGGGGAATCACATTCTCCTCTCTCTGGACAGCAAAAGAAGACTGATTCGGGACGCCCGGGGGGTTCCGGAAATCCGGATATGCAATTTCGAATTTCTCAGACGGCTCTGAAGACCTTCCTGCTTCAACGGAAAAACTGGATTATGTACTTGCCTGCCACTGTGAAGATTACCAGGGCCAGCACCAGCTTAATCACCCTTTCAGGCATGTATCTCTGGGCGCGTGCCCCAAGGTACATACCGCAGAGTCCACCGAGGCCGAAGAGGATTCCGAGGAGCCAGTCTGGCGGAGCGGTCACGCCGCCGGTCACCGGCACAAGTGAGTATACCGCAATTCCTGCAAATGACGTTATAAATGTTCCCATAAGTGCTGCCCCGGCGACTGCATGGACGGGGAGGCCAAAAACAGAGACGCAGAACGGAGCTATGATCGCCCCGCCGCCGATGCCGTAAATACCTCCTATCACTCCCACAACGGCCGCGAGCATGAACATGGCCGGGGGACTGAAGGAGACCTCTTTACCGGCAAAGGAAAAAGAAACGGCCCTCAGTGCATACCTTATGTTTTCAATCTTGAGCGGCCCTGCAACTGATCCTCTCTGTCCACCCGCCTTCCTTATGATTCCCTGGACCAGCCGGACACCGATATACAGAAGCACTATGCCCACAAAGAACTTGAAGGAGCGGGGGTCCGGCATAAGCCTCACCCGCACGATATACCCGATCAGCACGCCCGGCAGCGTCCCTGCTACAATCACCCACGTAAGGGGCCAGCACATCCTTCCCTCGCGGATGTACCGGTAAACCCCGCCGGGGATCCCTACGAGGTTATAAAGAAAGTTGGTGGAACTTACGGACGGGGAAGTAAAGCCGAGTACGCTCATCTGGAATGGAAGGATAAGGAATGCACCGGAGACCCCTGCCATGGATGTAAAAAAGGAGATGCAGAAGGCCACAAGGGGAGGCAGAAACCAGAAGGTCTCGATGCCTGACACAGGAAAGCTGATTCTCAGTATATCCATGCTGTCTGTCCCCTGTTTGATATTCCATTATTCCCGAAGTGACTCTGACAGTGGTCCATTTTAGCAGAACCGGCGGACTGATTAGTAGGATTCTGGCCCAAAAGAAAAGGACAGTCTCACGACTGCCCCTTTCTCGGACATGATAACAATATTCCGTCACTTCACCACAAGCACACTGCAATGCGCCAGTGCTATCACCCTCTCAGCCACTGAACCCATGAGGAGTTTCTTGATCCCGGTCCTCCCGTGAGTGCCGACCACAATGAGATCCGCCTTTTTCACCTGGGCTGTTGTGGTGATCGTCTCATAGGGTGTGCCTGTCACTGCAATTGTCTCAATCTTTAGCCCCTCTGCCAGGGCAGCCTTCTCCAGTTCTCCCAGGTGGGTCTTTGCCTCATCAAGTTCTTCTTCCCTCGAGGCAACGGAGATGGCCATCAGAGAGCTACCGTGTTCTTTAGCGATCTTGAAGGCCTCCTTTGCAACGTTAAGGCTGTATTCTGATCCATCCGTACATAGAAGGAGATTCTTGAACTTCAGCTCTCCCGCCCTTGGGACAACAAAGACATTGCACGGTGAATGTCCTATGACGAGGGCCGTCACACTACCCATCATCAGCTTCATCAGCCCCCTTCGTCCCCTTCTCCCCATGACAATTACATCTGCACCTCTTTTCCCTGCTTCCTCCACTATGAATCTGTACGGTTCCTCTCCTTCGTGAAAGATGGTCTCACATTTGACTGATTCCTTCTCTGCCCGTGCACTGACCTCCTTCAGGGTGGATACGGTCTTTTGTTCCAGGGCTTCCGAGATCTCGGGAGAGTGGGCCAGGAGCTCGGGATTAATTTCCGCCACCGATAGGACCAGCAACTCTCCTCCTGTAACCCTTGCCAGATTCAAGGCCTCTCTTACCGCCCCTTCACTAAACTCTGAAGCATCTACTGCCAGCAATATTTTTTTCTTATCATTCCGGCCTTTCATCTCTGGCATGAGACTCACCTCCTTTCAGCTTCATTATAGCACAGTATGATAGAAAACGCACTGTTATGTTGCATAAAACAACAAAAGTTGCATTATGCAACGGGACGTGTTATAATTGTTTTCATGTTTTTCAGAAAGAGCAGCCTGAGGAGCAAGATTATCGCAGGCTACATTGCCGGCCTCCTGATCATACTCACTTTTGCGACCTTTATTCTTACCAATCTGATCTTCCTTGAAGGCAGGATACGGTTTTTTACAGTCATAACAAGATTTGTCGATACCATTCTTGAGGTCCGGCGGTATGAAAAGAACTACTTCCTTTACCGGAAGAGGGATGACTTCGAAAAGGCCCTCGAGTATATTGATAACGCCGTCAAGCTGATGCAGGAAAACCGGAAGATGTTCGATGCTGTTCAACTTGGAGGTGCCATGGCTGGGGATACTCTGAAATCGACCTCTGAGATCGCAACACAGATGCTTACTGAGTACCGGAAGTTGCTTCAGGGCACCACATCTAAGGAAGGTGGCTTCACAACACTCCAGGCCGGGGTGAGAAGAGCAGGCCGCGACCTCACTGACCTGGCAGAGTATCTCGCCCGGTCGGAGAGGCAGATAATCAATGAGACCATTGTCTTTACCCAGAAAAGCCTTATCGGTGCGGTGGTGATATTCTTTGCCGGAACGATTTTCATTGCCTTTCTGGTCTCTGCGATTGTGATAAAACCTCTGAAGGAGCTGGAACTGAGCATGGACAATATCGCCTCCGGGAGACTGGAGATGCTGCCCATAAGCTCAGAGGACAAGGAGATAGTCTCACTCAAGAATGCCTTTGAAAGGATGATTAAGGAGATCTTCTCCCAGAGGGATATTATAAGATCAGAAAAGCTTACCTCCCTTGGCACCATGCTTGCCGGCATCGCCCATGAAATAAACAACCCTCTCTCCAACATATCCACATCAGCTGAGATCCTTGCAGAAGAACTGTCCGGTGGTGATATGGAGTTCAAGAGGGATCTGATTGACCAGATAGTTCAGGAGACGGACAGGGCGCGGGACATAGTCAGGTCTGTCCTTGAGTACACAAGGGAGAAGGAGTTCAGGATAGAACCCACAAACGTTTCATCCCTTGTCTCCGAGACAATGCGTTTCATAAGAAGTGACATCCCGCCGCACATTACTGTACGGATAGATGTGCCTGAGAACCTGAGCATTACTGTGGACAAGCAGAAGTTTCAGCATTCCCTTCTGAACATTCTCAAGAATGCCATAGATGCCATGTCTGACAGGACCCGTGAGGGCAAGCTCACCATAGGGGCCCATGCCTCTGATGAGAGATGGGTGACGATGGAGATTTCCGATACAGGCATGGGCATTGATGAGGACTCCCTCCCCAAGATCTTCGATCCCTTCTTTACAACAAAAGATGTAGGCAGGGGTACGGGGCTGGGGCTTTTCATATCCCACAACATAATTGAACAGCACGGAGGGAGTATTGACGTAGAAAGTACCCGTGGGAAGGGGACAACCTTTACCATAACACTGCCTGCGGAGAGGAGAGAGATATGACTGAGAAAGGAAGGGTTCTTATCGTGGATGACGAAAAGATTGCGATCAGGAACCTGGAGCATGTGCTTAAAAAGGAGGGCTATCTCGTGAAGAGTACCACAAGTGGCCAGAACGCCCTCAAGATACTGGTACAGGATAGCTTTGATGTGGTGCTGACAGACCTGAAGATGGAAAAGGTCGACGGAATGCAGCTACTGAAACGGACCAAGGAGCTGAATCCTGATACAGAGGTGATCATGATAACCGGCTATGCCACGGTCGAGACTGCCATAGATGCGATGAAACATGGTGCATATCATTATTTAACCAAGCCCTTCAAGCTTGACGAGGTCCGGAAGGTTGTGAGGGAAGCCGCAGAAAAGGTGCTCCTGAAGAAGGAGAACAGACTGCTCAGAGAAAAGCTCGAGTCTGTCACAGATAGGGTTACGGTCATTACCCAGGACCCCCAGATGCTGAGAATCCTGGATACGGCAAGGGAAATAGCCCCTACGGACTGTAATGTCCTGATCACAGGAGAGAGCGGTACAGGCAAGGAGGTTTTTGCACGGTACATCCACAGTTACAGCAAGAGGGCAGAGAAGCCCTTCATTGCCGTCAATTGCGGGGCCTTTACAGAGGAACTCCTGGCCAATGAACTCTTTGGCCATGAGAAGGGCGCCTTTACAGGTGCTACAGTGCTTAAAAACGGTTTGATTGAGATGGCCTCTGAGGGTACCCTCTTTCTTGATGAGATAACGGAGATGAGTCCTTCAATGCAGGTCAAACTGCTCAGGGTCATCCAGGAGAGGGAGTTCTATCGTATAGGCGGCAGGGAGCCTGTCAAGATAAATGTCCGTTTCATTGCAGCCACCAACAGGAACATCCAGGATGTCCTGGAAAGTGGTGATCTAAGGCAGGACCTCTATTACAGGCTGAACGTGGTTACCTTCGATCTGCCGCCCCTTTCGGAAAGGAAAGATGATGTGCCTCTTCTTTGCTATCACTTTCTGAACAAGTATGCAACCCTGATGGAAAAGGACGTCCGTGAGATCTCCGGGGATGTGTTAAATCTCCTCTCAGGCTACACCTTCCCTGGCAATATAAGGGAACTGGAAAATATTATCGAGCGGGCTGTGGCGCTTTGTAGGGGTGATACCATAGAGATCGCCCATCTGCCTGAAGACCTCCGGGGGTTCAACATAAAGACCTTCAGGACATCCGAAGGCAGAATGCCGTCACTGGAGGAACAGGAAAAGAACTATATCCTCTGGGTCCTTAGTGAGGCAGGGGGAAACAAGTCAGAGGCGGCAAGGATCCTCGGGATAGACAGGGTTTCCCTCTGGCGAAAACTGAAGAGATATGGTATAGACACCTGACCTGTTGCAATCAGCAACACTTTATCCTCATCCGCTCCATTCCTTAACAAAATTTATCTTTAATAACAATGAGTTATGTTTCTGGCATCTATCTTGCTTCCTTTAGGGTGACGACGGAAAACAAAGAGTGAACACACAACCTAAAGGAGGTATTAGATGAAACGGTTTATCAAGGATTTCGAGGACTCCATGGCAGCAGCTGCCTTTGCAGAGGCCGGGGATTTCAAAACGGCCCGTAATATCCTCAATGAGATGGGAGAATCCAAGGAGGAAATGAAGGCTGTAGCGGTAAAGGATGAGAGGATTGAATCCTTCATGAAGAAGCATGACCGGACGGAAGAGGCCATTGTATTTGCCCAGGCAGGGGAGCATGAGTACGCACGGGAGTTGATGAAGAAGACGGAGGAGGAGAGGAAGAAGATTCTTATTGCTGGTGGAGAGGAGGGCTTTTCCGAAAAGCTCATCCATTATGCAATCAGTATGGCTGAACGGATGAACCACGATATTGTAGCCCTGAATGTAATACCCGTTGGCAGAAGGCTCTTTTCCTTTCTTAACGACAAGGTGAAGGATGAACTCAGGCGGGATGCAGAAGCTGCAGTGGAGGCTTTCAGGCAGAAGGCACTTGAGAACAAAATAAACTTTGACCATACGGTAAAGTTCGGTGATTTCGACAGGGCCATCCGTGAAGCCCACAGGGAATACAAGAGGGTCTCCTTTGTTCTGGCAGAGCCGGAGCAGCTTGCAGACAGGGAAAGTTCCAGAAAGGCAAGCAGCATTCCTGTGTTCTGTCTGGCTCAGGAGTCCTGATCTTTTTTCTCCCGGAGGTGAGAATCAGTTCTCCCCTCCGGGAACCTCCCATCTTTAAATCCGTCAAAAAATTGCAGGACAGTATATTGCAGTAATACGGGCACTCAGAGGATTGCCCCTTTTTTGTGTAGAATACAGAAAATTTTCTTCAAGGAGGATCTGGATGCTAACAGGTGAGATGATTACTGTCATGGCTGTGCTTGTAGCAGCTGTCTTTCTGTTCATTGTTGAATGGGTCAGGGTCGATGTGGTGGCCATCATTGTGATGGTCACCCTTCCTCTGCTCGGGCTTGTCAGCGGCGATGAGGCATTCATGGGACTCAGCAGTAACGCCGTCATATCCATAATAGCCGTCATAATCATTGGGGCGGGCCTTGACAGGACAGGGATAATGAACAAGGTGGCAAAGCCTATTACCAAGCTTGCCGGTAACAGCGAGTCCCGGCTGATAACCTTTGTCTCTGCCACGGTTGCAGTTATTTCATCATTCATGCAGAACATCGGGGCGGTGGCACTCTTTCTTCCAGCCACCCAGAGGGTTTGCAGGAAGGTAAACATATCACCCTCGAGGGTGCTTATCCCCATGGGGTTTCTCGGTATCATCGGCGGCTGTCTGACCCTTGTGGGCTCAAGCCCCCTCATACTGCTGAATGACCTCATGGCACCGAAGGGGCTGGAGCCCTTCGGGCTCTTCGATGTTACCCCTGTGGGCGTGACACTGGTGATAGCAGCACTGGCCTACTTCATACTTATCGGCCGTTTTATTCTGCCCAAGGGGGGAGGCTCTGAGAGCAAACAGTTAATCGACTTCGGCAAGATCTACTATACCGCAGACGGGCTCTATGAACTCAGGGTGCCCGAGGGGTTCGACTCCTCAAAACCCCTTGAAGAGATGAACATAAGGGCCGAGTACCTTGTGACGGTTGTGGCCGTTGCAAAGCACAGGGAGGAAAGGAAGTACTTTGCCCCCAAGAGGGATATGAAACTCGCCTCCGGTGATGACATAGCAGTACTCGGCCCTGAGGAGAATGTAAGAGGGTTTGCCCAGGACTATGGAATGCAGTTGAAGGAGAGGCTTGAGACCTTTGAAGAGGAACTCTCCTCAAGCTCCGCAGGCCTTGTGGAGGCCATAGTGCCGCCGCGGTCCGAGATAGAGGGGAAGACCCTCAGGGAGATTCACTTCCGGGAGAAGTACCAGGTAAATCCCGTTGCCATCAGGAGGAGGGACAGGATCTATTACGCCGGGCTATCCGACCTTGAGCTTCAGTCAGGGGACATCCTCCTCCTCCAGGGCCTCTGGGAGAAGTTTGCCATACTCAGGGATGCCGAGGTGATGACATTCATCACCCCCTTTGAGGCAGAGGTGATGAAGACCCACAAGGCAAAGGCTGCACTGGTCTGCTTCGGGATCGCCCTTGTTCTTGTCATCTCAGGAAAGATCAAACTCTCCGTGGCACTGATGACCGGCGCCCTCGGGATGATTCTCACGGGTGTGCTCACCATTGACGAGGCCTATCATGCTGTGGACTGGAGAACGGTCTTCCTCCTTGGCGGGCTTATTCCCCTTGGAGTGGCTGTCGAGAAGACAGGGACTGCAGCCTATATAGCAAATCAGGTGCTTGATCTCATAGGCGACGTCTCCCCTGTGGTGCTTCTTACGGTCATAGGGATACTGACATCGATCTTCACCCTCGTAGTCTCAAACGTGGGTGCAACGGTCCTTCTTGTTCCCCTGGCGATAAACATGGCCCTCGGGGCAGGGGCAGATCCCAGGATGGCTGCCCTCACCGTTGCAGTGGCTGCATCCAATACCTTTGTTCTTCCCACACACCAGGTTAATGCCTACATAATGGGTCCCGGAGGCTACCGGACGGTGGATTACATAAAGGCAGGCTCGGTGATGACGGGCCTCTACCTTGTGGTCATGATCGGTGCCATGGCCATGTTTTACGGGCTTTCCGGGTAATTATAACCTAAATTGAGAGATTTTGCTCTATAGGCAGAGGGCCATGGGCCTTCACATCATTCTCAACGGGCCCCGTCTCCGAGGCGATCATCACGCCTCACCTCGAAACGAGTCTCACGACTCGTGGAGAGTCGTATCGACTTCCGGGTGAGGCTTATCTGATGATCAAAACCGTTCAGGCCCACTGCCCCTCTACCTCCTTATATACTGTATCTGAAAGAATCGCTCAATTTAGGTATAAAAAAGGCAGGCGGGACTCAGCCCGCCTGCCTTACTCTGAAACTCCGGTTCTTCAGGTCAGTGTCCTACTGCGATCAGCCCGCTTGCAGCCACAAGGAGCACCACTATCTGTACGAGAAGTATAACCACATAGGGAGTGTCCTTCTTCTTCATGAAAGCAGGAAGGACCGCTATCATGCATACCAGCGTTGCTGCCGCCAGGAGGATGATTCCCAAAAAGCTCACCATGTCCCCATGATTCAGAAGGGGAAGCCAGTTCCAGCCCGTGGGCATGCCTGTCTTCTCAACGAATTCATGTACCCTGAGCCCCCAGTATTCCGGGATTTTATCGACGGGCACTATGCTCGGCAGAACCCCGAGGACATAGACAAAAAAGCCCAGGATGAGAAAGGCAAGCCCGCTCAGGCTCACCTTCTGGAGAATTGATGCATATTTCAACTGTTCTTCTGATGGTCTTGTTCCGTTACTCATGATATCACCCCCATATTCCTAAACCTTTTAATAACGCCCTGAGGCCAGCAAGGAAGAGAAAACTCACCACAATCCATTTTACCGCCTTTGGCTTTGCCTTGGCCAGTATCTTCACCCCGATCCTCGTCCCGAGCATCATCCCGGCAACGGATGGGACGGCGATCAAGGGAAGGACGGCCCCTTTGTTGACATATACCCATGCGGCGGCAGTATCAGTGATGGAGAGGAGAAAGACGCTCGTTGCAACGGAGATCTTCAGCGGTGCACCAAGGAGGAGGTTCAGAACAGGCACGTTGGCCCATCCTGCCCCGAGGCCGAACATTCCGGCCATGAAACCGATCAGGATGAAAAGAATCAGACCCAGTGGCGTCCTGTGGATCTTCCAGTCAATCTCCTTGCCCTGGGACTCCTCAAAATATATGCCAGATATCCTGAGCGCCGAGGAGAGGGCATCCGCCTTCTTCACCTCCGGGAAGTCCGATCTCTTGGCAGTTGCCATGATGATGACGATGGCGATGATGGTACCTCCCAGGGCGGTCTGGACCACATTGGTAGGAAGGGCAAGACCCACCATGGCACCGAATATGGAGCAGGTTGAGGCTATAAGTGCCATTGGAAGGGCGAGCCTCAGGTTAGCAAGCCCCCTCCTCAGGAGTCCCGGCCCTGCCGAGAGGGCTCCGGAAAGGGCGACAAGCAGCCCGGCACCCCTGACAAAATCGAGGTTGAACGGAAAGAAACTGCTCACTATCGGGACAAAGAGCACGCCGCCGCCGACACCGGCCACCACGGCCAGGATCCCGAGGAGAAAGGTAAAGACAAAGAGTATTATGGGCCACATCCACCATGCAAGGCTTGAGCCCTTTTCTGCAACCTCCCCTGCCTCCTCGCAGAACCCAATGCCTGACAGGAGCAGTGTTGCCGTTAGTACGACCAGTACAGAGAGAACAACTCGCCAGCTTTTTGACATCTCATCCGCCTCCTTCTTGTATCTGCTATGGGTGTTTAAATCTGCAACAAGAATGTTACAAAAAACAACTGGGGTGTATGATACTCCCACGGCCAGGATTATGTCAATAAAATGGCGATTTTTTATTTTAATAGTATATGAAAGGTTTCCTTATGAACAGGCCCATCAAGGATGTCTGTGGCAGTCCCCATGCATCCTTCGTCAGAACTTAAGCACATAATAACGCAACCAGACATAGACCATGGAGAGTGCGACGGTGAGTATCATCACCGGCATGCCGTAGAGCATGAACTTGGCAAAGGAGATCTTTTTGCCGGCCCTTTCAGCCAGGCCCACTACTATCACATTCGCCGAGGCGCCGATGGCGGTCCCGTTACCGCCGAGGCAGGCACCGAGGGCCAGTGACCACCAGAGGGGCATCAGTTCAGGGTTGTGAAGAAGCTGAACGCCCTGTAGATTGGGCCAGATCTGCTGGGCCATATCTATAATCAGCGGATTCATGGTGGCCACATAGGGGATATTGTCCACAAAGGCGGAGGCAAAGGCGGAAAACCACATCACGAGCATGCTGGTGGCAAACATGTTCCCGTGGGTGATGGCAAGGACCTTCACGGACATCCACTTGATAAGCCCCACCTTCACCACACCACCGATTATGATGAAGAGTCCCATGAAGAAGAATATGGTAGGCCACTCCACCTCTGCAAGATAGTGATGGGGATCATGGGTGCGGGAAAGAAGCAGAAGAAGCCCTGCTCCGAAGAGGGCCACTGTGGCAGGCTCATAATGGAGCATGCCGTGGAAGACAAACCCGAGAATCACAATGCCAAGTACAAAGAGTGACTTCTTCAGCATCAGGGGATCCTTTATCGCCTCCCGCTCGTTCATCTCAAGGACCCTCTGCTTGAGTTCCGGCTTCACAGTGAGCCTCCTGCCGAAGACAAGTTTCAGGACCAGCAGGAAGACTCCCATTATGACTATTATTGCCGGGGTAAGATGATATATAAAGGCCATGAAATCCAGCTTGGCCTTGGATGCTATCATGATATTAGGCGGGTCCCCGATCAGGGTAGCCGTACCGCCGATATTCGAGGCAAGGGCCTCGGTAATCAGAAAGGGTATGGGGTCAACCTCAAGGGCATCGGCAATGAGCAGTGTCACCGGGGCAAGAAGCAGTACAGTGGTCACATTGTCAAGGAGGGCACTCAGGACTGCGGTAACAATCGAGAATATGACCATTATCCTGAAGGGCTCCCCCTTCCCGAGTTTAGCGCTTTTTATGGCGATGTATTCAAAGAAACCTGTCGGTCGCATAAGGTTTATTATGGTCATCATGGATATGAGTAGGAATATGACGTTCCAGTCCACCCCCAGTTCCTCCACGTGAAATGCCTCGTGCTGCTCCAGTATCTTCAGCACCAGCATCAGCGAGGCACCGACGAGTGCTACAATGGTCTTGTGGATCTTTTCGGATACGATAATCGCATAGGCGAGCAGGAAGATCGCCGTTGCCGTCCAGAAAGTGCTGTTCATTACCACCTGCTGTGTGGTTTCCGCAACCTCATGTGCCATCGTCAGTCCTCCTTCTCCAGTAACGCCTTGACTATTGCATAATAGAGGTCTCTCACATATATGACTCCAACGGGTTTTCCGTCCTTACCTGTTACAGGAACCCTCTGAAGATTGTGTTTCACTATAAGATCGGCAACCTCCATCAGGGGGGCCTCCTCGTCCACTGTTATGACATCGGCAGTCATGATCTCCGAAACCTGCCGGTTCTCCACCTTCCTGCACATCTCCTCGAGCATCCCGTCCCAGGTAAACTCACCTAAGTTGGTCATTGTCATATAATGCGGGATTATGGCCTTGAGGATGTCCTTGATGGAGACCATCCCCACAAGATCGCCCTTTTCATCCAGGACGAGTATCCCCTTTACACCAAACCTGTTTTCACCCCGTTTAGCCACCCTCATCCTGTTTACTGCATCCTTGAGGGTATCCCCGGGCCGGAGACTATCCTGGACAGGCTCCATTATATCCCTTGCTCTCAATGTATCCTCCTGTATAAGTGTTTTCTTATGCAACAGGCATATTGAAACTTGCAACTGAGGGATATCATAATGCTAATATTACGCGCCAGTCAACAAAAGAGGGATTTTTTCTTTTAATAGCAAATTAAGTTTGTGTTATACTTTTCCCTGTTATGGGAAATTACACCTCCGGCAGTCTCTCGTCAGCCCAGGTCCTTGTGAGCGGGTTCCTCGGGGTAATCATCCTCGGCACCGCCCTTCTCATGCTCCCCTATTCAACACCCCACGGTATAGGGCTGGTAGACGCCCTCTTTACATCCACCTCTGCAGTATGTGTAACGGGCCTGATAGTAAAAAACACGTCCACAGACTTCACCCTCTTCGGGAAGATTGTGATTATACTCCTCATCCAGGTCGGAGGCCTTGGTTACATGAGTATGGCTACCCTGCTTGCCCTCTTTGCAGGCCGCAGGATAGGCCTCTTTGAGAGGATGATGATAAAGGAATCCCTCAACATCACCACCCTTGAGGGTATTGTAAGGTTCATGAAGGGTATGCTGCTGTTTGTGTTCACAATGGAAATCCTGGGGGCAGGAGTGCTCTGGTATATTTTTCAGAAGGATTATGGCCCGGAGGGGGCGGTCTTTTTGGGGGTCTTTCATGCCATATCAGCATTCAACAATGCCGGGTTCAGCCTCTTCCAGGACAGTCTGGTCCGGTACAGGACCGACATACTGTTTAATCTCACGGTCATGCTCCTCATCGTATTCGGCGGTATCGGCTTCGTGGTCGTGGATGACGTCATCCAGTGGCTCCGGAGCAGGAGGCACCGTCTCATGCAGCATACAAAGATCGTCCTTTCAGTCTCAGCCCTGCTCATCCTCTTCGGAGCGCTGATAATCTACCTGAATGAAAGGCATTTTCTGTTTGATGGTGTTTCAACGGGGGAGACTGTTCTCTCTTCCCTCTTTGCCTCGGTTACGTCCCGGACCGCCGGCTTTAATACTATTGATTATTCCAGGCTCCAGCCCCAGACACTCTTTTTCACCATTATCCTGATGATAATCGGGGCCTCGCCCGGGAGTACGGGTGGCGGGATCAAGACCACCACCTTTACCGTGGTACTCATGCATATCTGGGCTACACTCAGGGGAAGGAGGGATACGGTGATATTCAAAAAGAGGGTGTCAGCAATGATTGTTTCCAGGGCCCTGGTAATCCTGGCCCTTGCCGTGATATATATAACCACTGTAACCTTTGTGGTGGAGGATATCGAACATTCGGGCTTCCTCTCCACCATGTTCGAAGTGGTAAGCGCCTTTGGGACAGTGGGACTCTCGGTGGGTAACGGTGGACCCTTGAGCCTTGTTGCAGACTTTTCAATCCCATCGAAGATGATTATAATAATAACAATGCTCGTGGGAAGGCTTGGCCCTCTTACGCTCTTCATGGCCATACTCAGGCAGGAAGAGGAACGAATCAGATTTCCGGAAGGACGGTTGATGATAGGATGAAAAGACAGTTCGCCGTTATAGGACTTGGAAAGTTCGGCTCTGCCGTGGCCGAGACCCTGGCACAGAGTGGCAAGGAGGTTCTCGCAATAGACAGTGACGGATCCAGGGTCAAGGCGGTGGCCGACCTTGTGACCATAGCCCTGGAACTGGATGCCGCTGACGAAAAGGCACTCCGGGAGGCAGGGGTACAGAATGTGGATGTGGCCGTGGTGAGCATAGGCGAAGACATAGAGTCGAGCATACTCGTGGTGATGTTACTGAAGGAACTGGAGGTCGGAGAGATAATAGCCAAAGCGGTAAACGACCTTCATGGAAAGATACTCAGGCATATCGGGGTGGACAGGGTGGTCTATCCTGAACGTGACATGGCTCAGAGGGTCGCCCAGTCACTGATCAGGCCCGCCTTTCTTGAACAGATAGAACTCTCGCCTGAATACAGTATTGTTGAACTGCCTGCCCCCGCTTTTCTCTGGAACAAGACCATCCGGGAGGGGAACCTCCGGGCCGAGTATGGCATCAGTATTATTGCAATCAAGAGACAGTTCTTTGTGGAGGGCACGAAGAAGGTGAAATGGAACATAAACCCCGCCCCTGACGACCTCATCCAGAAAGAGGACGTACTGGTAGTGCTCGGGGCAAACAGTGATATAGAGAAGCTGGGTTAGATAATCCTCAGAAACCTATCAGATAGTATCTCAGCCAGACATAGACCATGGAGATGAAGACCGTAAGCACCATGATCGGCAGCCCGTACATGAGAAATCTAACGAAGGAAATCTTCTGTCCTGCCCTTTCCGACATCCCCACAACAATCACATTTGCCGATGCCCCTATGGGAGAGCCGTTACCACCAAGGCAGGCACCAAGGGCAAGGGACCACCAGATCGGCATCAGTTCAGCATGTTGAAGCAGGGCAGTCCCTGTCTCGTCCGGCCATAGTTGCTTTGCCATGTCTATAACGAGGGGGTTCATTGTGGCTACATAGGGGATGTTGTCCACAATGGCAGAGGCCACGGCGGAAAACCACATGATTATCATGCTTGTGGCAAAGAGGTTTCCCTGGGTGATCTCAAGGACCTTCAGGGACATCCACTTTATAAGCCCCACCTTCACCACACCGCCCACAATTATGAAAAGGCCGATAAAGAAGAATATGGTGGGCCACTCCACATCAGCAAGGTAGTGATGGGGGTTGTGGGTCCGGCTTAGCAGAAGGAGCAGGCCGGCGCCGAAAAGCGCTATGGTAGCAGGTTCGTAGTGAAGCACGCCGTGGAAAACGAAACCCGTAAGCACAATGGCGAGGACGAAGAGGGACTTCTTCAGCAAGACGGGGTCCTTTATCGCCTCCCGCTCATTCATCTGCATGATCCTCTCCTTGAGCTCCTCCCTGGTCTTCAGTCTCCTGCCAAAAACAACCCTGATTATTACCAGCATTACCACCATCATGATTATCACGGCAGGGGTGAGGTGAACTATGAAATCCATGAAGTTGAGTTTTGCCTTGGATGCGATCATGATATTGGGGGGGTCTCCAATGAGTGTGGCCGTACCGCCTATGTTTGAGGCCATCACCTGCATTATCAGGAATGGGATGGGGTTTACCTCCAGGGCGTCACAGATGAGAAACGTAACAGGCACGATCAGGAGCACGGTGGTCACATTGTCAAGCATGGCACTAAGGACCGCTGTGACCACAAAGAGGACCATCATTATCCTGAGCGGCTCCCCCCTGCCTATCTTGGCGCTCTTTATGGCTATGTATTCGAAAAACCCGGTGGGCCTGAGGATGTTTATAATGGTCATCATGCCGATAAGGAGGAATATAACATTCCAGTCCACCCCCAGTTCCTCCACGTGAAATGCCTCGTGCTGCTCCAGTATCTTCAGCACCAGCATCAGCGAGGCACCGACGAGTGCTACAATGGTCTTGTGGATCTTTTCCGAAACTATCACTGCATAGGCAAGGAAAAATATGATGGTTGCGGTCCAGAATGTGGCATCCATCACAAAGGGTTTTGCCGCCTCTGCCGTCTCCTGCACCACTTTTAACTCTCCTCCAGAAGGGCCTTGACAATGGCGTAATAAAGGTCCCTGACATATATGATCCCGACAGGTTTTCCATCCTTCCCTGTTACAGGAACCCTCTGGAGATTCTGTTTCACTATAAGATCGGCAACCTCCATCAGGGGGGCCTCCTCGTCCACTGTCAGGACATCAGAGGTCATGATCTCGGAGACCTTTTTGTTTTCCACCTTTTTACACATCTCCTCAAGCATCCCGTCCCAGGTAAACTCACCCAGATTGGTCATTGTCATATAATTGGGGATTATGGCCTTCAGGATGTCCTTGATGGAGACCATCCCCAGGAGCCTTCCCTCATCATCCAGAACCATCATCCCCTTGACACCCATGCCTGAAGTCCCCCTCCGGATAATACGCATCCTGTTAACAGCCTCCTTCAGGGTGTTGTCAGGACTCAAAACATCCTTGACGGGCTCCATTATATCCCTTGCCCTCATACGGAACCTCCCTTGTCTCTTTTTTCTGAGGATGAAGGGATATCTTAATATTAAGAAGCAGAGGAGGTCAATAAGCAGGGATGTTTTTTCATTAAGTATTTATCTGTTATACCTCAGGACAGTATCCTGGACCCGCTTGATTTGTGTTTGTTCCTTGGAGGGAGCCGAAAGGCTCCTGTTCTTTTGTTGAAATTCCCTTTCTCTATATGCTGCCATATAATATGGTCATACTACCAATAGTTATGGTCAAGGAGATATCATGTTAGAATCGCTTTTCGGAAATGGTACTGTTGAGAAGATACTCTTTTTTCTCTACACATACGGTGAGGGTTATCCGCGTGGGATGGCAAAGACCTTTGATATGCCCGTCAACAGGATACAGCAGCAGCTAAAGAGGCTTGAAGAGGGAGGTATAGTTGTAAGCCGCCTTGCAGGCAGTGTGAGGCTCTATACGCTGAACCCGAGGTATCCGTTTTTAAATGAGCTTAAGGCCTTCATATCCAAGGCTTATGATTTTCTTCCGGAAGAGGAGAAAGAAAAGTACTACCGCCAGCGTACCAGGCCGGGAAGAGCTGGGAAGCCACTATGAAGACAGACTGGAACAAGATGGATATCACGACGCTTGCCGCCCTGGTGAATGAAAGGCTTGCAAAAAGCGGCATCGGGGCTTTTGTTTGGTGGTGAGGGGACAGCAAAAATATTCAGGCGGTCTGGAGTTTCCTTTCCATCGGCTTGAGAATATCCTTAAACATGCTGGATGCCCTGAAGAGTTCAACACCTATAAGATTGCCATTGCTGTCGAGTTCCATGTTCACACCGGGGGAAATTTCAACGACCTCAGCCTCTTCCCCCTCTTTCGCAAGATAGAGAATATCCTCGTCTTCATCATAGAAGACCTTAAAATCTTTCATTATATTTTCCTCCATCTTCCCGATCGGATTCGCTTTTCCTTTTGTCCTTCCTTTAAAGGATAATGGTTAACAGCGTAACCTCTGATACCTCTTCTCTATATGCTACCATTATATCCCGCTCTTTGTCATATAATCTGGCTTTCTTTACTGCGATATTGTGGCCTGTTAGTGTGTCATGAAACCTTTCTTCTGCGGTCTCAAATACTTCTTTGGGAAGATCCTGTTCGATCTTTCTCAAAGCCATTCTCCTCTTGATATGGTTTGAATACGTAATATTCATTATCTGCCTGTTATAAATGGAGCATTCTTCTCGTCAAAAAGTGCCCGTGCTAATATTTGTGCTATATAATTTCACATATTAAATATTAAGCTCAAGCGGTTGTGCATTACAATTTCCCCGGCATGGGCGCAAATCAAGTCATTCCGGCTGAAGTGCCGGAATCCCCTGGCTGCATGAAAGATTATAAAAAGTAAAAAATCTTGCCACTCCCAGTGCGGACATTAAGGCATGCTCAATTTTATCTATACCACCTATGTGAGGTGGAACAATGAATGTCCAAATCTAACAGAGGTTTCCAGAGATTTTTCAAAGATGAAAGGATATCCTAATATTAAGAAGCAGAGGAGGTCAATAAGAGGAGTTTTTCTGCGGGACTACTGGAGTTGGCAGGGCAGGACGCTATTCAGATACCCGTCATATCAGTATTGCTGGCGTGGTTTGTAAAGAGAGATGAAGGGAGCCAGTTAATCTGTTTGTATACCTGTCTCTTTTAAATACTCTTCTGCCTTCTCTAAAAACGCTCGTGCTTCCTGAAGGGCGGTTTTGGCTGTTTCCTGGTCGATAAATGAAAAGACCTCGTAATCACTGCTTTCCCTGTCGTCCTTGAGATTGCTCAGGTATTTGCCAAAGTTTTTCTCAAACTTGCCGGTCTTAACAAAGAAGAGGCTGAAAAGCGTAATGGCCCCCTTATGGCTTTCTGCCTTCTGTCCCTCGGTAAGCAATAGTGCCTGTGTAGCATGGAATGCAGCGTAATATGCCCTTGAGACTGTATCTTCATACTCACCATCCTGATAGAGCTTCTCTGCCACGCGAAGCTTTCCACGGGCCTTCTCCATATAGGCAGAGATTATTTTCTTTATTGCATTATCCAAGTCTTTTCCCTTCTTCAAGGACGTTTTTCATAAATGGTGTTGGAATGGCTCTCAGCCGGTCAAATTCTTCAGAAGAAAAAATTTTCAATGAGACAAGCCTCCCTGTTTCCAGCAGGATGTCCATTACTATATCGTAAAGGCGGTCTATAACGGACCGGTTTTTCTCTTTTAGTACAATCAGTATATCGTAATCAGAATCAGGCCGGAAGTTATCCCTGGCTCTCGACCCAAAGAGACAGGAATAAACTATAGCATCCTTCAGAGGCTCAGTGGCCTCTTTAAAGATTACAAGCACAGGATCAGTAAAAACCTCCTTATTCTCTGCCACTGTCATAATTTTCATTATACCATGAGGAAGGCTACAAAAAACCGCTACCCGTGATGTTATTCCCTACAGCTATGCGATGGACCTGTCCATTTGAGAAAGATAAATAGTGTTGCATCAACCTCAACACTTCTGAAAAGGATATCCATGTCACAGGCCAGGGTCTGCCCCATACTTACCCCTGAATCATATTTTGTAGACTTCGCTGCGGTGTCTGATTGCGTAAATCGTAATAACTCGGGATGAATGTTCAAAGGAGTATACTATTCTCCAATCGCTTACTCTGAGTTTATATTTGCCTTTGAACTTTCCTTTAAGCGGGGCGGGATTAATATTTTCTATGTTTTGAGAAAGCCACTCTATTTTATTCGCAATATTTCTGGCGATGGGTTTGTCAATGCGTGATAAATCTTCTTCAGCCTGAGGGGTGAACTCAACTGAATATGTCATTATATCAGCTCAGTCCAAGTCTTTTTTTTACATCATCAAAAGGGATTCTTTCTCTGGAAGCCATTGAAGTTTCGAGGGCTTTAATAAAATCTTCCCGCATCTCAAGCCCGTAATCAGGATCAATCAGCTCTCTTATTTTTTCTTCAACCACCTCACCTATTAATTTCTTGAGCTCATCTGTGCTGAGATCAGCTACTTTCATATAAACCTCCTTTTGCATATTTTACCATATGAAACCTCAAGATTTGCTTTCTATTTTGCGAAAAAATCAAGCCTGATTCTCCGCCTTCGGCATGGTATAGATAAAGCATTTATCTACTATTGTTGATCAGGACATTTCTCATTAATCCCTCATCTGGGTTCAAAGCTTGTGAACCATATATATTGAGGCTCATCTCCAATGTTAGTTGGTGGATTCATATCTCCTCGGGCATGCAGGCATACGGGCAAACTTCTCATATGGCTCATGAAGCTGCCATTACCTGATGAGCCTCCTGCCCGAGTTCGACAGTTGTAGAATAACAGAAAGCAGAATATGCTGTAAAATCATATACTTAGAGTTAAGTCAAAATTGTGGCGTGTTACTACAGTTTCAGTCTCTTGACTCTGCCTTATATACCTTTGGTGGTGGGGAAATATTCAGTTTTTTCAATATGTTAGACTGCTCAGGGGTGAGTTCCGTCCTCTGTAGAATACGGCCATCTTTTGTCTGAATTTCTACAATGTGCATCCTCTGCATCAGTGCCCTTATCCGTTCCCATGTTAGCCCTGTCCTGGTCTCCGCTATCCTTATTAACACCAGTGCAAAAAAGCACAACAGAACATGTGCCTTTATCCTCTCATCCTTCCGGTGATACACCGGCCTGAGATCAAGCGTACTTTTCAACGTCCTGAATGCCCTCTCTACCTCAAGTAACTGCTTATACCCCAATGCCACATCTTCCGCACTCAGGCTGTCATCACTGGTTGAAAGCAGATACTTCCCATCCACTGCCTCTTCCGCCTTAACCTTCCTGCGGTCTATCTTTA
>CAZITN010000019.1:0-37104 GCA_964542175.1 uncultured Thermodesulfovibrio sp. | reverse complement strand
AGGATATTTAACTTAAAAAATACAGCAGTGTATTGTCAAACAGGGGGTTGATACCTCTTTCTGAGCTCCGTGGCCCTTTTGTGGGCAAGGCGGACCGGTTCGGGAAGCCTGTACCTGAAGGCAGCTTCCATGACAATCCTGACTGAATCCTCAAGGGTGACAAGATGACCCGGTGAGACGAAAAGGGGTTTCACCCCTGTCCTGGTCCTCACGACTGCCCCCACAACCCGGCCATTATACCTCAACTCCGCCCTGTCACCCCTCAGCAGTCCAGGCTCTTCATATTCACCTACAAGCCGTGTCTTGGCGCAACCCACCGAGGGTATCCCCAGAAGAATACCGAGGTGGGAGGCAATACCTGCACCACGGGGGTGGGCCATGCCCTGACCATCGAATATAATCACGTCCGGGATGATACCTGTCTGCCTGAAGGCTGAAAGGACGGCAGGCCCCTCCCGGAATGACAGGTACCCGGGGATATAGGGAAAGACGGTCTTCTCAACCGCCCGGGCCTCATCTGCGACCTCCCTTTGCTGAAGGTCGTAAACCACCACAACCCCCATGGTATGGCCGGAGACAAAGGATGCATCAACTCCGGCAATATACCTCGGCCTTCCCCTGATCCGTCTGAACTCTGCAAGGCAGGCAATTTCCTCCTGAACTTTCCTGGCCTCATCTAGATCCCCGGGCCAGATGATACTCTCCTGCTTACTAATCCCTCTCCTCCGCCACCCCGGCCCTGCCCAGCCTGACAGATAAGGCTATCCCCAGAATGACTCCGCCCAGGTTGGCGGCCAAATCTCCAAGGGAAAAGCTTCGCCAGGGCAGATAATACTGAAGCCATTCAAGGAGGCCTGAATAACCAAAGACCACTAAAAAGGCCGGGATGGGTCTCCCGAACCTCCCGTCCCGGAAGGCAAAGAAATAAAGACCGGCGGTCAGGAAATAGACAACAAGGTGAGCCAGTTTGTCTGAGCCCTCCGGCCCACCCCGGGGTATCCTGATAAGGGAACTGATACCAACCAGGACCACCCACAGGAAAAGCATTACCCTCCAGAAGATTACCGACCTGCGCTGGAAAAACATCGTAGATAATATTATAATACTACGTAATGAGAAAAACATCTTTATTTTTTCTTGTAATACTAATACTCTCTGCAGTCATATATCTCGGGAAACCCTCGGGAAAGATCCCTCCCCTCCCTTCTGAAGGGCATCCCGTTCCGCTCCCTGTCCCCGAGATCAAGGAGATAGTCGATCTTGTCAGGGAAGGCGAAAGCCTTTATGACATCTTTGTCAGGCACAAGATACCAGCCGGGGTCCTCTTCAGGATCTCCGAGGCCTCAAAACCGGAATATAACCTCAGGAAGATAAGGCCGTTTCGCTCTTACATAATCACCAAGCTCCGGGAACCGGAAAATGGGAGAGAAATCCTCACCCTCTTCAAATATTCCATTAACGACACTTCTTATCTTAAGGTGGTAAACAGAGGAGATGACTTTTTTGCTGAACTGATTCCGGTTAAATATGAGAGGCGGCCTGCTGTCCTGGAAGGCCGGATCAGTGACAACCTGATCACCGCCGTCGGCGACTCCCCGGAGCATCTCAAGGCAGCCTTCAACCTTGCCGAGATATTCGAGGCAGAAATAGATTTCCTGACCGAACTGAGGCCTGGAGACCGTTATATGATGCTGATTGAGGAACTCTGGCTTGACAACGTCTTCAAGGGTTATGGGAATATCCTTGCCGCGGAATTCTGGAACAACGGCAAGCACTACGAGGCATACCGCTTCGAACTCGGGGGACGGCCGGATTACTTTGATGCCAGGGGACACTCCATGAAAAAGGCCCTTCTCAGGGCTCCGCTCAGGTTCAGGCATATCAGCTCAAGGTTCAGCACCAGAAGAAAACATCCCATTCTCAAGATCTACCGGCCCCACCTCGGCATCGACTACGCCGCGCCAGCGGGCACACCGGTTTCGGCAGCAGGGAACGGCACGGTCATCCACGCCGGCTGGAAGGGCTCCTACGGGAAGTGTGTGATTATAAGGCATCCCAACGGCTACAAGACCTACTACGGCCATCTCTCAAGGATAAAAAGGGGAATCCGCCGGGGTAAAAGGGTCTCCCAGGGAGAAATCATCGGATATGTAGGAAAAACAGGCCTCGCCACCGGCCCCCACCTTGACTACAGGGTGAAAAAACAGGGAAAATTCATAAACCCTCTGAGGATGAAAGTCCCCCGGGGTACGCCGATCCCGAGGAAGAAAATGGCTGAGTTTACAGGTTATGTCCAGTCCCTGAAAGAAATGATTGCTTCAGCCAGGAAGAGAAACTCAACCCTTATTGCATCAGAGTGAGGCCCCCTGTTCATTGGTTTCTTCGAAGATCTCTTCAAACCGTCTGTGATGAAGCCTGAACACCCTTAAGACTGCAGGATCAAAGTGTTCCGGCTCTGTTCTTCCGTCCCCCTCTGTTATTATCCTTATGGCCTCTTCATGTCCAAGGGCGGGCTTGTAGGGCCGGGACGACCGGAGAGCATCATACTGGTCTGCCAGCATCACTATCCTGCCCTCAAGGGGGATCTCTTCGCCCTTCAGCCCCCTGGGATAACCCGTCCCGTTCCACCGCTCATGGTGCGTCAGGGCGATGGTCGCTCCCATCTGGATCAGTTCATAGGATGATCCCTTGAGTATCTCATACCCGATCACAGGATGCCTCTTTACGATCTCGAACTCCTCCTTCGTCAGTCCACCTGGCTTCAGAAGGATACCGTCAGGTATCCCTATCTTGCCCACATCATGCATCGGGCTTGCATAGGTGATGGTCTCTATGAAGTCATAGGCCATTGAGAGCCTTTCGGCAAGAAACCGGCAATAGAGACTGATCCTTTTGATATGGTTTGCAGTATCCTCGTCCCTGTACTCGGCAGCCATGGTAAGCCTCTCTATGATCTCCCTGCTGGCCGCCTTGAGGAGCCCCAGAGCCCTGTTCAGTTCCTCCGTCTTCTTGAGCACCGCCTCCTCAAGCCTCTCGTCATAAAGTCTCTGGAGTCTCTTCATATCGTGGTAATCAATCGCCTTCCTTACCCTGTTCAGGACCTCCTCTATCCTGAAGGGTTTTATGATGAAGTCAAAGGCCCCATAGTGAAGGGCCTGGATACTCTTGTCAAGCCCGGGATAGGCGGTGATAATTATAACAGGCGTCTCCGGATTAAGAAGTTTCACTCTCCTCAGGAGGGTGATGCCGTCAATCTCTGGCATGACTATATCGGCTATTATGAGATGAAACTCCCTTTGTGAGAACTCCTGAATTGCCTCCCTGGGATTTCCGAAGGCTGTAACATCATAGCCGGCATCGGTCAGGGCAGTCACAAGGACATCCCTCACCGAAGGATCATCATCCACAACCATCACCGGTCTCGGCTGATTATCGGGCATCCAGGACCTCCCTCACCTTCTTCAA
Organism: uncultured Thermodesulfovibrio sp.; assembly: GCA_964542175.1. Classification (GTDB taxonomy): domain Bacteria; phylum Nitrospirota; class Thermodesulfovibrionia; order Thermodesulfovibrionales; family JdFR-85; genus WFTX01. Next base: position 33,639 of record CAZITN010000019.1, on the reverse strand, counting down.
CAGCCCTGAAGCAGTAAAGGGCTTGGGGATGAACTCAACCCCTCCGGATTGTACGAAGCTTGCAAGTCTGCCGTTTTCAGTGTATCCGCTCATGAAAAGGACCTTCCCCCTGTAGTCCAGGGCACGAGCAATCTCATAGAGTTCCCTTCCACCCAGCCCCGGCATGACCACGTCAAGAAGCATGATGTCGATCTCACCGGCTCTTTCACGTATAACCGTCTCTGCCTCCTTTCCGTCAGCTGCAGTGAGAACCCTGTACCCGGCTGCACTGAGAGACTGGACTGCCACGTCCCGGACAGTCTCGTCATCCTCAGCAATCAGAACAAGTTCAGTACCGCCCATCAACCCGGCATGGCCACTCTCCACCTTTCTCTCGGGGATCTGGTCCGTAACAGGGAGGTATATTCTGAAGGTCGTTCCCTTCCCCGGCTCTGAGTAGAGATGGATAAATCCATGATGCTGTTTCACAATCCCGTAGACCATCGAAAGCCCCAGGCCTGTCCCCTTACCCACTTCCTTGGTGGTAAAGAAAGGCTCGAATACATGCTCCTGGGTCTCCCTGTCCATGCCAATACCGGAATCCGTAACAGAGATCACCACATAATCCCCCTCATTCTCAGCCCAGGGGTGCATCTCCAGGTAATCCCTTCCGATATGGACATCCGAAGATTCGATCAGAAGGGAACCGCCCTCAGGCATCGCATCCCTGGCATTCGTGACAAGGTTCATCAGGACCTGCTCGATCTGCCCGCGATCAGCCAGAACCGGTGCGTTTTCAGAAGGCGTTATGGTTAGGCTTATATTCTCCGGTATCACTCTCCTGAGTATGGGTTCAAAGTCCTTCATAAGCTCTCTGATATAAAGAGGTTCCGGCTGAAGGACCTGCCTCCGGCTGAAGGCAAGGAGTCCCCGTGTAAGGGTGGCTGCCCGTTCCGATGCCTTCTGTATCTGGATCACCTGCCTTTTCATCTCCGGGGAATCAAGCATCGGCTCAAGCAGAGAGGCATACCCGGTGATGGCCGTCAGTATGTTATTGAAATCATGGGCGATCCCTCCGGCAAGGAGCCCCACCGATTCAAGCCTCTGCGCCCTCAGTAACTGCTTCTCAAGATTTATCCTCTCGGTGATATCCGTGAGCGTCCCTATCACCGCAGGCCGTCCCCTCCAGTCGATCCTTGAACCATGGACCTCCACCTCTATAACCTGCCCGTCCTTTCTCAGGCACCGGAAGGTATAGTTCACAGATCCTATTTCACCTCTGAACCTCTTTCTCAGGTTCTCAGAGACTGTGGGCCAGTCTTCAGGATGGGCAAGATCTTCCGGGCCGAGCCTGTCAATTATCTCATATGAAGAATATCCGAAGATCTCGCAGAAGCGGGGGTTCACATACCGGAAAAGGTCGTCCTGGATCAGATAGACCCCTGTGAGGGAATGCTCGACGAGAGTCCTGAAACGGTGCTCAGATTCCGTCAGTTCCCGGTCCTTCTCCTTGAGCATAACGTATCTCCTCTGGAGTGCATATACTGCCAGGGAAAGGGCAATGGCTATAAGGAGAAGTATAAAGAGTGCACCATATCCATGAACACCCCTGTAAATATCCCTCATTGCAGTGGTAGGCCAGACATTTATAATGAACGCAAGGTTTCCTACCCGGACATCCCCGGTTGCCAGGGGCTCCTCCTGCTCATCTCCGCCCACAATAACCCTTCCCCCTTCATCACTCACCCTGAACATTACACCTTCAATATCAGAGATGGCATCCCTGATAAGTGGTGCTATCTGGAAGACACCATTGAGGTAGCCGGACACTCTGTCCTCAAGTGAGAAGACCGGAAAGTAGGTAGCCACCCCCATGCCACCCTGGAAGAGTTCAATAACCGGTGTAACGGAGTATCTCCCACTCTTCTCAGCCTTGAGGAATGTAGCCTTGACGGCCGGGTCGGGATGGTCCTTCACATTCTTCCCGAGGGCACCTTCATTTCCCTTGAGGGGCAGGACCCAGCGAATCGTTCCATCCGGTTCCATCCAGTTTATCGCCCTGAAGCCGGGTATGCTGTTGTAGACCGGCTCTGACATCAGTACGAATACCGGCCGGTCAAACTCACTGTTTTGGATATGGGCCCTTACCTGGTCGGCAAGGGACCGGAGGACAAAGAGCCTCATCTTCACCGCCTCCTCTATCCTCACCTCCGCCGTATCAAGTGAAGACTCAAGCCTGCTCCTGAGCATGGCCTCTTCATGACCCCTGCCTGACCACCAGAGGGACGTGAGTGTTATGGCGGAAAAGAGGAAGACCATCAGGGGCAGGCTCCTTTTGAGGAGCGAAAGCGGCAGATTTCCTCTCCCTTTTTCCAAAACACCCTCCTTTCAGGATGTTGAGAGGCCCGGCAGGCCCGCCCGCTATACCCTGAAAGAGAATGGGCGGGCAGGTCGCTAAGAACAAGAGGCCCGACTTGCCAGTACAGGCATTATATCAGATTTCTCCTGACTCATATTACGATAACGAATGAACCGCGGCAAATAGCCATATTACATACCGGTTTGATATACCTTCCTGCTTGTACAGTAATCATCCCCTGGGAAACCGCAGGGATCTCTCTATTATTATCGGAAGTATCAGGAAAGACTTGAGTCAGGAAGGCCCGGATGACGGCCTGGCAAAACCCTCTTATTCTGCTCTGAACCGCACCCCTACTATGGATATCCCTTCGTGGTCCGCAGTCCTCACCATCTCTTCCCTCTGCAAGATGAGAGATTTTCCCGCCTCCACTGCCAGGACAGCCCCGCCCGCGCCTATCAGGGTCCTCAGGGTATCAAGACCGACCACAGGCACATCAAAGCGGAAGTCCTGTGCCGGCTTGCTCACCTTCACTACCACAGCCCCCCTTCCGGCAAGGCTGCCTCCCCTCCGGATCGCCTCGTCAGTCCCCTCTATTGCCTCAACCGCCATCACCGCCCTGTCTTTCACAACAACGGTCTGGCCGATGTCAAGCCTCCCCATCTCCCTGGCCATTCTGATCCCGAATTCTATATCCTTCCATTCTTCCCTTGATGGGTTCCGGCGGGTAATCACACCCTCAGGCATAAGGAGGTCTCCGGCAAAGTCTGTGGTATTTCTCACGGTGATTCCGAGGGAGGATATCTCATCGGTAACCGCCGTCATTATGGTGTCATCCTTTCTGTCACTGAGCCCCCACAGCAGGCCTATCGCCTTAAGGTCCGGCTTTACTCCCCCCCTGTAGGCAAGCTCCTTTGTAACCTTTCCGGCCATAACCACCTCTTTCACACCTGACTCCCTGAGTCTCTTGAGAAGGGTGCCCAGCTTACCCACATTCACGCGGACCACTTCATCAGCGGCATCGTCTGGCACTGCGGAGACAGGCTCAAGGGCGAAAATGACCACGCGGTAGCCCATCTTCGCCGCCTCTCTGGAAACGAGGACAGGCAGCTCTCCGTCTCCGGCAATGATCCCGAGGCTCTTCATCCTGAGGGAACCTCCTACTCTGCCTCGGCCTTTCTTGCCGCTCTGGCTATGCCCCGTCTGTTTTTGTTGATAAAGTCAAGGAGATGGGCGATCTCTTCAGTATAGGGGAGTTCTGCCTGGACCTTCCTGACAGCCTCCTTCATCGAGGTGTTGTCCCTGAAGAGTATCCGGTAAGCCTTCTTCAGTTCACTTATCGTCTCAGAGGAGAAACCCTGTCTCTTCAGGCCCACCAGATTCAGCCCGTAGAGTCTCGCCCTCGGGCCTGAGGCAAGGGTGAAGGGAGGGATATCCTGAACCACTCCGCTCAACCCGCTCACCATGGCCAGGGCACCGACCCTGGCAAACTGGTGAACAGCAGCAAAACCGCTCAGCACGGCGTTATCCTCTATCTCGACATGCCCGCCAAGGGTGGCGGCATTGGCCATTATCACATTATCACCGATCCGGCAGTCATGGGCTATATGCACATAGGCCATCAGGAAATTTCCGTCCCCGATTCTTGTAAAACCGTCTCCTCCTACGGAACCCCTGTGAATGGTTATGAACTCCCTGATGACATTCCTGTTGCCTATCTTCACACCGGTAGGCTCTCCTCCGTACTTCACGTCCTGGGGAGGAAGACCTATTGTGGCAAAGGGAAAGATCCTGCAGTCCTCACCGATTTCGGTATCCCCCTCGATTACGACGTTATTTGCAATGGTCGTACCCTTTCCTATTCTTACACCGTCACCGATAAGGCAGTACGGCCCGATGGTAACACCCTCTCCCAGTTCAACACCCTCTCCGATTATCGCAGTCTCATGTATATCAGGCATCATTGAATCTCCTTCTCCGTCACCATTGCAGTAAACTCCGCCTCGGCAACAATATTGCCATCAACTGAAGCCACTCCGGAGAACTTCCATACCGACAGCCGGGTCCTCAGCACATTCACCTCTATCCTCAACTGATCACCGGGGACGACAGGCTTCCTGAACTTCGCCTTCTCGATGCTCATGAAGATAGTGGACCTCCCCTTCACACCAGACCTTATCGCAAGGGTCCCGGAGACCTGTGCCATGGCCTCGATTATCAGCACGCCGGGCATTATGGGGTTCCCCGGAAAGTGCCCCTGAAAGAAAGGCTCGTTGATGGTGACATTCTTTATCCCGACCGCCCTCTTGTTCTTCTCGATCTCTACCACCCTGTCGACCAAGAGAAAGGGATACCGGTGGGGAAGATACTCCATTATCTCTTTTACATCAATCATTCTTACCTCCCGGTTGATTATTATTCTCCTCCGTTCTGCATGTCTCCCGGAGTCTTTCCATCTCCTCTTTCAACTCCCTGAGGTCCCGGAAGAGATCGGGGAGACGTGCAAAGAGTCCCTGGAGTCTCAGGTATTCTCTGTGAGGTCTTGCAGGTGCACCAAGATAAACACCGCTGGTAAGCTTTCCCATGACACCCGACATCGCACCGACCACTGTATTGGACTCTATCTCTGCATGATCCGCAACCCCCACCTGCCCGGCAAGGGTGACATGGTCTCCAATCCTGACGCTCCCGGCGATACCGACCAGTGAGACGATTATCGAGTGTTTGCCTATCGTTACATTATGGGCGATCTGGGCGAGATTATCCACCTTGGTCCCCTCTCCAATCACGGTATTCCCCGTCGTAGCCCGGTCAATGCATGTACAGGCCCCTATCTCCACATCATCACCTATAACCACACCCCCGACCTGGGGAATCTTCCTGTGCCTTCCCTCGTCGGGGATATAACCGAACCCGTCAGCCCCGATCACAGCATTGGGATGGATAATCACACGTCTGCCTATCCTAACCCCTTCCCGGATCACAACGCCGGGATGGATGATGGTATCATCCCCTATCTCGCTGCCCTCACCAATAAAGGCCCCCGGGTAAATGGTGACCCTCTGGCCGAGCCTGACGCCCCGTGAGATGTAGGCGAAAGGATAAACAGTCACATCCTGCCCTACAGAGACACCATCTTCCAGATGGGCACCGGGGAGAACTCCGAGTCTTGGGAGGTCCTTCCTGTAAAAGACCTCCAGTGCCCTCACAAAAGAGAGCATCGGGTTATCGGAAACCAGACAGGGCCGGTCGATCATCTCCTCAAGTGCCGGAGGCACGATAAAGGCCGATGCCCGGGATTCAAGGCCACCTTCAAGGGCCTTTTTATCCCTGATGAGGGTTATGTCACCGGCCCGGGCCTCCTCTATCCCGGCCACACCTGTCAGTTCGATATCCTCCCCCGCCGGCCTTCCCCCGATCTCCCCTGCAAGGTCGGAAAGTCTCATTTTTTCTCTTTCATCGTCTTGTTTACCTGTTCAATCACCCTGTCCGTTATATCAACGGACTTGTCCTTGTACAACAGGAACTCCTCAATATTCTCGAATATGAAAGTGAACTTTTCATCCTTGCCTATCTTCTCGACAATTTTTCTTATCTCTTTTATCAGTTCAAAGGTAAGTTCGTTCTCCTTCTTTTTCACTTCTTCCTGGGAGTCCTGGACAAGCCTCTTGTACTCCCGCATCTTCCTGTCCAGTTCATCCTGTTTTGTCTTGAGGGCATCCTTGGAAAGAACGGTCCCCTTCTTCTCCAGTTCTGCCTTCAGACTCTCCACTTCCTTTCCCTTGGCATCAATCACTTTCTGTTTCTCCTTGATCATCTGCTCCAGCTCGGCCTTTGCCTTTCTCCCGCTTTCTGATTCGTTCAGCGCCCTCTGAAGGTCCACGTAACCTATCTTCAGGTCAGCAGACAGAGCGGGCATGGAAAATACCAGAAGCATTATCAGAAATACAGGTCCTGCAAAAATCCTTTTCATCATAACGACTATACCTCCTTTAGTTTTTGAACTTCTCTATTTCATGCATGGCTGGACACGACGTGCTGTAGGATTTGAGTATGGCCTCCAGGCCGCCTTTCCCCTGAATTGTGTCCCTATCCTTATGCTATGAGGCTTGGAGTCCCCCGTATTCATTTTTGCACCTACAGGCCCGTAATGTACGCATTTAAAAGAAACTTCCAAAGGCAAACTCAATCTTTCCGTTGTCCTCATCCTCCTTTGGACTCAGGTTGAACCCATACTCAATCCGGACCGGGCCGAAGGGTGAAAGCCACCTGATCCCGCCACCGGCAGTATATCTTATGTCACTCAAAAAGGTTTCGGACTTATCGTAAGCACGTCCAGCATCCACAAAGACCACACCCTTCAGTTTTGCCTCCTCAAAGATGGGGAAGATATACTCGGCATTGAAAATTATCTCGGAGTTACCACCGATTACCTCACCTGTATCATCACGAGGACCTCCCTTTCCGAACCCGAGACCCCTTATTGTATAGATGCCACCCACATAGAACCTTTCGTAAAGAGGAAGGTCATGTCCAAAAAGTCCTACGGCATAGCCGATCCGTCCCCTGAGTGCTATGGTCGTCTTACCTACGGGAAAGAACCAGGCTGAATCAAAGAGCCCCTTCACAAAATAATTGTCACCACCTACACCGGCATAGGTCATGATGAGAGAGTGTCTGGTTCCCCTCGAGGTGTCAATGTAGTTATCCCTCTCATCCCTTGATATGCTCAGGGTTATACTGCTTGTCGTGTGTGTACCTATCTGGTCCTTTATGATGTTTGAAGCGTCATCATCGACATTCTCGATGGTGGCCCTCTCGATCCTGTATGTAGCCCCGGCAGACCAGTACTCCCGGAATCTCTTACCAAAACCTATGGATCCCCCGGTCGCCTTCTTGTCGTAGGAAATGTAGTCTCTCTGTGTGTTATAGGCACTCAAGGTCATCGATACGGGCTTGTCAAGGAACCAAGGGTCACGGTAGGAGAGTTCGTAGAAGCTTGAACTTCCGCCTATCTCGGCCTTGACCTTGATGTATCTGCCGGTCCCGAAGAGATTTGCCTGGGTAAGATCAATGATCCCCACCAACTTGTCAACCGTGCTGTACCCGCCTCCAATGCTCAGAAAGCCTGTCGCCTTCTCCTTCACCTTGACATCTATGTCTATCGTCTTGCTTTCAATCTTCGGCTTTGGTATAAGTTCAACCGTCTCGAAGAAATTCAGGTTTGTGATCCGCTCATAGCTCCTCTTCAGGAGCTTGCTGTTGAAGGTGTCTCCCTCGCTGAACCTGACCTCCCGCCGTATCACCTTGTCAAGCGTCTTTGTATTTCCAATCACCTCAATCCTGCCTATATGAAAGATCTCCCCTTCATCGACATTTATCACTATCGAGGCTGTTCTGGACTTTTCATCAGTTACTATGCTCGGCTCAACAGAGGCCATGGCATAGCCCCGCTCCGAATAGTACCCTGTGGCCTTTGCTATCCCTTCGGAAAGCTTCCTCTTGCTGAAGACGTCACCCTTCTTCAGTTCTATCAACTCCCTGAGCTTCTTTTCATCCACCGCCCTCTGACCCCTCAGCCGGATTTCGCCGACCCGGTACTGAGGCCCCTCGGATATCCTGAGGGTGACAATCATCTTCTTTCCCTCATCAGTAAGTCTTATCTCCGGATCAGAGACAGTTGCCTTGAGATATCCATGGTTATAATAGAGGTTTCTGATCCTCTCCAGGTCCTCCCTCATCTGGCCCTTCTGGTAGTAGCCGCTCTTTGTAATGAAAGAGAATATCCACCAGTCCCTTGTCTTCATTACCTTCTTTATCTGTCTGTCAGAGAGGGCCTTATTCCCCTCAATCCGGACCTCATCTATCTTCACCTTTTTCCCCTCTTCAATAAGAAACGTGACGGATACTTCGTTCTCAGCAACCCTTTTCATCACCGGGACTATCCGCGCATGCCAGTATCCCTCGGACTCATAAAAATTTCTCAGGGCGGCCACGTTGTCCTGAATCAGGGTCACATCGGCCAGGGCCCCGGGGGCAAGGGTGATCTTCTCACTAAGTTTCTCATCGTCAAACTTCTTGTTCCCTTCAAAATCCACCTTTACTATCGTGGGTTTCTCCTTCACAATATATATAAGTTTCAGACCCCCTTCGTAGAACTCCGTCTCAACCTTTACATCGTCGAAGTATCCCATGCTGTATATGTTCTCTATATCCTCGGAGATCTTGCTGCTTGAAAGTGGCTCTCCCACCTTCTGCGTTATTCTCTGCCGGATCGCCCCTGGTTCGATCCTCTTCACCCCCCTTATCTCGATCGAGTTTACCACCGGCCCCTCCTGCCCGGATATGCTTCCGGACTGAAGAACCAGCAATACCAGGACCATAAGGCCAAAAAACACTCCGGGAACTCGCCTCTTCATCACTTTTTCTCCCTTATTATGGATTTTCGAGAAAATGAAAGATAGTATACCACCATCCATTCACAGAGGTAAACCAAAAAGGGAGATATGAATCCATTGTTTGACTGCCGGATCAGTGCGAGGAACAGATCCGTCCCTGACCTTTTGACAATCATCCGGCTGGAGGGTTAAAATCTCCAAAAAGGAGAAAACCATGACAAAGGCCCAGGCAAAGATAGTCACAACTCTTCTCTATGTACTGTCCCTGTCGCTCTTTCTGGTAGGGTGTCTCCTGATATTCACCGGCATCGCCCACCAGTCAACCCGTGCGGCAATCATCGGCTTTGCCTCCATAGTTATCGGGATAGTCCTTTTCCGGTTCGGGACCTCTCTTCTCAAAGAGTTCAGAAAGGATTAATGAGGGCTTCCATAATGGAAGACGACGGTAAAAAGCAAAGAGAAATCGAGAAGCTGGTCCGGGAACTGAACTACCACTGCTACCGGTATTATGTGCTGGATGCCCCTGTAATATCAGATGAAGAATACGACAGGCTTTTCAGACGCTTGAAGGAACTTGAGGAAGGGACGGGTTACGTTCTCCCAGACTCTCCCACACGGAGGGTAGGAGCCCCCCCTCTCGAAAAATTCGAAAAGGTAAAACACAGAGACCCCATGCTCTCCCTTGACAACGCCTTCTCCCACAAAGAAGTCAGGGAGTTTGACCGGAGGGTAAAGAGACATCTCGGTACCGATAACGAGATTGAATATACCGTTGAGCCGAAATACGACGGACTGGCCATCGAACTCACATACAGAAATGGAATTCTCACCACAGCATCAACCCGGGGGGACGGGTTTGAGGGAGAGAATGTCACGCGGAACATCATGACAATAAAGTCGGTTCCCCTCGCAATCGATGGACCCGATACGCCCCCCCTGATTGATATCAGGGGAGAGGTGTACATGAACATCGATGATTTCGAGGCCCTGAACCGTGAGAGGGAAGCGCGTGGAGAACCCGCCTTTGCAAACCCAAGGAATGCGGCAGCCGGCTCGGTCCGTCAGCTTGATCCTTCCATAACGGCAGCAAGGACCCTTCACCTTGTCTGTTACGGTGCTTCTGCTCCTGAGAAGATCCCCTTTTCTTCCCAGACCGGGCTGATCGACTGGCTGAAAAGAAAACGCTTCCCCATCCCACTCATTGTGAGGCTCTGCCGGGGGATTGAAGAGGTGGTAAAGGTTCTTCAGGAGATAGAGGAAAAGCGGGAGACTTTCCCCTTTGAGGCGGATGGTGCGGTAGTGAAGGTGAATGACTTCAATCTCCAGAAGAAGCTTGGCGTGAAGACGAGGGAACCCCGCTGGGCGATCGCTTACAAATTCCCCGCCCATCAGGGGACGACCCGGATACTTGAGATCATCCCCAGTGTGGGCAGGACCGGTGCAATCACCCCGGTTGCCATGCTCGAGCCGGTCCGGATAGGCGGGGTCACTGTCTCAAGGTCCACCCTTCACAACTGGGATGAGGTGGAGAGAAAGGACATACGGGTCGGTGATACAGTGGTGGTTGAGAGGGCAGGAGATGTGATACCTCATGTGATCAAGGTGATTACAGACAGAAGAACAGGCAATGAAAAGAGGGTTACTCCTCCAGAGTGCTGTCCTGCCTGTGGCTCAAGGGTAATAAGACCTGAAGGAGAGGTAGTGCTCAGGTGTCAGCGGCTTGACTGCCCGGCCCAGATAAAGGAAAGGTTGAAGCACTTCGCCTCAAGGAATGGAATGGATATTGAGGGCCTCGGCGAGAAGAATGTGGAACTCCTCTTTTACAGAGGACTCATCCGTCACTTCCCCGACATCTACAGACTGAACAAGGAAGACCTGGTGAACCTCCCCAGGTTTGCTGAAAAATCCGCTGAAAACCTGACAACTGCCATTGAACAGAGCAAGGAGACCACACTCTCAAGGCTCCTCTATGCACTGGGGATAATCCACGTTGGGGAGTACGCCGCAAAGGTCCTCTCCAGGCACTTCAGGAGCATCGAGGACCTCTATCATGTAAAACCGGAAGATATAGAGGCCATCCCCCAGATGGGCGAAAAGATCGCCCATTCCGTCTCAGACTTTTTCAATGATGAGGAAAACCTCCAGACCCTTGAGGAACTCAAGACGCTCGGGCTGAAGGTCACAAATCCCGACTACGAGAAAGGCATCAAGGGTCCCGGGGCCCTTGATGGCCTTACATTTGTGATAACCGGTACCCTTCCCCTCCCCAGGAAAGAGGTCGAGGAGATGATTTCCCTGAACGGGGGGCATCCAGCCTCATCGGTCTCCCGGAAGACGGACTATCTTGTGGCAGGTGAAAACCCGGGCTCCAAACTCGAAAAGGCAAGGAGCCTCGGTGTGAAGGTGATCTCCTTTGAGGACCTTCAGAAAATGATAAAAGGAGGCAGCAGGTGAAGAGGATAGACTCCTACTCCTTTGGCCGTATAGTGATTGACGGCACTACATATACGAAGGATGTCATCATTTTCCCTGACAGGGTGTTCTCACCCTGGTGGAGGAAGGAAGGGCACAATCTGTGTCTGGATGACCTCTCTGAGGTTCTGAAGGCAGAACCCCATATCCTGATCATAGGCAAGGGGTACTCGGGCATAATGAAAGTGCCCCGGTCTGTGGTTGAGGAACTCAGAGGCAGGGGCATCGAGGTCAGGGCAATGAAGACCACAGAGGCGGTTGAACTGTTCAATACACTTTCAGACAGAAAGAAGAAGGTTGCAGCCCTCCATCTTACCTGTTGAGTCAGGGGAAGTACTGCCTTATCACTCCGTCCATGTTCACCCCCGAGGCTATGAGTTTAGACACCACATCATGGGCCTGAAAAAGACCGGGAATTTGAGTTTTGTATCTTCCCGTGCCGGCAACACGGATCTCCTGCACAGGTAATAGGGAACTATACTACCTCGATAAAGGCGCTGAATGGCATGCCGGGGGGCATGCTGCAGCAATGGAGCAGGACTCATAGGGGTAGTCTCTTTTTACATACCAGCACAGGGGAGTGGACCTTTCTGAGTAGGCTTCCGGCCTCACTACCCATGATCAGCCTGCTGATACCCGTGCTACTGTCACCCCCGATAAGAATGAGATCAGGCTGGGTATTGACATCGACTCTGCTGACCACTTCAGCAAGTGTTCCCTCCTTGATGGTCTTTTCCATATCTATTCCCTTGCCTTGTCCTGCTTCCACGAGGGTGGTGATCAGTCTTTTTGCATTCTCGTATTTTTCTTCGATGATCTCAGGGGCATTGATCAATATCTGTTCGTTCACCTCTACTGCCACCACCAGGTGGACCCGCCCGCCGAACCTCCGGAGTAGTGAAACTGCGGTATCGAATGCCCTGTGGTCCTGTGCATCGCTGTCCATGGCAACCAGGGCATACTTTATGTTGTTTCTTCTGTATGGGGCTATAAGTATTAGAACATTCCCCTTTGTGTACTCAAGAACCCCTTCTGTAACGTTTATCACCCCTCCTCTTAACCGTGATGTGGTAATCACCAGATCGGGTTTGTACAAGTCGATCTCTCTTCTGATTTCCTCCAGGAGATTACCCGCCCTGACGCTTATACCATCTTCAGGCGTAAAACCGGCATTAAACAGAAGGGCTGTAATAACCTTCTCCTTCTCCTTGATGAAGTCTTCCTTCACAGCGGAGGAGACCTTGCCAACCACACCGATGGCACGGGTGGTGTCCCTTACAACCGATTCATCAACCACGCTCAGTATCCTTGCTGTTCCACCGGTCAGACCACACCAGTGTCTTATGGCAGAGAGGAGACTGTCACTCATGCGAGGGTCATCGATAGCCAGTATTCTTGTCATGCTCACTCCTCCATAATTCTATGATATCACACAGCGGGGCGATATGGATGCCAGGTATCCGGTTAAGTGGAGGGATGTGCAGTTTTCTGCACATCCCTCTGGAGGTGGTATAAGATAAAGGGAGGCGGGGGGCTATCTGGCTATTATCTTATACCAGATCTCGGCACTCGTGAACACAATGACCAGCATCAGAGAGTACCTGAGAACCAGTGCAGGCGTCTTCTTGCTCACCATGCTTCCGATCTGGGCGGACGGGATGGAACTCAGTATCAGTGCAAGTGCCAGCATCCAGTCCACCTGTCCAGTGGCCATCTTGCCGATGGCACCCATGATGGCCCCTATGAAGACGATCCCGAGGCTTGTGCCTATTGTGACCCTGAGAGGTATCTTCAGCACATAGATCATCACCGGAACCAGGACGAAACCACCGCCAGCACCAACCATGCCTGCAAGGGAACCGATGACAAACCCGAGGATGGTTGCAAGTGGCTTGTTGAACTCTATACTGTCAGGATCTGTGATGTTATCGTTCTCCTCCTTCGGAGGTATGAACATCATAACTGCAGCTATCACCGCAATCACACCGAAGGCAATCATCAGCGACTGGTTGCTCATATACTTGGATATGGTGGAGCCGAAACCTGAGCCTACCGCTACTGCAACACCCAGAGTGAGCAGGAGTTTCATACTCACAAACCTGTTCTTCCGATGTCTGAACACCCCGGAAAGTGAGGCGAACACCACCTGTATCATTGAAAGCCCTGCCACAGCCTTCATGCTGAGGGCGCCCACCCCGAGCATCTTGGGCACAGTCAGCATCAGGGGAATCATTATTATGGCTCCGCCCAGTCCCAGCAAACCGGACAGAAAGCCGCCGAAGGTCCCGAGCACAAGAAGTACAGTAAACATCGTCATTCCCGGCACCTCCTACTTTCCCTCAGCCGGCTCTGCAGACAGATGCATCATTTCCTGGTTGTGCTGGGATGGGTGGTCCTGGGATTCTTTTGCAATCGATTCCTTGATCATTTGGCTGGCAAGTTCCATATCCCCTGCCTGGGCAATACCTGCCGCTGCCATTTCATCCTCGAATTTTCTGACAAGTCTTTTTAAGAAAGTCATTTTAATCCTCCTTTTGTGTTTTAGCTTTCAGGCCCTTGCCGGTCTCGACATGGTTACAACAGGCCTGGAAATCTTTCTCCTGAGTTTCTTGAAACTCAGGGACTTTTCTCCGTCCATGAGGGACGGGCTGATTATTACTATCTCTATGGCTGGATACTCCTGCAGGACTGCTCTGATTGCAGGTACTACCTCATCCGTGCTGCTCCTGTGTTCAACTATGAGATGCTCGCCGCCGTGCGCGGTCTGAAGCTGTCTGACCTTGTGTTCGGTCTCATCCCTCAAGTCCTTATTGCCTTCATTCAGAATCTCCCTCGCTGCTCCGAACTCACCCTCTCCTGCCAGGGCTGCTGCCGCCATCTCATCCTCGAACTCCCTGAGTCTGTTCCGCTCGTACAGAAGAAGCACAAAGACACCGCCTTCGGAAATCTTGGCAAGCCCCGTTGCGTAAATAAACCCTTCCTGAAACCTGTCATCATCAGCCTTGGTTACAAACAGGACCCTGCTTCTCAACACTGATTCACCTCCTTTCTCAATTCATATCTGTATTGGCATTTCTGTCGAATTCCACACATAACAAGTCAATATCCGTGCCAATTTGTAACATGTTGATTTAAAAGGATTTTTTCTGAGGAACGCAAATTCGTGCTGTTTCAGATTTGAACAGACGTGAACACGCATTGGGGAAGTATCCGGTTTCCGGGGAAGAAGCTGAAGGCGAGGCTGAGGCGGGATGCAGAGTGGAAGCCCCTGAAAGGGGGTTTCCTGTTACCTGCGCTCTACGCTACACGCTTTACACGACCACATCCTGATTGTCAGATTTTATTGGTAAAGTTATAGAGGGGGTTATTCTTCCTTGAGGATTCTCCAGAGGCTGGTTCTTGATATACCGAGCATCTCAGCAGCTTTCGTCCTGTTACCACCAACAAGATCGAGTATTTTCATGGCATAATCCCTGGTGAGTTCGTCAACCGTTTTTATACTGTCTGGGGATACTGTTTCAATTCTGAACAGCTGCATGCTGACGGGAAGGGACTCGGGCCTGATATAACCGGTCTTCTCAAGTATTACTGCTCGCTCGATCACATTCTCAAGCTCTCTCACATTGCCTGGATAACTGTAGGACTTCAGGACATCCAGTGCCTCTCTCGTGAAACCCCGGATCTCCCGGTTTGCCGCTCTTGCATGTTTTTTGAGAAAATGTCTGCTAAGGGGAACTATATCCTCCTTCCGTTCTCTCAGCGGAGGGATGTATATCTCCATCACATTCAGGCGGTAGTAGAGGTCCCTTCTGAACTTTTCCGTTTCAATGAGATCACGGAGGTTCTGGTTTGTTGCTGCAATGAACCGGACATCCACCTTTATCGGTCTCGTGCCTCCCACCCTGAAGAACTCCCGGTCCTCGATCACCTTCAGTAGCTTCGCCTGGAGGGATGGGGGCATCTCGGCTATCTCATCGAGAAACAATGTCCCCCTGTCTGCAATCTCAAGAAGCCCCTTCTTGGCGGTCACAGCCCCGGTAAAGGCCCCTTTCTCATGGCCGAAGAGTTCGCTGGCGAGTAGCTGCTCAGTGAAGATGGCGCAGTTCACAGCAATAAAGGGCTCGTCCTGACGCACACCGGTATAGTGTATGAGCTTTGCCACGAGCCCCTTGCCGGTCCCGCTCTCCCCTGTTATTATCACATTACAGTCTGACCGGGATATGCTCTCAATGATGTCAACCACCTGGAGCATCCTTTTGCTCCTGGCTATAAATGGTGGGAGTTCCCTGTCAATCCCCAGATTGATCTTGAGTGCGATATTCTTGTTTACAAGGCTTTTTTTTTCAACAATCTTGCTGACCTTGAGAATCAGTTCGTCAAGGTTGAATGGCTTGGTCAGGTAATCATAGGCCCCTATCTTCATCGCCCCCACAGCCGAGTCTATACTCCCGAAGCCCGTTATCATGATCACCTCCGTCTCAGGCCATCTCTCCTTTATCCTTTCTAACAGGCTTATGCCGTCCATGCCCGGCATCTTGATATCCGTTACAACAACATCAAAGTGCCCTTCTTCCATACACTTCAATGCCTGGAGGCCGTCGGAGACACCCCTTGCCGCATATCCTTCCTTCTGGAGGGCGTAAATCAGGTGTTTCAGGGTGATCTTTTCATCTTCTGCTACAAGAATGCTGAAGCTCATATATCCCTCGGGAGATAGATTGTAAATGTTGTACCTTCTGATGTACTGGTTATCTTTATCCTTCCATAATGGTTGTTGATTATATTATATACTATTGAGAGCCCTAAACCGGTTCCCCTGTCTTTCGTTGTGAAAAAGGGATCAAAGACCTTCTCCAGTGCCTCTTCAGGGATACCCGGACCCGTGTCCGAGACATCAACCCTCACCACATCATCGTCCTCCGAGATTACCACCACCAGTTCACCCTCGTTCTGCATGGCATCAAGGGCGTTTGTGAAGAGGTTCAGAAAGACCCGCTCCATCTGTACTGGATCGATGAACAGATAGACCTCTGGCGGTGACTGGAGGGAAAACCCGACCCCCCCGGATGGATACACCTTGCTGAGTTGATCATAAACCCTGGTGATCAGGTCTGGAAGGTTCGTCCTCGTCTTCTCCGGTTTCTTCTCCCGGGCAAACTCAAGGAGGTCCCCCACGATCTTCTTAACCCTCATGGTCTGGCTCAGGATATCTTCCACAATCTCTGAGACCATCGCCTCACCACTACCCTTAACCTCCCGTGCCAGCACCTGGGCAGAGAGGTGTATGTTATTAAGTGGGTTGTTCAACTCGTGGGCAACACCAGAGGCGAGTGTGCCAATGGCGGCCAGTTTCCGGTGACGAAGGAGTTCTTCCTCCTTGCGCATCAACTGTATCTCCCGCTCCTTGAGTGTCGCAGCCATGTTATTGTATGTCCTTATCAACGTACTTACTTCATCCTTGCCTGACGGGAAAGGCAGGGGAGAAAAAAACCCCTCCCCTGTCTTTTCTATGGTTACCATCAACTCATTCAGTCTCTTCACTATATTCTGGGTAACAAAGAAAAGTGCTATGAAACCCGCAAGGAAGGCAAAGGGAAAGACTAAAAGGATCCCCACCCCCGATGCCTTGATCACATATTCGACCCTGTCCCGGGCAGATCTGTCAATGTCTCTGGAGATGTCAATTATTTCTTCACCGATGCCTCGCAGCTTTTTAACCTTCATGTTTATCTCCCCAAGGTGATTCAGCAGATCTTTCTGATCTCCGGCGTGATAGAACTTCATTACCAGCATTGCTATCTGCTCAGGATGTTCCAGAAAAGTTGATTCCATTATGGGGATGAAGAATTCATACCTTCTGGACACTACCTTCAAACGAACAACCTCCTCCCTGGTAAGCCGTGCAATCTCTACAATTTCAAGAAATCTTGATCTGTATTCCTTGATCTTTGAAGCAAGACTCATCAGGTTCCGGTCATTATGGTTTATCTCTTTACCCCTGTTTATCAGGCTGTCAATCTCGGTAAAGTATCGTTTTATCTTCTCGACTTCTGTAAAATCACCATAGAGAAAAAAGTTCTTTTCATGCCTTCTGATCTGGAGTGTCTTGCTCCTGATGCTGTCGGATATTTTCAGGAAGGCAAAGTCCCTCCGTGCCGCGAAAAAATCGTATATTGCGGACAGCCCGAAAATAGCCACTATGGCGAAACTCGCGGAGAAGATAAGAATGATCTTTTTCTTGATAGACATGGATACTATCTTATACCCGGGGCAGGAGATTCTGCAACTCAGGCCCAGGACAAATGCCCTGCTATCCCTTTAGCATCCAGGCACCCCCACTCTGTTTCTTTGTGGCATTCAGTAAGGAAGAGATTCAGAGGCAGGCAACGGTTCCACGAAAAACATCAACAGTCTTGCAAAGTCTGAAAAGAGGGGTCACCAAAGAGGTTTTTCCGTTTCAGGAAGGCATCCTTAAGCCGTCCCCTGTCATGGACTATCTCCATTGCCGGGAGGGATTCAAGAAAAAACCTCCCGTAAGACCGGGTAAGCACCCGACTGTCCAGTATCGCCACCACCCCGTAATCATTGCTGCTCCTTATCAGCCTCCCGACCCCCTGCTTCAGTGTGATGGCAGCCTGAGGGACCTGAAAGGCATAGAAAGGATCGAGGCCTTTCTCCTTCAGTGCCTCCATTCTCGCCTCTGTAACAGGCTCTGTGGGAACTGCAAAGGGGAGTTTGGTGATGATGACGGCATGAAGAAGATCCCCCGGCAGGTCTATACCCTGCCAGAACGTATAGGTCCCGAAGAGTGCCGCCCTCCCCGCCTTCTTGAATGCCTCCATGAGGGAGTAGTTTTCCATGTCTCCCTGGACAAAGATCCGGAAGCCGTCAAACTCAACCACGTCAAGCACCTGATTCATCACGGCATAACTTGTAAAAAGGACAAGTGCCTTTCCATCAACCGTCCGTATTATTGTCTGGACTTCATCTGTTAATCTCCGGATGTATTCCGAGCTGTCTGGCAGGGGGAGGTCTCCTGGAAGATAAAGCAGCGCCTGGTCCCTGTAGGAGAAGGGGGAATGAAGAAGGAGGGTATCGGCTTCTTCCATCCCGAGGCATGACTTCGTGTAGTCAAGGGAACCTCCCACAGAGAGGGTGGCTGACGTGAAGACCACCGGCCCGAGGACGTTGAAGAGTTCCTCCCTCAGCCGGTCTGCCACCTCTATCGGGGTCGCCACCAGCCTGATCCTTCTCCCCTCCTCCTCTGCCCAGTAGACATGCCCCTCCAGGTCCTGCCCGTTTATGGCCTTGAGTGTCTCGACAACTCCCCCCACCCGTTCCTCTGCAGTCCTGAGTTCACGCTTTTCCTCCTGATCGACCGACTCCTCATAAAGGGAATGAAGTTCCTCCCCAAGCTGCTCCATATGTTCAGAGAGAATATCAAGAAAGACCCCGCTTTGCCGGACCCGCCGGGTTTTCTCTCCCGAGAGAAAACCGCTGACCTCTCTGAAAAACCTCTCAGCCTGCCCCCTCACCCTGTCTATCAGGCCTGAAAGCTCTCTCAGACGGACCTCGTCCAGCCAGGGAAGCCTCATCAGAAGCCCTCTGCCCCTCCGGGAGATGAGGTTGTCAAGGATATAGGAAATCCTGGTATTGGAAAGCTCATAGCCGAGGTAATCCGTCGCAACCCTCTCCACTTCATGGGCCTCATCCAGGACGGCCATCTCAAAGGGGCTCAGTACATTCCAGCCTGATGCCATGTTTGCAAAAAACAGGTGATGGTTGGCGATGATGAGACGGGCCTTCCTCTCCTCTGCCTTTGCCTTCTGATAATGGCAGGCCCGATAAAACCGGCAGTCCTTTCCATGGCAGTTGTCCGGCTCGCGGCAGACCCTTCTCCAGAGACTCAAGGGAGGTGATATCTCCATCAGGAGTCCGGTTTCAGTCTCCTCACTCCACTTCATGAGCGCAGGCAGCCCTCCTTCATCAGGAGGATCAAAAAGTCCGTACTGTCTTGAGAGCCCCAGTCTCCTCAGGCATAGATAGTTCTCGCTCCCGAGGGCTATCACATATCTGAGTTCAGGGAAAAACCTCTCTGCCAGAAGAGGAATGTCCTTTTCGATCAACTGTCTCTGAAGGGCCTTGGTGTAAGTTGAGATGACCGCCCTCTCAATGATCTCCGAACTGAGAGCCTCCATAACCGGGATCAGGTAGGCCATGCTCTTTCCGACGCCGGTCCCGGCCTCAACGATCAGTTTACCATCATCCTCAATCGCCCTGAAGACCGCCCCGGCCATCCTCTCCTGCTCAGTCCGAGGCTCGTAGGATTCAATAACCCCAGAAAGTCCACCGTCAGGACCGAAGAATCTTTTAACCGGGGAAGTTTCACTCAAGACTGGTCATCCTCTCTGTCGATACTCTCAATATCCACAATATCCATCATACTGTTTATGTACTGTTTGATGTATCTCCTGAAAACACCTCTCGTTGCAGGCAGGACGAGGAGAAACCCGATGGTATCAGTAAAGAATCCCGGTGTCAGAAGGAGTGCCCCTGCTACAAGAAGCATGGCACCATTAATAAGTTCATCACCGGGGAATATACCCATGCTCATCTGCTTCTGCATCCTATGCATCACTCCCAGGCCCTCACTCCTTACAAGATACGCCCCTGCAACTGCTGTGAGCACGACTATCAATACTGTGTTCAGGACACCGATTATAGAGCCTACCTTGATCAGCAAGGTTATCTCTATAACGGGGATGATGGAAAAGAGGATAAGAAGTCTTATAAACATCACCGGCCTCTGCCTTTCTGGCCATCAGGACGGGTAGTGAACCGGGGGAGGAACCTGCCTGTTTTCTCCATGTAGGCCCTGTAGTGATCACCGGTTTTCCCCAGGAGAAAGGACTCCTCATCCATTGCCTTGAGATAGGCTGATACAAGCTGGACCAGTATCACCATCAGGAATCCGTAAACAGGAAGAAGGAGGAATACCCCCAGAAGCATTACCGTCTGGAAAAGATATATGGGATGCCTGACAAAACGGTAAGGCCCCCTGGTAACGAGCGAGACATCATCGTCCCTGTTCACTCCTATCCTCCATGCATAACCAAGGCTACGGTAGCACCAGAGCGTCCCTCCGTATCCGGCCAGAAGGAACAGAAGGCCAGTAAAGAGTGAGGGTGGCTCAATCATGAAAGAAGTCCAGAAGGTTTCATAATGGATAGAGCCCTTTAGAATGAGGGGAAGGAAGATCCAGTTCAGTATCACGAAAAACCATGCCCCCCAAAGCATCCGTTCTCGGGGGCTTGAGGGTTTCAGGTTAGCTGAGTGACCGGTCCGTTTTTTTATCCTGAGGGCGTTCAGATAGACCCCTGTCCAGTAAACAATACCCGAGCCTGTGGAAAGGGCCACCCTGCTTCCGAGATCTTCAGGGTTCACCGGGCCATCTTCTCCCGGGCCCTGATCAGGCGCTGAAGTTCGAGCACCCAGTGTTTCTTGATGCTGTGCCATACATCGGCGGCCCAGAGGATATGATCAGTATCAGCCTCAAACTCCCTGTCCAGCCTGGGCTCCTCAACAGGCTGATAGGCATTAATCCAGTCTCTGACCTCCTTGCTTCTGATGAGGTGTCCTGTTACCGGGACGGTTACGTGATTGTAGCCTGTCGGAAGTTGAACGTTCCGGACAACCGCCCTCCCATTCGGATGGTATTTATTCACCGAACTGAATCCCATCAGGTCGCCGCCAATGATATCAAGACCCATGAAAAATCCTGTAAACTCCTCAACCGTGTCAGGTATGCTCCTGAGTTTCCCTATCATTATCCACTGGTTCGGCATAAGCCTTGTCAATCCACCCGAACCAACCGCTGTTGCATAAGATACAGAAAGCCCGGTTAATGGTCTTTTCTCACCGGTAAGGGGATCCAAGATGAAATTTCTGTCCTCATACTCTTCCTTCAGTGGGTTCCAGGGCCGGAGTTCATTATCAAAGTGACCGGCCAGTTCATGGAGGATCTTTACAGCCTGCATCCCCCCCTGGCTGTGTCCTATAAGCATCGGCCTCATCCCCTCATGCTCGTAATACCATGCCACCATGCCGGCAATCTTCTCACTCGATTCATAGCAACTTACTGAATATGAGCCGTCCTTGGGGTTTCTGATCTTCTCCTCGGGGTAACCCATACCTATGAGGAACCTGGAGAATGACTCCATGGCAAGATAGACGGGATAGATTCCTCCATGGATATTTATTATTCTGGGTGCAGGGGCCTTACGCAGTACATCCCTGATATCATCACCGCTTACGCGGTCAGGATCAAGCGCAAGTATCCGCTCTCTTAGTTCGGGGCTGAAGCTGTACCCCGCAAGGACATCTCCCTTGCCCGGAGTAATGCCGTAAAGAGGATTTTCGTATCTGTATCCCCTTCCCCCGGCACAGGAGAACAAAAAAAGTAAAAGAGGTAGAAAAACCGACAGAAACCGGAATACACTACCCTCAAAGCGCCATGACAATCTCATCCATCCTCCCTTTAATCTCTTCAGCGTCCTCCCGGCTGAACGTCTGGAGTCTGTAACTCAGGCCAACGGTAACCTTGCCTCCCAGTGTGGTAACTGAGAGGACCAGGGGAACAACCGGTCCTGTTGAGACAGCCCTCAGATAGTTCATGGGCATTACTTCAGCATCACCCCACAGTCTCTCAAGGTTGAGGTTCGTTATTCCACCCCAATGGGGGTAGTATTTAATATAAAAGTTTTCCTTCCTTCGGGAAAAGAGGGTCCTCATGAGAAGATTGGAAATCCCCAGTCCGACAAGAGGTCCGAGGTACTTCCGGCCCTCCTTAATCTCTCTCGTCCGTTCGTTGATATACAGAACGGTCTCCTTCAGATCCCTCTGAGGAGCAAGTTCATGGGAGACAGAGAACGAACCGAGAAAGAGCCCTATTTCATTTCTGTCTCTACCGGAATCCTTTCTCAGATCGACAATGGAATTGACAGCCATCTCCTTCCTCCTTGGATGGCCAGCCGCCTTCACCCCAAAGGGCTGAAGCGCCTTCAACAGCATGCCTATCAGGAGATCATTCACTGTGACTTCCCATCTCCGGGCAGTCTCCCTCAGCCTGCTGCTCCCTTCTCCATCCATCGTGAAGAAAAGAAGCCCGTTTTCCATGCCCCCGTCCCTCCTGACCGGCGGCCTTGCATACCTTCTGACACGCCTGACCTGATCCGGCAGGTCTCCAAGGGAGGAAAAAAGACGGTCAAAAGTGCAGGTTCTCCATTCTGAGGCGACCCTTAGAGGTGGCCACTCATCATGCCCTCCACTGACAACCGTTCTGAAGAGGCCCTCCATAAGATAAACAACGGGAACCGCATCAGAGTGGGGATGAAAGTAGGTAACCCCGGCAAACAGCCTGCCGCCCCCCTGAAAAAGGCAGGCCCTTACCGGAGAGAAAGTCTCCCCCGTGAAGGGTGTATTCAACTCATCCTCCACAGCCCTGGAAAGTGCCGTAACCGGCTCTCCTTCAAGGCTCACCCTTTTTACAGGAGGGTCAAGGGGGGAGGATTCGAGCCATTCCAGGTACCAGCCTCCCCGGCCTATCCTGAGAGGACCGGGAAAGACCTTCTCAAGGTAACCTGCCAAAAGTTCATCAAGTCCCGCAATGGAGGTGCCGGGAGGAAGCTCCATCAGATGGACCGCATTATAGGGGTGAATCCTGTCCCAGAGGAGCATGCTCCTCTGGAATATATTAGTCCTTACCCTCATTCTTTATTATATCCAGATTGTCCTGCCTTTAATGTAGTTAAACCTAAATTGAGCGATTTTGCTGTAGAGGCAGAGGGGCATGGGGTCTTCACATCATTCTCGACAGGCCTCATGCCCGTCTCCGAGGCGATCATCACGCCTCACCTTCCGGGTGAGGCGTGATGATCAAAACCGTTCAGACCCATTACCCCTCTGTCTCCTTATATGCTGTATCTTAAAGAATCGCTCAATTTGGGTTTAAGAAACCTTTCGGTTGCATAAATTGTTTCCAGGAGGCAGGGGGTGTGCCCTCACGGTGCCTTCCGGCAAGACCTTTCCGCGCCATCCTCTACCTCCAGGACTCCCTTCTCCAGAATCCACCTCCGGTGAGATACCAGCACCTCTCTCCAGGATACAAGCGGAATATCAATAATCCCCTTGCGTTGGGAGGCCCGTGAGGGGATTTTAGTCGTATCGACACCTCCTGCCGATATCCTCTTTTAAGCAACATTGAGGTGGACTTAAGGGGACCTTAGAGCTGCGTCTCACGGGACTCATCCTGGCGGAGCGCCCTCCTGAGTTCAAGGACCCAGTGTTTTTTCAGATAATACCATATCTCGGCCCCAACCAGTATATTGTCAGCATCCCCTTTACCCACCTGTGGCTGAGAGGGAGCATCAGATTCAGGCCTGTACTCATCCACCCACCTCATCAAAGCCTGGTCATCAAGGAGATGTTCTGTCTCAGGCAGGCCTATATGACTGCAAGTTGACGGTAACAGGAGGTTTCTGACTGCCGTATTCCCCTCCGGCCTGTACTCTCCCCTCCCGAGGGGATCGGCACCGATCAGGTCACCCCTGATGAAGACCCCGAGAAAGTCATCGATATTCGGAGGGACCTCTCTGAGCCAGCTCAGGGATCCCCATTCAAGAAGGACTATCCTCATAAAGGTCCCTGTTGCAAGGGCCGCACCAAACCCTGTACTCAGACCGCAGAGGTTTCTTTTTCTTCCTGTAACAGGGTCCCTTATCCAGTTCCTCTCCTCATAGGACCGTGTTACCGGGTTCCATGGCCTCAGTTTGCTGCACCCTGGAAGGGTGAATTCCCGCATCACCTCAAGCACCTTCATGCCACCCCTGCTGTGGCCGATCAGGACGGGCCTGAGGCCGTCTCTTTCATAAAACCACGCAAAGAGTCCGGCAAGGATGGGACCGTCCATATAGCCTGAATACGAAAGTCCCCCAAGAGGATTTTTCAGGCTTTCTTCAGGATATCCCATTCCTATCAGGAACCGTGAGAAGGAGTCCATCGTTACAAGGGGAAGTGAACCGTTTATGCTTATCACCCTTGGAGCTGGAAACCGCGAAAGGATTTCGTCCACCTCTGATCTGCTTACAAACTCCGGATCAATATCCCGGAGTCCTGTCATGGCAGGGTCCTCAAAGGACGGCCAACTCCTGAGGATAGGGAAAGGGTCAGTCCTGCTGATTTCGCGCCTTGCTGCACAGCCTGTCGAAAGGATTATAAGGGAAAGGACCAAACATCCGGAAATTTTCAGAAAAGGGGTTACCATGGCCAGACGGGTTCATTCATGAAAAAGCCTTCTCAGGAGCATTACAAGATCCTGATGTTCCCGGCTCTCCGATGTATTCACTGATTCGGTATAAATCCTCTCAATGGACTTTTCCAGCCTCAGAAAGGTCTCAAGCACTTCTGGATCAAAGTGCTCCGGCCGTGTCTGTCTGTCACCAGACATTATTGTCTCACAGGCCTCCTCGTGGGTGCAGGCTTTTTTATAGGGGCGTCTCGTCCGGAGGGAGTCGTAAACATCCGAAATCGCCACTATCCTCGCCACCATGGGGATCTCCTCTCCCTTGAGCCCCCGGGGATAGCCGGAACCGTCCCATCTTTCATGATGGTTCATCGCAATTTCCTCAGCCATCTTGAGGATCGGTGAGGAAGAGCCTTCCAGGAGCCTGGCCCCAAGGGCGCTATGGTTCCGGACCATCTCTGTCTCCCTTTTTGTAAGCCTCCCCCTCTTGAAGAGAACAGAGTCGGGAACAACCAGCTTGCCTATATCGTGCAGCTGGGCAGCATAAAAGATCATATCCTGCAGATTCTCCTCAAACCCCATATGCATTGCTATCAGGGAGCTGTAATATCCCACCCGTTTGATATGGTTTGCCGTAAGGTTGTCCCTGTATTCCGCTATCACTATCAGCCTGTTGAACAGTTCATCATACGCCTGATATATGGTCTCCACAGGGACCCTGTCTTCTTTACTCCTCCCCTTAAGCCATTCAGGCACATCCTCCTGGGGCAGTAAAGGGTACCCAACCTCATCGAAGGCCTTGCCTACCCTCTCTGCAAGGGTCTTCTCGGTCAGGGGTTCAATCAGGACATCATGGGGATGATATCTTATCAGTCTCAGAATGAGATCGGGGTTCTTTTCAGGAAGGATCACAAGGAGAAGCCTCTTGCCACTCTTGTTTTTGAACAGACTGAGGAGTTTTTCCTCTCTCTTTCCAAAAGACCTCAGGCAGATCAGAAAGATGGGAAACTCTGACCTCAGGATCTCCCTCTCGGCATCTTTTATCCTCGATGCCTCCCTCAGACTGAAGGCCCTGCATGAGAGGATGTATGAATACTCATCAAGCATTGCTGGATCGGTATCATAAAGAAGCAGATCGTAATCTCTCTCCATCATACCTCCATCACCGTTCCCTTCCCCCTGTATGTCTTCCACCGGTTATGTATCCACAGGTACTGGTCAGGGTAGCGTCTGATCACCTTCTCCATCTCCTGATTCATGAGCCCTGTCAACCTGTATATTTCATCCTTTTCACTCCGATAGCCCTCTACAGGAAGGATGGGCCGGGAGAGATAACCTTCAAAACCTCTTCCCCTGCTCTTTCTGCAGCAGGCAACAACCACAATAGGCCTTGAGTACCTTATTGAGAGTATGGCCGGGACTGGCGTCGTCGTGGCCTTTCTCCCGAAGAAATCAACCGGAATCCCTTTCATTGTGCTCTGATCAGGAAGCATCCCTATTGATCTTCCATCCCGGAGCGTCTTCTGGAGCATGAAGAGGGCGTTCCGTTTCGGGATTATCAGCTGCCCGCTGGCAGCCCTCTTGCTGAACAGGAGTTCCTCAAGATAGGGATTGTCAAGGGGCCTCACAACCACTACAAGGGGTATCCCCACGATCCGGCTGACATAGGGGAGGATCTCCCAGTTCCCTATATGAGGGGTAACAAAGATACAGCCGGACCATTTATCATGATACTCCTTCGCCCTCCTGAAGAGTTCGTCCACATCCTCAGTCTCCTTTTTCAAGGCAGAAAATCTCCCGGGATCAAGAAGGACCTTCTGGAACTTTATCACCTCAAGGTAACTCTGGAAAAAGGAGTCGCAGCTTTTTCTTGCAAGGCTGCGGACCTCCTCCATATGCATCTGATCAGTGAAGGCGTGCTTTATGTTATTGACGGCAATCTCCCTCCTCCTGGGGATCAGATAGAAGAGAAGTCCGCCGAGAACCCGGCTCAACAGAGAAATGGAACCGGCAGGGAGGCTCCTTACAAGCCCCATCAGGACTGCAACAAACAGGTATTCCCCGACCTTTAATATATTGCTTTTCCGCTTCTTCCGCTTTTTCACAGGCCCATCAAGCTTCTCATTATCAGATTACAAGCGGACATCAACATGGATTTCACACCCCTGATTAATCATCAAACCAGATTATATCACACCACGAAGAGCACAACGTCTTTAAGAGCATTTATTTCAATCAAAATTCCTCAAGGTTTCAATACCCATCCTTTCCTCCGTGGTTTCCTTAGCCTTTTACAAAGAAATCCCACCACGAAGAGCACGAAGAACACGAAGTTAAAAACATATCCTCTTTTTACTCTGCTACCTATGTGGTTCCATAAGTTTTTCCATTCTGCCTCTCCCTTGACGGGGGGTACTGAGTGGAGAGTGAATATTTTTTCAATCAGTGCAGATCAATCTCTTCCGTGTTTATCTGTGTTCTATTCCCATCTGCGGGCTATTAATCCCATACTCATCCTCCACTTCCAAGAGGAGCGCCAGGGGCGGGAGATCAGATCCCGATTGCTTCTTCATCTTGAAATTCTGTTATAACTCCACAACAAAGGCTGAGGACTCCCCGCCGATACCGTAACTTACTGAAAGCACCCTCTTGTTTCTGATCTCCATGGGACCGGAAGAGATCTTCATCCCTTCGAACTCCCTCTCGGCATTCTCAAAGTTCAGGGTGCCCGGAGCCATCCCCTCTTCAAGGGCCTTTATTGAAAGGATTATCTCTCCGAGATCGCTTGCCGCCCCTAAATGGCCTGTGTATCCCTTCATCGCAACGAGGGGGATTTCAGAACTCATTTCACCCAGAAGGGCATGGACCGACTCCATCTCAGCCCAGTCCCCCTTTCTGGTCCCGCTCCCGTGAAGGCAGATGAAACCGATCTCCTCCGGCCCTATGCCTGCATCTCCAAGGGCCTCATCCATGGACCGTCTTGTGACATTGGAAGGTACGGTAAAACCGCCCTCTTCCTGAAATTCTATGGCATTGCCCATCCCGGAAATCCTCCCGAAGACAGGGGCACCCCGTTTCCTCGCCCTTTCCTCTGATTCAAGAAGTATCGCAGCCCCTCCCTCACCAGGAATGAAGCCATCCCTCTCCCGGTCAAGGGGCCTGTATGAGGCCAAACCCTTCCGGCATCTTGAGAGAACACCGAGCCCCTCAAGTTCATACAGGGGGATATCGGTTATCCAGTTCCCCGAACCTACTGCAAGGGCAATTTCAGCCTCCCCCTGCCTGATGCTCCTTACGCCGAGTTCAAGGGCTGTCGCCCCGCAAGGTGAGAGGCTTGCAAGGGATGTATTGGGCCCCATGAACTGGAAATAGGCAGAGAGGAAGCTGAAGAGGTTGTTTGAGAGGGATTCAAGGAGAAAGAAGGGGTTTACCTTGTTCAGGGTCTCCCTGTTCAGTTTTGCCTGGTCCAGATTTTCCCATCTCTCATCCACCGCCTCCTTTATGGCAGGTTGCATGAACTCATACCCCACCATTGTGAAATCCCCCGACCCTATGTAGAGGGCCCTCCTTCCGGGCTCAATACTTCCGAGGTCGATCCTGGAACTCTCAATTGCCTGAAGGGCAGCGGAAAAACCGAGGTATGAGCCACGGTTCAGGAACTTCATCTGGCTCTGTATCTTCCGGGGCATCTCTGCAGGGAGGTCAAACTCCTCCACCACTGCCCGGTATCTGAAGGAAGGCGGCAGGCTTGTGTTACCTGTCTCCCTGATCCCGGTCCTTCCGGCCTTCAGGTTTCTCCAGCACTCCTCAAGGTTCTTCCCCAGGGGCGTGACCAGCCCCATCCCTGTTATGACCACATTTTTATCCATCTCAGAGACCGATATCCCGCATGAGCAGTCTGAAAAACCGCCTCTGTTCCTCCACGTCCTCTATCTCTTCAAGGGGGATGATCTCTCCCTCAAATTCTGCCTTCACCTTCCTCTTGCCTTTTACAAGGGCGGTCCCCCTGTAAAGGGCATCACCGATCCGCTGTACTTCCAGTTCAAGCTGATCACCGGGAAAGGCAAAGCCGTAATAGTTGCACCTTGTGACCTTCCTGATGACCATCCAGTTCCTGAAGTCAGAAGATGCGGCCTCAAGCCAGCCGCCTATCTGGACAAGGGCCTCCAGGACCATCACGCCAGGCATTACAGGGTTTCTCGGAAAGTGAAACTCCAGAAAGTCCTCTGTCATTGCCACGTTCTTGATGCCCCTGATACTCTCGCCCTCTTTGAACTCCGTTATCTGATCAACCAGCAGATACCTCATCAAATGACCTCCAGTGAAATCTGGACAGATGAAATCAGTCCGAAAATCACTACTGTCAAAACTCATCCCGGGCAGGCGGATCTCAGGAGAAATCCGGATTTCAGCGATACCGGCAGTAACTCCCCATAACCTCCGGATGCATGTATTCTAACTGAACAGGGCAGGTTTCTGTGTGATTAAATCAACATCGCATCCAATCCGGTTTCGAGTGAGACCCGCCTGTCCGCATTGAGATTACCAATGATCGGCCCGGTATAAACTCAGTCCGAAAATATTATCACCGATGAGACCGAATAACCTCCTGAGTGGGAGATGCTCACCGATATCTCCCCGGGCATGAGCCTCCTGTATAGCCTCTCCACCCACCCGCTCAACCTTATCACCGGTCTGCCGGAGCCCTCCGGTAATACCTCTATCGAGCCAAGCCGTCCCCTGCCGGCAGAACCAAGGCCGATCCCCAGGGCCTTGAGGCAGGCCTCCTTTGCCGCAAAACGGCCGGCAAGATGGGGGTAGGGGTCCCGCTTCGAGAAACAGTACTCCCTTTCCTTCTCTGTAAATATATCATCCCCGAACCCGGAATGCCTCTCATAGAGCTTCCGGAACTTATCCACATCCACTATATCCAGTCCCTGATAAATCCTCATGCCGAGCTCATCCCCCCGTCAACGGCTATAGTCTGGCCTGTTATGTAGTCTGCAAGGTCCGAGGCAAGAAATACCACAAGAGGGGCTACATCAGTGACCTCTCCGAATCTTCCGAGGGGAATCTCAGAGAGGATCCTCTCGCCCGCCCTCTTCCTCACCCTCTTGCTCATGTCGGTCTGGATGAAGCCCGGAAGGACTGCATTCACCTGGATACCCTTGCCTGCAAGTTCCACGGCTGCAGCCCTTGTAAAGGATATCAGTCCTCCCTTGGCTGCAGCGTAATTGGTCTGGCCCCGGCCGCCCCGGATCGCGCTTACCGAGGAGATATTTATGATCTTCCCCCTGTGTGCGGGCATCATCATCTCTATCGCCTTCTGTGTACAGAGAAAGGCCCCTTTCAGGTTTGTATCAACAACCTTCTCCCAGTCTGAAAGCCTCATGGCAGGAAGGATGGTATCCCTGATAATCCCGGCATTGTTCACAAGGATCTCAAGGCTGCCGAATCTGCTTCTGATGAAATCAAAAAGCCCCTCCACCTGTTCAGGAGAAGAGACATCGGCCCTGAAGACCTCCGCAGTGCCTCCACACCCCCTGATCTCCCCGGCCACCTCACGGGCCTTCTCCTCTGAGCTGGCGTAATTTACTACAATGGAGGCCCCGGCCGAACCAAGCTGGAGAGCGATCTCCCTCCCGATCCCCCTTGATGCCCCGGTCACCAGGGCTACCCTGTCCTTAAGGTCGATCTTCATAAGCAAGTAACTGGTAAATTGGTTAATAGTTAATAGTTAATAGTTATTAGTTATTAGTTATTAGTTTACTTGGTTATTGTTTGAACTGTGACTCGCATCCCGTTTCCACAACCCATTTACTTAACACTATTTCTTCAGCCTTTCCCTTAACCTCAGCCTTGACCTCAACCTGCTACCTTATCCTGTATTTCCTCACAATTATCGATCCGTTCTGCCCACCAAAGCCGAAAGAGTTTGATAGTGCCGCCCTCACTTCCATTTTCCTTGATCCTTCAGAGACATAGTCAAGATCACACTTGGGATCAACCCTGGTGAGATTTATGGTCGGATGCACCCGGTTATTATAAACACTCAAAGTGGTAAAAACAAACTCAGGCCCACCCGATGCAGCAAGGAGATGGCCTGTCATGGACTTGCTTGAACTCACCGCAAGCCTTCGGGCATGCTCACCAAAAACCCTCTTGATGGCCAGCGTCTCTGCCAGATCATTCAGCTTCGTCCCGGTGCCGTGGGCATTAATGTAGTCAATCTCTTCAGGCTGGAGACCGGCATCATCCAGGGCCCTCCTCATCGAGAGTTCCGCACCCTCTCCCTTCGGATGGGGCGCCGTCACCTGGTATGCATCAATGGAGGAACCATATCCAGCAACCTCTCCGTATATCCTCGCCCCCCTTTGCCTTGCATGGCCCTCCTCCTCAAGGACCACCACCCCGGCGCCTTCTCCCATCACAAGGCCGGACCGCCTCCGGTCAAAGGGCCTGCAGACCGTCTCCGGCGGATCAGTTGATGTTGATGCAGCACTGAGGAGGACGAAGAAGACAAGACCCACGGGGTTTATCATTGAATCGGCCCCGCCAGCAACCATCAGATCGGCCTCCCCCCTCCTTATCACCCTCAGGGCGGTCCCGATCGCCTGGGTTGCTGAAGCGCATGCCGTGGTGACTGTAGCGTTAATACCATTGAGACAGTATCTCCTTGCAATCAGTGCGGCAGGGAGGTTGGAGTTATTCCTGATAATGGATTCCGGATGGATATCACCAGGGTTTTGCCAGAATTTCGGGTAATTGAACTCTCCGTCCCTGTCAAGATACCGGGCTATATCCTCAAGCCTGTTTACGCCGAGGCCTGCCGAGAAGAGGACTCCGCCTCTCACGGTCTCAAGGCGTCCCTCAATCCCGGCATCTGCAAGGGCCTCCTCCGAGGCCCAGAGCCCGAAGAGGGTCCTCTTTTCCGCCTGTTCGCCATAAACCTCTCCGATTCTCAGCCGGATGGTTTCGAGATCTTCCTCCCTTACATCCCCCACGGCCCGGACTTCCGAAGCCTCGGTCCCTTCACCGGAGACCTCTCTCACCCCGGACTCCCCCCTGAGCATCCTCTCCCAGACCTGATCCACCCCTGTCCCCAGGGGAGTGACCAGACCAAGGCCGGTTATCACAACACGTCTTTCGCTCATAACAGTTTGGTTATTGGTTATTGGTATATTGGTTATTGGTTAGTTCTCTGCACGCTAACCGCTATACGCTACACGCTGATTTCCTGGCTTGCTACTAACCCCTTATCCCGCTGTAATATTCGAACCGCCTCTTCAATTCCTCCGGCTCTATCTGGTGAAAGTGGCTGTAAATGATCCTCTCCACGGAGGCTACCCTCTCACCCCCGACATAAACCTCTGCCCTCCCCAGGGAGTCCCTCCTTGTGGTCGTGATGATCTCGCCCCTGATCTCCGCCGTAAAGCCTGGCTCCAGGAGGGGAGGGAGTTCCACATCCTGTATGAGGGACATTATCGCAGAGAGTCTGAAATCGTGGGAATATATGATAAGCCAGCCGAGAAGCTGGGCCATCGCCTCAATGAAGATCACACCCGGAACGAGAGCCTTCCTGCTGAAATGCCCCCGGAAGAACTCCTCGGAAAGGGGAAATGCCTTTACTCCGACGATAGTTTTCCCCTTATCTATCTCAGTTACCCTGTCATAATAGAGGAACCTCATCACATCACCTCTCTCATTCTGATCCTTTCTTTTATTCCACCTCTGACTATTCTCAGGGCCTTCTCACCACCATTGATGCCACCTGACCCTCATAGCTCATTGTATTAATGAGCACAGCTCTAATCTCTTCCCCACCGGGCTCCTTCCCATTCAAGGCAGGCACCCGGCCTTCCGCCATGGCCTTCAGCGAAAGGGCAAGGTCAACGGCAGGGCTCCCTGCAAGCATCTCGCCAAGGGCATCCTTCGAGGAATAGAGGGAGACCTTCTTTCCAAAAAGTGCCTCCACAGAGGCCAGTTCCCCTTCAAACCAGTCCTCCCGTCCGGACCGGTTCAGAAAGACCAGGTCTATATCCGGAGGTTCAAGCCCTGCTGACCTGATCGCCCCCTTCATTGCCTCAAGGAAGGCATCCTCTGCAGGGGAATCAGGCCCGGCAAGGCCGAAACCAAAACCACCGATGGCCCCGTATATCCTCCTTCCGGCCCTTTCTGCACTTTCCCCAGTTTCAAGCAGGAAGACCCCGGCCCCCTCACCTGGAGGAACCCCATTATCGTGAGGACCACATATCCCCGTCAGATATGCCCTTGCCAGGGAGGCAGGTTTGACCTCCTCACTCACCCCCCCTGCAAGCACCATCTCAGCCTTTCCCTCCCGGATCATTCCGGCAGCCTCGTAGAAGGCATGAATAGTGGAATCCCCGTGGGGAGAAAAAACGGCGTTTTCCCCCCTTATCCCGAGCCTGATCGCCACCTGGCAGAAGGCGATGTTGTTGAGCATCGAGAGGGGCCAGAGGGGATATATCTCCCTGAAGGCCCCTTCATAAAACCGTCTGTAATCAATGCGGCCGTCAGGAGTGAGGGACTTTTTTACAGCGGGGAGGAGGTCATCCACATCATGGTCAACCATCCCCATCCCCGCAAAAAAGCCGACCCCTTCCATCGGGACACCCCTGTCGGCAAGACCGGCATCCTCCCAGGCATCAAGGGCTGCCTTCATCAGCATCAGTGAATGCCGCCCCATGATCCGGAGTTCCCTTGCTTTGACCCCGAAATCTGTTGGATCAAGGCCCTTCACAAGAGCCGCCCTTGCATCAGGGAAGGCCGAGGCATCAAAGGAATCCAGAGGTGCAATCCCCGATTCACCCTCCATCAGTGCCTCCCATGTCTCATTGAGGCCCGGGCCAAGGGAGCTCACCACGGCTGCCCCTGTTATCACTGGATCAGTCATATCCATAAGATATTCTCATTGATCGCAACAATAGTTTTACAACCTGTTCCAAAGCGGGTGGAGGTGGTGAGCAATCCCCATTCCGGCAATACCCCATAGTCAAAACACCAAACACCAGTCTTCCACCCGTCGGGTGAACAACCTTCCTTTTTTTTGTATCTGATCACTGGTGTCCAAAACAATCTGACACGACAGGGAGAGGCGGTATGGCGGAAAG
>CAZITN010000018.1:0-39429 GCA_964542175.1 uncultured Thermodesulfovibrio sp. | reverse complement strand
TCCCCGTGGTCTTGCCACGGGGTTAGCGAGCTAATGTAATAAGATAAAACTTCCTTACATATCGAAGATACCCTGCGGTCTTGCTCGATACGAGTCCGTTTCGGACTTGCCCGTATCGTGGCCGCAGGGTTCTTCATTTCCGGTCTGGAAGAGATTCACTCTTCCTCTGGGAGGTCGGTCTTTATATGGAGTTCCCTGAGTTGTTTCGGGTCTACCTCCGAGGGGGCATTACTGAGCATGCAGACCGCCTTCTGTGTCTTCGGGAAGGCGATTACATCACGGATGGAATCGGCACCTACCATCAGCATCACAAGCCGGTCGAGTCCAAGGGCGATCCCGCCGTGAGGGGGAGCCCCGAACCGGAGGGCATCAATCAGAAATCCGAACTTCCTTTCCGCCTCCTCAGGGGTAATCCCGAGGAGTTCAAACATCTTTCTCTGCACTTCAGGCCTGTGTATCCTTATGCTTCCGCCACCGATCTCAAAACCGTTCAGAACAATATCATAAGCCTTTGCCCTCAGTGATGCAAGCCCCTCCCTGTCCGTGATCTCCTCTGAAAGCATCCTCTCGATATCCTCATCAGCCGGGGACGTAAAGGGATGGTGCATCGCCTGAAACCTCCCCTCTTCATCATCCCATTCAAGGAGGGGATAGTCCACTACCCAGCAGAACCGGAAGCCCTCTTCAACAAGGCCCTGCCTCTTTCCTATCGAAAGCCTCAGCCTTCCAAGGACATCAAGGGTAGTCTCTTCCGTATCGGCAACAAAGAGCATCATGTCCCCGTTTTCTGCCCCGAGCCTTGAGGCCATCTCCCTCAGCACCCCTTCGGGAAAGAACTTTGTGATGGGGGATTCAAACCCGTCCTTCACCTTTATCCAGGCAAGCCCTCCGGCCCCGTAGGACTGGGCCTCCTCTGTAAGGAGGTCGATCTCCTTTCTTGACAGACCGGCAAGCCCCTTGCCGCATAGTCCTTTCACTCTGCCACCTGCTTCAAGGGCATTCAGAAATACCTTGAAAGAACCCTCTCTTGCAAGGTCCTCCATCTCCACCAGTTCGAGACCTATCCGGAGATCAGGCTTGTCAGTCCCGAACCTCTCCATGGCATCCCTGTAGGAGAGCCTCTCAAAGGGAGTCTGGACCTCTTTACCGAGAACACCGGAAAACAGGTCTCTGAGCATATCCTCTATCGTACTGATTACATCATCCACCTCAACAAAGGACATCTCCATGTCTACCTGTGTGAATTCCGGCTGTCTGTCCGCCCTCAGGTCTTCATCACGGAAGCACTTCACAATCTGGAAGTATCTCTCCAGTCCGCCGCACATCAGAATCTGCTTGAAAAGCTGGGGGGACTGGGGCAGGGCGAAGAACCGTCCGGGGTTCACCCGGCTCGGGACGAGGTAGTCCCTCGCACCTTCAGGTGTTGACTTTGTGAGCATCGGTGTTTCAACCTCAACAAACCCCCCGGCGTCAAGAAAATCCCTGATCCGCTTCGTCACCATGTGCCTTGTCAGAAGGTTCTGGAGCATCTCCGGCCGCCTCAGGTCAAGGTACCTGTATCTGAGCCTGAGGTGCTCCGAGACCTCCTTGGGTTCGTCAATATTAAAGGGCAATACATCGGCCCTTGAGAGGAGGTCAACCGATTCAACATAGACCTCTATCATGCCGGTCTTCAGGTCAGGATTCTCTGTCTCAGGAGGTCTCCTCCTCACCTCCCCCTGGACCTTTATCACACACTCCGAGCGGAGGGTGTGGGCGGTGCTGTGGGCCTCCGGAGAGACATCGGGGCTGAAGACAACCTGGATTATCCCCGTTCTGTCCCTGAGGTCAATAAAGACGAGCCCGCCGTGGTCACGCCACCGGAAGACCCAGCCTGAAAGGGTGATCTTCCTCCCTATATCTTCTTCAGTCACTTCAGCACAACCGGCATCTCTATACATTGAACATTCTCCTCCTTTAAAAAAAATTTCAGACCCACTGGTGTTAACCTTACAGTTGCATGAATTATACCCCGGAGGCAGAGGATATACCCGCACTGGGGTTTCTCACACTGTCTTGTATCCGGGGGTCTGCTCTGAAATTTTCAGACTTTTATTTTAACATGTTCTTTCAACCTTTTTACCTCCTCGGGGCTCAGGTACCGCCATGCACCGGGAGGCAGGTCTCCCAGAGATATCCCGTCAATCCTGATCCTCCTGAGCTTCAGCACAGGATGTCCCACCTTTTCGAACATCCTCCTGATCTGCCTCTTCCGCCCTTCCCTTATTGTCACCTCAAACCAGGTATTGTTCTCCGTCTTGGGCATCCGAATCTTTTTTATCCGTGCAGGGAGAGTCGGACCATCCTCAAGCAGTATCCCTTTCCTCAGCCGCTTCAGTACCCTCTCGCTGACCCTTCCCTTCACCTTCACAAGGTAGGTCTTCGGAACCTTGTGAGAGGGATGGATTATCCTGTTTGCCAGCCCTCCGTCATTAGTCATGAGAAGAAGCCCTTCAGAGTTGAAGTCCAGCCTTCCTACCGGGTACACCCTGAATTTCACTCCGCGAAGGAGTTCCTTTACAGTCGGCCTTCCCTCCGGGTCTTCCAGGGCTGTTATTACACCCCTGGGTTTGTGAAGCATAATGTACATGTGAGGCTCAGGCCTGTTTACGAGCCTTCCATCCACCTTTATGTAGTCCCTTGCCGGGTCTGCCTTCATCCCGAGAGTGGCCACCTGTCCGTTTACCAGGACCCTCCCCTCCTCGATCAACTCCTCGGCCTTTCTCCGGGAGGCGATACCCGCCCTGGCCAGTATTTTCTGAAGTCGTTCTTCCATAGCTGTTATACTTTCATCTTCCTGTTCAGGATTATCCCCAGCGGAAGTAACTATTTTAACTTATTCCCGGCTGTTTAGTCAGTTCCGTCTGCTTCCACCCGGGAGACCCTCTGGAGATCGGCAAAAACACATAAGATCAGCATAGCATGGTTGAAAATATCCCCTACCATCTGATAGTATTTCTGAATGGTGGCGCCGGCAGGACTTCTCTCCAGATCAGTTGCCAAGGCGATTGATCTGGTTATCTTTGCAGCCTTCACAGAGGTTCTGCATGAAACAGGCATTGCAGCAGGGGTCATATTCATTCTTATAGCAGACGGGCTCTTCGATGGCAGGAGCCCGGGGAAGATGCTTCTTAGCATCCGGACCGTCCGTGAAGACGGAAGTCCTGCCACCGTAAGGGAAGCGATACTCAGGAACCTTGATATCGCCCTTGCCCTTATCCTCTGGCAGATCCCTATTATAGGGTGGTTATTTCTGGGAGGAATACTTGTTATTGAACTTCTGGTTTTGCTTGGAAGCAACAAGAATCAGCGGATAGGGGATCTGATTGGAGGAACCACCGTAATCGAACCGGAAAAGGAGGCCTGATGTTCATACAGAAATTTCTTGGACTGTTCTCCAATGACCTTGCCATAGACCTTGGAACGGCAAACACCCTTGTCTATGTAAAGGGCAAGGGAATAGTCTGTAACGAACCCTCTGTTGTGGTTATCAGGAAGGACAACAAGAAGACAATCGCGGTGGGAGCCGATGCCAAAAGAATGCTTGGGAAGACACCTGCCAATATTACTGCCTTAAGACCCATGAAGGACGGTGTCATAGCCGATTTCGACGCCACCGGTGAGATGCTCAAGTATTTCATAACAAAGGTACATAACCGGAAGAGTTTCGTCTCCCCCCGGGTGATTATCGGTGTACCGTCAGGAATAACCCAGGTCGAACAGAGGGCTGTAAAGGATGCAGCCCAGGCATCAGGTGCCAGAGAGGTCTACCTGATATCTGAACCCATGGCCGCTGCTGTGGGAGTCGGCCTGCCCGTTGGGGAACCCACCGGTAACATGATAGTTGATATAGGTGGTGGGACAACCGATGTGGCGGTAATCTCTCTGGACGGGATTGTCTTCAGCAAGGTTGTCAGGGTGGGTGGAGACAAGATGGATGAGACCATCCTTGCCTACATCAAGAGAAAATACAATATGATGATCGGCGAGAGAACGGCTGAACAGATAAAGATGGAAATCGGCTCTGCCTTCAAGATCGGGAAGGAGAAGGTGGAGATGGAGATAAAGGGACGTGATATGGTTTCAGGTATCCCGAAGACGATAGTGATTAATGACGACGAGATCAGGGATGCCCTGAAAGAACCGGTAACAATGATACTGGAGGCGATAAAGACAACACTTGAGAACACCCCTCCGGAACTGGCAGCCGATATCGTTGACAAGGGTATTGTCATCGCAGGAGGAGGTGCATTATTGAAAGGACTCGATGATCTGATCAAGGAAGAGACGCAACTGCCTGTGATAGTTGCTGATGATCCCCTTACCGCTGTAGTCCGTGGCGTTGGCAAGATGCTTGATGAGCTTGATCTGCTCCAACGGGTTTCATTGAATTGAGTCTGCCGGTGACCTTCTCACCGGAGAGTCCTGACAGGAACCACCAGGGGCGGCTTGTCGGGATAAGGGAAAGGTTGCTTGCTATTACAGTCTTGCCACCCTCTCACCAGGGAGAAAGAATCTGAGAATGATTGACAGACGGGTAATCCTCCTCCTTCTCCTCTTCATCAGTACTATCACAATGATGACCTTTCAGAGCACCCGTGGCCCGTTCCGGCCTTTTCACTTTCTGAAGGCCCCATTCCACGAGTTGCAAAAGGATCTCCACTCCCTCTGGGACCACTCCATCGTTCCTGTCAGGGAATTCCTCCGGTTGCGTGAAGAAAACAGACAACTCAGGAGGAAACTAAAGGATCTTTCCATGATAGCAGAGAAGTATCCTGAGCTGGAAAGGGAAAATGCACGATTAAAGGATCTGCTCAGGTTAAAGGCGGAGGTGCCCGAATATCTGACAACAGCACGGGTAATCGGCGGCGGGGCAAGGAGATGGCCCAGAATCATCGTGATAGACAAGGGTAAAAGGGACGGCATCAGAAAGGATATGGCTGTAAGAAACACTGACGGCCTGGTCGGCAAGATCACTGAAGTGTATGAGTCATCCTCAGAAGTTCTCCTCATTACCGACCCCAGTTTTTCCGCCTCTATCCGGCTCCAGGACTCAAGGACTGAGGGCGTGCTCTCCGGGAGCGGCAACGGCTACTGCAGGCTGAAATATATCCCTGCGGAAACGTCCCTTAAAAGGGGTGACAGGTTGATTACATCAGGCCTTGACGGTATTTTCCCGCCAGGTATACCGGCCGGGGTTATTACGGAAATCGCCGGGAAAGACGAACTCTTCATGGATATAACCGTCAGGCCCGCTGTGAAAGAGAACAGCCTTGAAGAAGTGATGATACTGAAGGCATCAGGTAGCAGCAGAAAGGAACGGACAAAATAATCATGAAGGCTCTGCCAAAGGGAATAGCAATAATCGGTGGAACACTACTCCTCTTTATACCTCAGATGATTCTCACAAATCTGGGTATCCCTGCCAACCTCCTCCTTCTTCCCGTATATCTGACCGGCCTCCGGAGGGGCTACAACAGAGGATTCTGGACAGGAGTGGCAGTGGGGTTCCTTGAAGATGTCCTGACCGGAGGAATCCTGGGCCCTTCAATCCTCTCAAAGGGATTCACTGGCGTTGTATCTGCATCCATCTTCGGAAGACTCTTTATATGGAGACCTGTTGTGGGCGGACTGACGATATTCATTCTTACCCTTGTAGATGAGACCATACGGTTTACGATGCTTGCCCTGTTCTCAACCGCTCCAACGGCTTTTACGGAGTTTCTTGTATATATGATTGTAAGCGGGATGATACTCATCCCTGCAGGATATTTCATAGGACCGGAAGATGGAAACTAAGGAACGGGCCATCAGGGTCATAGCCTTCTTCACGCTCCTTACAGGACTTGTCTTTCTTCTCAGGCTCTGGCAACTCCAGATACTGAGAGGAAACTACTACCTGCAACTCTCTCACAAGAACCGCGTCTCAGTAGTAAAGATTCCCGCCCCCAGGGGGATAATATATGACAGAAGGGGAAAACCCCTTGTCAAGAACGAACCCTACTTCGTGGTATCCCTTCTCCCGAAACCACCTGGCAAGGAGATCAACCTCTCGGCACTCTCCGAACTAATCGGTCTGTCCGTTGAGGAGATCTCAGAGCGGATCATCCGTCAGAAGCCTTACAGCCTTGAGCCAATAACCCTGAAGCGGGGACTCCGATTCAGAGATGTTGCAAGAATCGAGGCCAGAAGGTCAGACTTCCCGGGCCTGATAATCCAGACCGATATAATCCGGTCCTACCCCTACGGCAAGACCGCTTCCCACCTTATCGGATACATCAGCCACCCCCACGAGGAGGAAGTCAGAAAGGGCAAATTCAGGGACCTCCCTAAAGGCTCCTACGTTGGCAGGTGGGGAGCAGAGGCCCTTTTCAATGACAGGCTGACAGGGACACCAGGTGTCAGGTTCATCGAGGTTGATGCCCTGGGCAGGCAGTTACACCCGATCAAGACAGTCCTTCCCGTCCGGGGCGAAGATATCCG
The DNA here is from genome assembly GCA_964542175.1 of uncultured Thermodesulfovibrio sp. Lineage (GTDB taxonomy): Bacteria > Nitrospirota > Thermodesulfovibrionia > Thermodesulfovibrionales > JdFR-85 > WFTX01. The sequence continues at coordinate 32,907 of CAZITN010000018.1, read as the reverse complement.
GTTGAGTATAGACATAGAGGCCCAGAAGGCGGCTGAAGAAGCATTCGGGAGACGGTCCGGCGCCCTCCTTGCCCTGAATCCGAAAAACGGTGAAGTCCTTTCCCTTGTCAGCCTCCCATCCTTTGACCCCAACATTTTCGTAAGGGGCATCTCCAGAGCAAGCTGGGAAAGGATAATAAATGACCCCGGGCATCCATTTCTGAACAGGGTCTTCCAGAGCAGATATCCTCCAGGTTCGGTATTCAAGATCGTAACCGGCCTGGCGGGACTTGAAGAGGGTGTTATCGGCAGGAACTTCACTGTCTTCTGTAAGGGCAAGATCGAGGTGGGGATCTGGACATTCCGGTGCTGGAAGGAAGAGGGGCACGGAATCACGGATTTCCAGAAGGCGATTGTCGAGTCATGCGACATATTTTTTTATGAAGTCGGCAGGCTTCTCGGAATAGACAGGATCGCCAAGTATGCAAAGGCCCTTGGTCTGGAGATGAAACCCGGCCTCGGTCTCTCAACGGAGATACAGGGAATCATCCCCACAACCTCCTGGAAGAAAAAGAACAGAGGAAAGCCCTGGTATCTTGGTGAGACCTTCAATGCCGCCATCGGACAGGGCTATGTAACCATCACTCCTGCCCATGCCGCTCTTCTTATCTCTGCCATGGCAAACGGTGGTTCTGTCTACAGGCCTGTACTCACTATCCAGAAAGACCCTCCTGAGCCCGTATCCAAAATAAGTATAACCCCGGAGCATCTGAAGGCCCTGAAAACCGCCCTTATCGGTGTGGTCAATTCGGAAAAGGGAACGGGCCGGCGTGCACGGAGCGAACGGTTCCTTATAGCAGGAAAGACAGGGACCGCCCAGGTCGTTGGAAACCCCTCAGGCAGGGCTGCCACAGGGCCCAGGGACCATGCCTGGTTTGTGGCCTATGCCCCGGCAGAGGATCCATCCATCGCCCTCTCTGTCTTTGTGGAACACGGGGGCCATGGTGGAGAGGCGGCAGCACCGATAGCCAAAGAGGTGATCGAGAGTTATCTGAGTGGTGAGGGATGGGAATGAAGAGCGGCATATTGACTTTCAGGGGAAAGAAGCGACTGCTATGGATCCTCTCCACCACGCATCGCATCGACTGGCTCCTGATGGTGGTTCCAGTGATAATCACAGTCCTTGGAATCATGACAATCTACAGTGCTACAAGACCCGTAATTGAGGCATATCAGCCCCGGTTCTATCTCAAGCAGACTCTCTGGCTCCTTATATCCTTTACCGCCATGGTGGGTACGCTCACCTTTGACTACAAAAGGCTCTTCCGCTCTGCCCATTACCTTTTTGGCCTCGGGGTTATTCTTCTGCTGATAACGATCTTCATAGGCCATGAGGGGATGGGTGCTCAGCGGTGGATAAGGCTGGGCCCCCTGAGTTTCCAGCCCTCGGAGATCTTCAGGATACTCCTCATCATCGGGGCCTCCAGGTTCCTGATCACACAGCCATCCCCTCTCCGGTGGTCCTCACTCCTGATATATGCCTTGCTTTACGGGCTTATGCCCTTTTACTTCCTTTACAAACAGCCCGATCTGGGAACAGCCCTGATTCTGCTTTTTATCTCGGCCATACTTGCCCTGGTAAGGGGAATCGGAAAGCGCCAGCTCGCCGTATGCATAATAGGGATTATCCTCTTTCTTCCCGTAGGAGGAAGAATGATCTGGTCAGGACTGAAGGATTACCAGAAGAACAGGATCGTGGCGTTCATGGACCCTTCTGTTGATCCTCGCGGGATCGGTTATCAGATAGAACAGTCAAAGATCACAATAGGCTCAGGGAAGTTGCTTGGTAAGGGCTATCTGAAGGGAACACAGGGACCTTTCCGGTTCCTGCCCGAAAAACATACGGATTTCATATTTGCAGTCTTCGCCGAAGAATGGGGATTCATAGGCTCTCTCGTTCTCCTGCTCCTTTACGGGATAATCATAATAAGAGGACTTGAAACCGCCTACTATGCAAAGGACCTCTTCGGGACATTCCTTGCCATAGCGATAAGCACGATCTTCCTCTTCTACCTCTTCGTGAATGTGGGAATGACCATGGGACTTCTCCCCGTGGTCGGGATCCCCCTGCCCTTCTTCAGTTACGGCGGCACGGCTCTCCTGAGCAACTTCATCTCCGTGGGACTTCTCATAAATGTACGTATGAGAAGGTTCGAACTCTTCTACTGAGGAAACACTTTTCCACCTTCCGATGAAAGCTTGCCGGTTCTGAAATCTACTGATATCGGTCAGAGAGACTGAACCTTCCAGTTGCATTAGTTGTTTCCCGGAGGCAGGGGGTGGTCGATACGACTAAATGCACTCACGGAACCTCCCCTGCCTGTTCAGTTATCCGGAATCACACCCTGTTTATCTCTCTGAAACCAACTTCCTGTGAGCTGCTCACCTCAGTCTCAAAAAAACATTCAGACCGTAAGAGTCTTCAAAGTGCTGAAGAAGTCGGGATAGGAGATGGCCACGGAAGATGTCCCTTCTATTGTGGTATCACCTTCGGCAACAAGACCGGCCACTGCAAGAGCCATGGCAAGGCGGTGATCATCATGACTGGAGACCGTGCCTCCCTTTAACTTCACCGGGCCTTTTATAATCATACCATCAGGTAACTCCTCTACATCCGCTCCCATCTTGCGGAGTTCCCTGGTGGTAGTTGCTATCCGGTCCGACTCCTTAACCCGCAACTCCCCGGCCTCCCTCACAACAGTCTCTCCCTCGGCCTGAGTGGCAAGGACGGAGAGAACGGGGAACTCATCAATCATTGATGGTACAAGTTCATGTGGAACCTCCACGCCCCTTAACCTCCCTGAGTGCCTGCAGATCAGATCTGCTACCGGTTCACCTGAGACATCCCTCTGATTGACGATCTCAATATCCCCACCCATCATTCTAAGGACCTCAAGGAGGCCGGTCCTCGTTGGGTTTATTCCTGTGTTCCGGATGAGTATCTCAGAGCCCGGGACCATAAGGGCAGCACAGATGAAGAATGCAGCCGATGAAAAATCCCCGGGAACAGTAATCTCAAAGGGTTCCAGTTCTCTTCCTCCCTTGATGTACACCTTCAGACCTCTTACAGTCAGGTCTGCCCCCAGTGCAGGGAGCATCCTCTCAGTATGATCTCTGGACCTGTTAGGCTCCTCAACTACAGTCTCCCCATCAGCATAGAGCCCTGCAAGGAGTATGGATGACTTGACCTGGGCTGAGGCAACCTCCGAGACATGCTGTATCCCCTGAAGAGCCCCTCCCTTTATTGCAAGCGGAGCAAATCTGTCACCGTCCCTGCCAAGGATTGTTGCCCCCATCCTTTTCAGGGGTTCAACAACACGTTTCATTGGTCTTCTCCGGAGTGAGTCATCTCCTGTAAGCACGGTGAGGAAAGGCTGTCCCGAGAGAAGGCCCGCGAGCAGCCTTATCGTGGTTCCTGAGTTTCCACAGTCTATGACATCAACCGGTTCCCTGAGACCTTCCAGCCCCGCACCATGAATAATAATCTCACTCTCCCTATCCTCTATCCTGACCCCGAGCCTTCTGAATGCATTCATTGTGCTTACCGGATCGGCGGCCCTCAGAAGGTTTCTGATAACACTCTTTCCCCTGGCGATGGATGCAAATATGATGGCCCTGTGAGATATGGACTTGTCAGGGGGGGGGCTTAGCTCACCCTTCAGGGGGCTCGACGGCGGCATCTTCATCTCCATCTATTCTTCTTCCATCCCGAGACGCCTTTCTGCCGCTCTCTCGAGAAGGAATTTCAGAGTTTCCCTGTTTTCCTCACGGAGGCATTCTTCCACCCTTGCAAGTTCTCCCTGAAAATTCCTGAGCAGATCCAGAAGATTTTTCCTGTTTACCATGCAGATATCCGCCCACATATCGGGACTGCTTTTTGCGATCCTCGTAGTATCCCTGAACCCGCTGCCTGCAAACAGAAGTATCTCCGGTTCATCCCCTGCAATCGTATTTACAAGGGCATAGGCAGCAAGATGAGGAAAGTGGCTCACAGAAGCCATCACACGGTCATGCTCTTCAGGACTCATTAAAGAGACCTTCATCCCCAGCGCCTCCCACATCATGGCGATCTTTCTCATCACCTTGCCATCCGTCAGTTCCGTGGGTGTAATTATACAGAGTGCCCCTCTGAGAAGATCTGAACTCGCAGAATCAAAACCGCTCCTGTCAGAACCTGCAACCGGATGGGTACTAACAAAAAATGTCTTTTCAGGCATAAGAGATTCAATCCTTCTGATCAGGTCTCCTTTGACACTCCCCACATCAATCACGATCGCCCCTTCTTTGAGGAAATTGCTGATTTTCCCGGCTATCTCAGGAAAGACTCCGACAGGGGTAGCGAGCACTACCAGATCAGCCTCATCAACCGCCGTGGTTGGATCAGGATCATAATCATCTATAATCCCCTCTTCAAGCGCCCTCTTGAGGTTTCCTACGGATCTCCCACACCCTGTAATCCTTTCAGCAAGGGAATTTTCTTTGAGAGCCAGTGCAAGACTTGCTCCGATCAGCCCCACCCCGAAGATCGTCACATTTCTGAACTTTATATGGGGCATCCCTCAGGCTTCTCTCCCCACGGCAGAGGCGATCTTCCTTATTTCCTCCATCATGAAGGCAAAAAGGTCAGGCTTCAGGGACTGCTCCCCATCGGAGAGGGCCTCTTCAGGATTCGTATGAACCTCGACTATCAGGGCATCAGCTCCAGCGGCCACTGCCGCCCTCGCCATTGGAACGACAAGGTCCCACTTGCCCACACCATGACTGGGATCAACCACTACGGGCAGGTGTGTAAGCTGCTTGAGGAGTGGGACTGCCGAGAGATCAAGGGTGTTCCTGGTAGCTGTCTCAAAGGTCCTGATCCCGCGCTCACAGAGCATCACCTGGTGGTTGCCCCTGGACAGTATATATTCAGCAGCCATCAGCCACTCCTTTATGGTCGCCGAAAGCCCCCTCTTGAGAAGAACGGGCTTTCTCGTCTCACCAACCTCAAGGAGGAGTCTGAAGTTCTGCATGTTTCTTGCACCTATCTGGATTATGTCCGAGTAGCGGCTTACCACATCCACATCCCTTGGATCCATCACCTCGGTTATGACAGGCAGGCCCGTTCTCTCCCGTGCCTCGGCAAGTATCTTAAGTCCTTCCTCACCAAGTCCCTGAAATGAGTATGGCGACGTTCTGGGCTTGAAGGCGCCTCCCCTCAGGAACGTGGCCCCTGCATGCTTTACAGCCTCTGCAATCCCGAGAACCACCTCACGGCTCTCAACGGCACAGGGGCCTGCCATCACCTGGATCTTCTTGCCGCCGACGGGCGCGCCACCAATATCTATTACAGAATCTTCTACATGGAATTCCCTGCTCGCAAGCCGGTAGGGCTTGATTATCCTCATCACATTCTCAACGGACGGAACGGCACGGATCGCATTTTCCTCATCCTCCGACACCCTGGAGGTATCACCTATCACACCAATGATCGTCCTCTCCGTCCCCTTGGAGATGTGAACCCCGAGCCCCTTCTTCTGGAGCTTCTCTACTATATGCTGTATATCATCATCCTTTGCACCTGGCTTCAGAACGATTATGTCCATATCATGCTCCTTCCCCGAGTTCAGCCTCAAGGGCCTCGATGAGCCGCCTGTTTTCTTCAGGGAGGCCTATCGTTACTCTTACCGCCTCCTGCCCCATAGGCCTGATTATCACACCCCGCTTCAGAAGCCGATCGTATAATTCCGGAGCCGGAACGGGAAGTTTCGGGATGAAGATGAAGTTTGCCTCAGTCGGGATGTATTCAAGCCCCAGTCTCTCGAATTCGCGATACAGGAACATCTTCCCTTCGTTGTTGATCTCAATGCTCCTTCTCAGGTGTTCATCATCATCAAGGGCGGCAAGGGCAGCCGCCTGGGCAAGGCTGTTGGTGTTGAAGGGCTCCCGTATCTTGTTCATCTCCGCAAGAATTTCCGCCCTCCCGACGCCGTAGCCTATCCTGAGCCCGGCAAGGCCATAGGCCTTTGAGAAGGTTCTGAGTATCAGGAGATTTCTGCCCTCACGAAAATATTCCATCGTATCAGGATACTCCGGATCGGTGACATACTCATAGTATGCCTCGTCCACAATCACCAGGAGATCATCACTTGTCCTGCTCATAAGTTCATGAAACTCATCCTTCCGGTTTATCGTGCCTGTGGGATTGTTCGGATTGGCAACAAAGATCGCCTTTGTATTCTCCCGGATTGCATCTGCCATGGCCTGGAGGTCATGCCTGCCCTCAATGAGGGAAACCCGTGTCGCCTCAGCGCCTATGGACTGGATTGCCAGGGGATAGACTACGAAGGAAGGCCAGGCCATTACTGCATGATCATCCTCAGTCATGAAGGTCCTGACGGCTATATCAAGGAGTTCGTTGGAACCATTCCCGAGGATTATCTCATCAGGCCCTATGCCCAACCTTCCGGAGAGCTTCTCCTTGAGGTAGTAACCACCACCGTCAGGGTATCTGTTCAGCCCGTTCAGGTGTCTCCTTATCTCCTCAACCGCCCTGGGTGAAGGACCAAGGGGGTTTTCATTTGAAGCCAGTTTGACCGCCTCCTTTATGCCCAGTTCCCTCTCCAGTTCCTCAACTGGCTTACCCGGCTGGTACGGGCTTATCGTCTGAATATACTCCGGTGGTTTTATCATAATTCCTCCACTCCCTTGTTCATTATTTCCGACTTCGGATAGGACCCGAGGACCTTGAGAAAAATGCAGTATTTCTCTATCGCCTTCAGCGCCTCTCTCAGTTTTTTCTCCTCTATATGGCCCTCTACATCAATGAAAAAGATATACTCCCATGCCTTTCTCTTCGAGGGACGGGATTCTATCTTTGTCAGGTTTATTTTCTCTTTGTAAAAGGGGGTAAGGACTTCGAATAGCGCACCAGGCTTGTCCTTTATGGAAAGCATGATCGAGGTCTTGTCCTTTCCTGACGGAGGTGGATACTCATCGGAGATCACAAGAAACCTTGTGAAGTTGTTCTTGTTATCCTCGATGCTCCTCTTTATGAACTTCAGGTCATACATCTTGGCGGCAAGGTCACTGGCTATGGCAGCACCTTCAGGATCGCCGGCAGCAAGTTCGGCTGCCTTGGCAGTACTGGTGGTGTCAACCGTCTCCACCTCGGGCATGTTCCTCTCAAGCCATTGCCGGCACTGGGCAAAGGCCTGCGGATGGGAGTATATCCTCTTGACCTTTCTAATATCCCCGTCCCTGGACAGAAGGTTGTGGGTGATCTCGAGCATTATTTCAGCAGAGACCTTGAGGTCAACATCCATGAACATGTCAAGGGTGTAACTCACGACACCTTCATTGGAGTTTTCTATAGGGACAACACCGAACTCAGCCGTCCCCTCAATCACTGACTCAAAGACGTCCTTTATGCTGTCCACAGGAATTATCTTCGCAAATGAGCCGAAATGCCTCTGTGCGGCAAGATGAGTGAAAGTGGCAAGGGGCCCGAGGCAGGCCACCTTCAGAGGTTCCTCCAGGGCAAGAGAGGCAGAGATGATCTCCCTGAAGATGATCCTCAGGGCATCGTTGGGAAAGGGCCCCCTGTTCAGCTTCTTCAACCGTTCAATAATCTCCCTTTCCCTCTGGGGGACATAGAACTTTTCGTCCTTCTCCCGCTTTATCTCGGCAACCCTGAGGACAACCTCCGCCCTCCTGTTGAGGAGGCGGAGTATCTCCTCATCTATCCCGTCGATCTCCTGTCTCAGCTTGCTGAGTTCTTCCATCTCTCCTCTGATACGGCGAGTTCTCACCCCTGGAAACAGTCCTGCAGGTAGTGGTGAAACGATACTCAGGAAGTTATCCGGCGACGCTCTCCTGAACTGAAAATTTAACAGATTTCAGGTTATTTTTGCAATGAAAACAAAGAATCCTGCAACAAACTGCAGAAGACATCTCTGATTTCACATTTTCTTCACATTTCTATTGTATTATTTACTAATAGAAATATACATTCAGGCAGGGGGGGGTGCTCTCATCAAGGTCCCCCGCAGACTGGATAATCCACAAGAAGTGAGGTAAGGTATGGGAAAGAAAAAGGGAAGGGCCAGACAGCCCGAGAAAAAGGCTTCCAGCAACTCAAACAGGTGGTTTTTCATAATCGCCGGGGTTGTGATAATAGGCCTTGCTCTCGTGGTTGGAGGCAAGATGACTAATGGCAAGGTGGAGGACAGGAAAAATTCCTTCACTGTCAAGGGAGGCGAAACAAGACCTGTCTTGGATCCGTCCCAGTTCACCGGGATGGTGAGGGCCGCCTACGCTGCTGCCAAGGCCAATCCTCAGGTGCTTGATCAGGTTTACTGTTACTGCTACTGCGACGATCCGCCTTTCAATCACAAGAGCCTTCTGAGTTGTTTTGTGGAAACGCACGGTGCAGGGTGAGTACTCTGTCAACAGGAGGCCCTTAGGGCCACCCAGCTTTACAGGGAAGGCAAATCCATAAACGAGATCAAGGCTGCAATAGACAGGGAATTTGGACGATAAAGAATTTCAGGCAAGGGTGAAGGGACCTGTCCCTTCACCCTTGCCTCTTTCCTGGTTTATTATCAGAGTTTCTTTGCTTCCCGGAACCCTTCAATAACAATAAAGAAAAACACCACCGTCAACCCTGCCAGTATCCCGATGACATTCACCAGCCTGAGGTAGAGAAGCAATGCCAGGAGGGCAAAGAGGATCAAGAGTCTGAAGACACTGAAGAAAACGAGCTTTCCCCTGGACTCAGAGGCCTCCTCAGAACTGAAAAGCCCTGTCACTCCCCAGTGAAGTCCCCTGAAGTTTGCAAGGGCAAGAAGTCCTCCTATTACGATACTCAGTGGAAGCCGCTTCCAGTCAATGAAAGCCGAAAGCCCTCCCAGCACCCCCAGGGTTATTAACGCCTGCCTGCTAACTCTTTTTATCATCTTTTTCCTGCTTTCTTGCGTATCTGAAGAGTTCCCTGAACCCTGCAATTATACCAAAAATGAGAAAAACCACCGTAAGCCAGGGCGATGTCCCGAAGAGGCTGTCAAGCCCATAGCCTATAGCAAGGCCGACAAAGGTGGCTGTAACCAGATTCAGGGGGACAGTACTTGCATCAAGCAACTGTTTCCAGAAACCCCTATCTTCATCCCCGGCCATTAAGTTCCCCATAGTCTGTAAGGACACAGTCCCTTGTAATCCTGGCTATCTCCCGATAAAAGGCAGTCCCGGCCTTTTTCTCCATCTCATCAAGGAATAGGGACACCCAGTTTATTATATGTCTCTCGAAGAAGTCTCTCAGCTCATCAATCATCACGTTTTCAATCAGGTAACTCACAAAGAGCAACTCAATCCCGATATGGTCAGGGGAGATTCCCCTATCCTGGTCAATCACAAGGCCGGCCCTCGCATAGGACCTCTGCAGATCATCGGCAACTGCTCCTCCAAGCCCCCCAATGGACTTCCCTGATTCAGTGTAGAAAGATTCAAAGGGATAGACCGGATCGGCGATTCCGTAAAACAGGCTGGTAAAATCCTCTGCAATCTCATCAGCCGAGTCGGATATTCCGACATCAAGGCCTTCAGTGAGATCGAAAAGCAACTCCTTGTCAGGTTCTTTCAGAAAGAGAGTCGCCAGAAGCCTGTAGGTGGCTGCCAGGTCTTTATGATAGGCATCGAGGGGCATCTATTGATTTTATATCAAGAAGGCAGGAAAAGTCTTCACCCTGTATTAACAGGAAACTGGCAATTGACCTCATGATCAGACCGGGAGAAGCTACTGGCAGGTTATAAAGAGGAAATCAAGTATGGTCGGTCTGTTCTTTTGCCCTTGAAACAAACCTGAGTTCGCCCTTGTAGATAGGGATCATAAACTTCAGGAATATCGTATAGATAAGGGCTCCGAGAGCCCAGATACCAACGGTTATATACCTTTCCACCATGGTAGGAGAGTACTCATAAATCTCCCCGAGCGTTCCGGGTATGAACCCCGGAACCACAAGCCCCATCCCCTTCTCGATATAGACACCAGCAATGACCAGAACACAGGCAAGGTTAAGGCTGAAGAAGTGCTCCCGCGTCTTCGGGAGCAGGAAGAGCACAAAGGCGGTCAGGTTGAAGAAGAGTGAGGCCCACATCCAGGGGACAAGGTTGTAATGGCCGTGAAGTCCGAAATAGAGGTATTTCATTGGCGCGAGATGAATACTATTGGAGTAAAACTCCTTGAAGAACTCAGCCATGAAAAGAAACAGGTTGACAGCCATTGCATATGCGATTAACTCGGCTATCTTGAAGATTGCCTTGTTTTCTATATCGAGTTTGTAGATCTTCCGCACCAGCTGAAAGATTATGAGCATCAGAGCAGGACCGGAGCAGAGTGCAGAGGCGATAAAACGGGGTGCAAGGACCGCTGCATTCCAGAAGGGCCTTGAAGGAAGTCCGTTATAAAGGAAAGCCGTGACCGTATGTATGCTGATCGCCCAGGGGATCGATATTATGATCAATGGTTTTATGATCTGCATATTATACTCTTTGCCATGGGCGAGCTTGTAGAGGCCGTAAAAGGGTATGAAGAGATTTATTGCAAGGTACCCGTTCAGGACCACCACATCCCACGCAAGCAGAGAGGCCGGGAAATGCATCTTCCCTATGACAGGGAGGATATGCCAGACCCTCTCAGGTCTCCCAAGGTCAACCATGATGAAAAGCACACACATTATGATGGCTGTAGCAGCAAGGAGTTCCCCGAAAAGTACAACCTCCTTTATCGGTTTGAAGTTGTAGACATAGGCCGGAACAACGAGGTAGACGGCAGCAGCAGCCACCCCGACAAGGAAGGTGAAGTTGGCTATGTAGAACCCCCACGATACCTGGTCGCGCATCGCCGTCTCTATCAGTCCATGGTTAAGCTGTTTCAGGTATGCAGCGACACCTATCAGTATGAAGAACGAGAGAAAGCCTATCCAGGCATAGTACCACGTTCCTCCTTTCACTACCTGTTTTAGGACCCTGAAGAAGTTTATGAAGGGGTTAAGAAAAAACATTTCTGTCTCCTTTATGTTGCAAAGAAATAAAAGAACTTCGGTTGAGTATTAAGGTCCTCCTTGAGTCGGAAGACCCGTTTGTTCTCTATGATATATCTGATCTCGCTCTTAGGGTCAAGGAGGTTACCGAACTTTCTTGCACCGACAGGACAGATCTCTACACAGGCGGGATATTTTCCGGGATTGCCTCGAGTCCTCTGGATACAGAAAGTACATTTCTCGACCACTCCCTTATAACGGGGCCGGTTTCCCAGGTAGTGGACGTTTGTGTTCAGTTCCTCTCTGGCGATCCTTGGCTCTCCCCAGTTGAAACGTCTTGCTCCATAGGGACAGGCTGCCATACAGTACCTGCAGCCAATACACCAGTTGTAATCTACAACAACTATCCCGTCAGGCTCTTTCCATGTCGCCTGAGTGGGACATACCTTTACACAGGGAGGGTTCTCACACTGCTGGCACTGAACCGGCATATAGAAATACCCCTCTTCCGGGACCTCCCCCGGATAGTAATACTTCTCAGCCTCTTCAAGGTCATTCACCCATTTTTCCCCCTGTTTGAACCTCAGAACGGTTATCCAGTGTATCTGGGGATCTCTGGACTGGTTGTTTTCTCTCACACAGGCGTAGACGCATCGCCTGCACCCAATACACCGGGAAAGGTCAAGACCATACCCGAAAAGTGTCCCAGGAATCGCCTCGGTAGTCTTGATATCGAATTTCTTGCCGAATTTCTTATAGTATTCCTTCTCAAGCCTGTCAATGACAGCCCTCACTTCATCCTTGTTCATCTCCCTGAAATGCTTCTGGAAAAAGGCATCCCATACAGAGGCATCGGCACTCCCGATGGGTATTGCAAGAGAGGCAAGACCGTAAAAGGCCCCCTTGAGGACATCTCGCCTTGAAAAAAACCTGCTCTCTGTCTTCTTATCTTCTCTTTTCATATTTATAAACGGTCTCGCTTATGTCTCCGATGGGGTTTCTTGGTATCTCGTCATCCGAGAGCTTTCGGTATTTAATATGATTAGGTTTCAGTGGCGGAGGCAGTGGTTTCAACGGCTGGAATTTAGGCCAGTGCGGGTAGTGGCAGTGGACACAGAGCCGATAGACCTTTCTGCCGTTCCAGTAGCCCGTCCTCTTTCCATGGACCCCGACCTTCCAGTCCCTGAAAATGGTCCCGTGGCATTGTCCGCAGAGGTATTCAGACTCCTCAAAGGAGATCAGTTTCCCGCTGGCAAGCCGGAGCTTGTCACGATCATCAGGGTTATGGCAGTCCAGGCACCACCTCTGCTCCTTCGCATGGTTGAACCCCTTGGATATCTCGGTATGGAAGGTAAGTTCACGCCTTGTAGGATTCGGCTCCATCCCTTCATGACACTGGGAACAGGGGTAAATCCCTTCGGAAAGCGGTGGAGGAGGAACAACATACTTCGGCATATCCGGCGCTGCCTTTCTCCGCGTGGTGGCTGCAGTCTGTTCCTGCTCTTCACCAGGGTATGCATTGTTGACAGCCAGGGTGGCAAAGAGCACACACAACCCGATCAGGAGGGCAAGCCTTCTTGAATACATCATGACTGCACCCTATTTTTCTTTTGTGTAAACATAATATACAATTCCGAAGACACCAAAGAGTATAAAGAGAAAGGCGGAAAAGTTTTTTCTGAACCCAAGTTCACTGGTAATCGCTGATATGTCCTTCTCAATTACTTCGAGGTCTTTCATGAAAAGGGTGGATTTCTCCTTGACCAGATCCACATTAACGCTGTGAAAAACCGTCCTGAAACCGGCGGTGGTTCTGAAGAGGGCCTTTTCCAGATCACTCACAACCATGCCCTGCTCTTTAAGTTCCTTCACACGGTCTTCAAGTTCTCCTATCTTTTTCTCCGTAAGAAAGAGGGCCTGTTTCATTATCTTGGCCCTCTGATAAGTATGACATTTCGTACACCGCACCTCGTTGATGATGTCTATACTGGCCTTCTGGATGCTGTGTGCGCCATGGCAGGTAACGCAGTTGGGGCCCTTGCCGGCTGCCTTGAGCGCACGTCCATGCCCGCTTTTAAGGTACTTCTCAAGAATCCCCACATGACATTTGCCGCACATCTCCGGGACATCCTTGTATGTTGGAGTGCGAACGAACCCGCTGTGGGGAGTCCCACAAGAAACGGCAGCATCAGCAGGATCGCCACCATGACAGTTATGACAGGAAACCTTGTTCTTGTAATGTATGCTCATCTTCCATTCCTGGGGGATCTTGAGATAATCGGCCTTCATGTTCTTGGATATATGACATTCTATACAGACCCCTTCCTCAACAATGGGAGCGCCGGCCCATGGCTTGTCAATAAACTCCTTCTGGAAGGCATCTCTGTAGTCAGCATGCACCACAGACACTGATCCAATGACAATAGCCAGGATAATTAACATGTATCTCATCAGAGCCTCCCCAGTATCGTAAGGACTGTCCATGTAATAATTACCACCACAAAGGCCCCCAGGAGTATCGGTCTCTTTCTTATATTCCTGCCGGGCCGCTGGTCAATAAAGGGCCAGGCAAAGAAGAGAGCAAGCAGGATGACCTGAACGCTTATCCCGAGGAACTTGTTGGGAATTGCCCTTATGAGTGCATAGGGGGCAAGGAAATACCATGGTGGACGGATGAGGAGGGGAGTGGAAGTAGGGTCTGCCTGTATATGGGCATAGGCAGGCAGAAACAGGTCCGCCTTGAAGGTGATTATCCCGAAGAGAACCGTCAGAAAGACAAAGACCATCAGCATGTTCTTTCTGAACAGGTCAGGATAAAAGGGAATACCTCCTTCATAGACCTGCCGTCTATATCCTCCGTCTTCCTCAACTGACTCGTTACCTCCCTTTACAATGGGTGCATAGCCTGTCCGCCATATGAGGAAGATATGAAGTGCACCGAGCAAAACGAGAAAGAAGGGAAGAATTGCAACATGAAAGGCGAAGAACCTGTTCAGGGTAACCCCTGAAACGAAATCCCCACCCTTGATAAACCTTGATATATAGTCCCCGATACCGGGAAGAACCGTCGGGATTGCCGTCAGAATTGTAGTAGACCAGTAACTGAGCTGGCTCCAGGGGAGAAGATACCCTGTTATACATAAAAGCATTATTACGAAAAAAAGAAAAACACCGGACACCCAGTTAAGCTCACGGGGGCGTTTGTAACTCAAACGGTAAAAAACTATCAGCCCATGCAGAAAAAGCAGTACAACAAGAAGATTGGCACCTACGAGGTGAACATACCTGAAAAGCCAACCGAATGGCACCACATTCATTATCTTCTGGATGGACTGGTATGCATAATCGGGATGGGGGATGTAATAGGTAAGCAGAAAAATGCCCGTAACAGCCTGAATCAGAAATGCAACAAGCGTCAGAAACCCAAGGGTACTCCAGACATTTGATTCACGAGGAACATAGTACTCCTTCAGTTCCTTTCGTATCAACTCCTCAAGTCCTATCCGTTCGTCGACCCACGAATAAATACTGTTTAGCATATCCTCCAGCCTTCTCCTCTATTTATCCTATAATTAAGTTTTCGCCCTTGATGGACACTGGATATCTGGCAAGCGGCGTGGGTGCAGGCCCGCTGATAACCTTTCCCTCTATAGTGAAATTCGCTCCGTGACAAGGACAGATCAATCTGTCCACAGACCTGTCATAATTAACAAGACACCCAAGATGGGTACAGACCCTGGAGAGGGCTATATACCCCTTGTTTGGATGATGGATCACCATCACAGGTGTGTTGTCGAAGATAGTCCTGTACGCCTCACCAGCGGGGATTTTTGTCTTCGGGATGGTGACCTGAACCTTTTTGGCGGAGTGAACACCTGGAGATAGAAACCTGAACAGGGGATAAAGAAAAGTGATGAATGTTGAAAGACTGAATATACCTAAAAGAGACTTCAGAAAACTTCTTCTTTCCACCTTCGTTACCTCGTCAGTATATTTTTTGATCTTTTCACTCTAAAACCGTTTGTAATTGAGCCTCTTGAGTGAATGGTATCATAAGAAAAAACGATTTGTCAAATCTCCCCCGGCGGCCAATGGTTGCCGGGGGAGAATATTATTTTATTTATACTTCAGAGAAGGAACTATCTTGTTTATACCCCAGAAAAGCACAAAGGGCATCACACCGATTGTAAAGGCTCCCCAGAAACCTTCCTTGAAGGTCTCTATGTTGTGGGGCCAAAAGGGGAGTTTATAGTGCATGTATCCGGCAAAGGTAAGCGAGAACGCCTGCCCGCCTATCACGACATTCCACCTCATCATGAAGACACCAAAGAGGACGAGACTCAGAGCTACAACAAGCCTCCTGACCGTAGGTCTCGGCATCAGGAGCATCAGGAAAGGGAGAAGGTTACCGAAGGTATACTGTAGGATGAAGATATTGAAGAAATCCTTACCGTAAATGATCGTTCTCAGGATATCCCAGGACTTGACCGCCGTGTATCCTCTGAAGACTATGTCCAGAAGCTCCAGGGTAATGGCTGCGACCATGAAGCCGAGGAGGTACTTTGAGGTCTTCCTCATCAGGTTCAGTTCCACGCCTGCAACCTCTTCTGCTGTAACTTCCCAAGGCCTTTTGGAGGTCTTTATCCTGAACTTCTTCCATTCCATGATCACTATGTAGGTGAGCATACAGAGGGCGATCCCCGAAACTATTGCCGACATGATGAAAATAACCGGCATCAGGGGTGTCATCCAGAGGGCATTCGCCTTGACGGAACCGAAGATGAAACCTGCATACCCATGGAGGAAACAGGCAACGGGAATACCGATCCCGGCAAGTATCTTGATCGCCTTTTCATCCTTGTGCAGGGCCTCTTCACTAATATCATAGGCACCCAGTGTCAGCACTGTGTAAATGAGTCTCATTATTGAATTCCCGAAACCTTCCTTCCCTTTCAGGGCCAGTGCCTGCTCAACAAAGTACTTCCTGTAGACAAACCAGATCTCCGTTGCAACTATGATCGAATAGGTGAAGAAAACGATACCGAAGGCGGATATGGCAGATGTAAAATGAGGAGTGAAAAACACCTGCACTCCCCTCTGGGGTTGCTGAAGGTGAAACATCAACGGCATCGGTGCCACAATCAGGAGGGCAAAGGAGAAAACAAGTGCGAACTTGGCAAGGTCCTTCAGATCCTCCTGCCCGAAGACATGATAAAGTGAACTCAGGACAAAGGCCCCGGCAACAAGCCCTGTCATATAGGGATACATCACTATCTGGATACTCCAGTAGATAAACTCATTGGGATATACGAAAAGCTCCTTTATGGTCCATTCAATCCCGTGTACATAACCCTCTATCATCTCATCACCTCACATTCTCATCCAGACCGATGTAAAAGGCCTGGGGTTTTGTTCCATATTCAGGCTTAAGCACAGCCACCCTCTCGTTAAGGACAACCTTTGTGACCGGATCATTCGGGTCTTTAAGATTGCCCACCTTCCTGGCACCAAAGGGACAGGCATCCACGCAGGCGGTATTCATCCCCTTCACAAGCCGGTGGATGCAGAATGTGCATTTCTCCGCCGTCCTGTAAACAGGGTGGAAAAACCGCACCCCATAGGGACATGCCATGATACAATAACCACACCCTATGCACCAGGAGCGGTCAACCAGAACAACTCCATCCGCCCTCTGGTATGTCGCACCCACAGGACAGACCTGGACGCACGGCGGATTCTCGCACTGGTTACAGAGCTTCGGGACAAAGAATGCCTTAGCGATGTCCTTCGGGGGGACATCCTGCTCCTGTACCTTCTGCTCCGTGAAGCCGTCCCTTCCTCCCATCGGGGTATCGGCAAGCATCTTCCCGTTCTTGAGTATCACATACCGCTCAACCCAAGTCCTCGTAACAGGGGCATCGTAGGGCACCTCGTTTTCAAGTTTGCAGGCCTTGACACAAAAACCGCAGCCCACACACTTATAAGTGTCCACAAGAAAGCCCCAGCGGACATTTGTTGATTCAACAGCCGCCCTTGCCTCCTTTGGGCTGAGAAACTTTAATGCACCAAGGGGCAGGGCAGAGACAACAGCACCACGCGTAATAGTCTTCAGAAAATCCCGTCTCGTCTGCCTCATTACCAACCCTCCATATCTGGTTTATGTGGATTATGACAGGTTACACACTCCATATCCGTGTTATGTTCCTCTGGATTAATCCCGGGCAAGTCTCCTCTCTTGCTTGTCGGGTAGGGAAGCTTTGCATGACACCGGATGCAGAGGGACCTGCTTCTGTCAATCGTCAACTTGGGTGGATTCTCAGGATGGTCAATAGCAACTCCATGACAGTTTTCACATTGGATGACATGGTGCTTCCCGGACATATTCGCCTCATACTTGTCCGGATGACAGTCCTTGCAGTATTCCTTTGTCCTGAACTTGACCTTGAATGCCTCCCACTCGGCCTCGTTACTCTTTCGATGGTAGCCGTACATAAAGCCACGCTCGTAAATACCGAAATCCTTCGGCACATAGAGATAGCGGGCGACGAGAATGAGAGCAACCACGACAACCACAACAATAAACGGACGGTAAACGTGATTCTTCATAAGAGAGCGCCTCCTTCTGCTTGTTTTACTTAATATTCTTAAAGAAAGCGGAGGCCCCCATCTACGGGGCCCCGTCTTTTTTATCTTTATGGGCCGATAAATGTCAGGGGGTCCCTGTACTCATGACACTGGGTACAGACCTGTTTTGCCTTCTTTTCGGTCACCCGCCAGGAATGGGGCTTATGACAGGTAGTGCACTCCAGCCCCATCGTCTGGACGTGAAGCTTATGTTTTCCGACCTTCAACAACTGGGGGTGACAGCTCATGCAGGTTCCATAATCAGGCCGGACCTTATCATGAGGTTTGTGGCACTTGTAGCAGTAGAACTGCATTGGGGCATCTTTCGGGACATCAATCTTGATCGCCTTCTTTATCACCTCATCAGAAGGCTGATAATGCTTCACGTCAAGTGTGGCGTCGGCAATGAGTTCCAGCCGGACAGACTCATCTCCGTGACAGAAGAGACACTTCTTCCTTCCGGGTCTGGTATCAACGGTCCTGTCAGTATGGCAGTTAAGGCAGGCAAGCTTCTCCATGCCCTCACCGTGGACCTCCTTGCCCTTATGGCACTTCAGGCAGAACCGCGGCTCTGCGGTAAATTTATGGGTTATGTATCCGTGACACTTGGCACACTCTATCCTCTCCATGAAGTAGTGCTTTGCGTGCCCTGAGGAGTTGTTTATCATGGGGGCATTGGGATAACGTTCGTCCTTCTCCCAGTGACACTTAACACAGTACTTCCAGGGAACAATTATCTTTCCGTGTCTTGGTGGAACTGACTTCGGTCTGTGAAGTACAAAATTCACGAGAAGCCTGTTCTGTTCAGGAATAGAAAGGTGATGGCACTCATGACAGTTGATCCCGGCATGTTCACTCTTCTCCCAGGCCTCATAGGCAGGCTTCATGAGATGGCAGCTCACACAGAATTTTGGATTATTCTGGGTGAAATCATAGAATTTGAATGCTACGACCCCGCCCCCAATTATAATCACAAGGAGCAGCACGGCGATGATAATCTTGCCCTTGAGGGTAAGGCTCTCTCTGATCCAGTCTAAACCCTTCATCCCTTCCTCCTCAATCCTTCCTGATTAAGTTCTCCTGCGCTGGTTCATCACAGGTCCTTCATCGCCTCGTAGGCCGCCCCTACGGTTTTCTCTATATCTCTTTCTGTGTGGGCTAGGGAGATAAACCCTGCCTCAAACTGACTGGGGGCAATATTTACGCCCCGCTGGAGCATCCCCCTGAAAAACCTTGCAAACATCTCTGTATCCGATTTTTTTGCTGTCTCATAATCATAGACCTTACCATCGTTGAAATAGGTACAGAACATCGTTCCAGCCCGGTAAAACCGTGTCTTCACACCGGCCCTCTTTGCGGCATCTCTGAGTCCTTCCTCAAGAAGGACAGCCTTCCTTTCCAGTCTCTCATAAGTCCCTTTTCTTGAGATTATCTTGAGTGTTTCTATCCCTGCCGTCATCGCCAAAGGGTTGCCGGAAAGGGTGCCGGCCTGATACACTGGCCCTTCAGGGGCCACCATTTCCATTATCTCAGCCCTTCCTCCATAGGCTCCAACGGGGAGCCCTCCTCCGATCACCTTTCCGAGGCAGGTCATATCCGGCTTTATCCGGTAACGCTCCTGGGCACCGCCAAAGGCCACCCTGAAGCCAGTCATCACCTCATCAAAGATCAGTACAATCCCGTACTCTTTCGTCAGCTTCCTGAGGCCGGAAAGGAAACCCCGTTTTGGTAACACACAGCCGATATTGCCGACAACAGGTTCAAGGATCACACAGGCTATCTCTTTCCAGTTCTTCTCTATTACGGCCTTGACCGCCTCAAGGTCGTTGAATGGAAGGGTTATCGTATTCCTGGCATAGGATTTCGGGACACCGGGACTGTCTGGCACCCCGAAGGTGGTCGCCCCGGAGCCCGCCTTGACCAAGAGACCGTCGGCATGGCCGTGGTAACAACCCTCAAACTTGATGATCTTATCCCTTCCGGTAAACCCCCGAGCCACCCTGATGGCGCTCATCGTAGCCTCGGTGCCGGAGTTCACCATTCTGACCTTTTCAATTGATGGGTAGGCATCTCTGATCATCGATGCAAGCTCGACCTCAAGGGGTGTGGGAGCACCGTAACTCGTGCCTTTTTCAGCAGCAGCCTTTATCGCCCTTACCACTCGTGGATGGGCATGTCCTGCTATCATCGGCCCCCAGGAGAGGACATAATCTATATAGGCATTCCCGTCAACATCATATATTTTCGATCCGCGGGCATGACTGATGAAAGGGGGATTCCCTCCCACCGCCTTGAAGGCCCTGACAGGGCTGTTAACCCCGCCGGGAATAAGGGAAAGTGCCTTTCTGTAAAGTCTTTTTGACCTTCTCATATTCATCTGAAAAGACAATCTCCTTGCTGGAAATCCTGCAATTTTACCATGACAAAATTGGCTTTGTCAAAAAAAATGTACATGATTGAATATCATTAATTATCATTGCAATATAAAATATACTTATCCCTTCAGTGGGTAGTCCTGAAAAAAGCATACACCAGACAGATTATAACAGCCTGTCCGGGAACCTGATGCACAGGTCAATTGGCGACGGAGGGGTTAGAAGTATTCTGTTATGATATGTTAAAATTATCTATCTGCCGAAGTGGTGGAATTGGTAGACACGCAAGATTCAGGATCTTGTGGGGGCAACTCCGTGGGGGTTCGAATCCCCCCTTCGGCACCATCTCGAACCCCAGAGGGTTAAAGTTCCTGTATGTCGAAGCTTACCCATCTTGACGAAAAGGGGCGGGCAAGGATGGTTGATGTCTCCCCGAAACCTCCCACAGAAAGAGAGGCTAGGGCCGGAGCGACCGTCCTGATGAAGCCTGAAACACTCTCGCTTATAAAGGGTGACAGGATTAAGAAGGGCGATGTTTTCCAGGTCGCCCGGATCGCAGGGATCATGGCCGCCAAGAAGACCCCTGATCTCATCCCCCTCTGCCATCCCGTCAACATCACTTCCGTATCTATTGACTTCAGCATGGACGAGAGCCGGTCTGCCATAATAATCGAGGCAAGGGCCTCCGCCGTTGGTCAGACAGGCGTGGAGATGGAGGCACTGACAGCCGCATCCGTGGCTGCCCTTACCATTTATGATATGTGCAAGGCCGTTGACAGGGAGATGACCCTCACCGAGATTGTCCTCCTTGAAAAACGGGGAGGAAAAAGCGGAGAGTTCATCAGAAAGAGATAGCCTGGTGCTTAACGGCCCGTGCCCCCCTGTTATCGAAGCAGAGTTTCTCGACCGTCCAAACCGCTTTACTCTAATCTGCCTCCATAAGGGGAAGAAGTTGAAGGCATACCTCCCGAATCCGGGCCGCTTAAGGGAACTGCTTCTGCCCGGGTCAAGGATATTCCTTACTGCCACACCCCCCTCAGCAGGCCGTTCCACGGTGTTTACCGCCATCGGTGTAGAAAAGAACGGCCTGCCCGTCATGCTTCATACCCACAGGACCAATGACCTTGCCGGAGAGCTTATCAGAAGGGGAGCCATACCGGCCCTTAAGGAGTACAGCATAATCCGGCGGGAAGTCACTGTCGGGAAGAGCCGCTTTGATTTCCTGCTTAGGAAGGATGGAAGAGAATTCATTCTGGAGGTGAAATCTTGCACGCTCTTTCATGATGGTGTGGCCATGTTTCCCGATGCCGTCACGGAACGGGGCAGAAGGCATATTGAAGAACTTGCCGGGTTGAAGGACAAGACCGGAATCCCGGGGGGAGTTCTCTTTATCGCTCATTCTCATGAACCGGAGATATTCATCCCCGACTACCACACTGACCTTGCCTTCTCAAGGACTCTCCTGGAGCGGAGATCCGAAATCCTCGTGGAGGCGGTCACTGTTCAGTGGGACAGGGATTTCTCGTTCCCGAGAAGAACAAAGCCGCTCTCAATACCCTGGGATACCATCAGCCTGCGTTTAAGGGACGAGGGACTCTACCTCCTTGTCATCAGGCTGGATGAAAGGCTCACGTTACCTCTCCCTGCAGGATACAATGGTGATTATCCTCCCGGGTTTTACGTATATGTGGGTTCTGCAAAAAAGGGCCTTGCAAAAAGGATTGAAAGGCATAAAAGAAAGAGGAAGAAGCTTCACTGGCATATTGACCATCTGCTGAAGAGGGCCAGGCTTGTAGAGGCACTGCCCATAAGGTCGGCAGGTATTGAGGAGTGCCGGCTGGCAAGGATGGTAGAAAAGGTCACTGACAGGACAATCCCCGGATTCGGCTCCTCCGACTGCCGGTGCAGGGGACACCTCTTCATGAAACAGCATAACCCCCTAAATGAGAAGAGATTCATTGACCTTGTCCTTGGATTGAGAACGGCCGGGCTCAAGACCCTTACGCCCCCTGATCCCCGATAAGGGCCTCCACGAACTCTTCAGGGATAAAGTCCCTCAGGTCATCCACCCCCTCGCCAACCCCGATGAGCCTCACCGGGATATCCAGTTCCTTCTTTATCGCAAAGACTATCCCGCCCTTTGCAGTCCCGTCAAGCTTTGTAAGGGCTATTCCCGTAATCCCTATCGCATCATTGAACATCTTAGCCTGCCGGAGGGCATTCTGCCCTGTTGTGGCGTCCACCACCAGGAGTGTCTCCTGTGGTGCCCCGGGCATCGCCTTTTCTATCACTCTCCTGACCTTCTTCAGTTCCTCCATCAGGGGCATCTTCGTATGAAGCCTTCCTGCAGTATCCACAATCACCACATCAAGCCCACGGGCCCTTGCAGCCTCCACAGCATCGAAGGCAACAGCGGCAGGATCTGAGCCGGACTGGTGTTTCACCAGTTGGGCTCCAGACCTCTCGGCCCATATCTCCAGCTGCTCAATGGCGGCAGCCCTGAAAGTATCCGAAGCTGCGATTACAACCCCGTAACCTTCATTTACGAGCCTGCTTGCAAGCTTCCCGATGGTGGTGGTCTTACCCACCCCATTTACGCCTACGGTGAGGACCACAAAGGGACGCTCCTCATAAACCGCAAAGGGCTGGGGCAGGCCGAGAATCCCGAGCATCTCCTCCCTGAGAAAGGCCTTGACAGAATCATAGTCTCTGACCGTGCCCGTCTGGACCTTCTGGCGGAGGTCGTCAATAATGGTCATCGTTGCCTCCATCCCAAGATCGGAGGTGATCAGGATCTCCTCAAATTCGTCAATGGCCTGATCATCGATCTTTCTTCCCTTGAAGACATCCTCGACCCGGCCCATCAGGCCGCGCCGCGTCTTTGTCAGACCCTCTTTCAGTCTGTCAAATAAACCCATTCATACCTCCCGAATATACTCACCTGAAATACTTCACACCGGACTCAATCTCCTCAAGCGGGATCAGATACACATCTCCTTCCCGGATTCCCTTCAAGGGTATTGGAAAACAGCTCCCAACCCCTTCGCTCAGCCTGTCAAGGGAATACCGGACATTACAGTAGCGACATTCCAGATAGAAGCCATCCACCCGGTAACCTTTCTTGTGGGGATAGCACTTCATACAGGCATCAAGGTAGGACTGAACCTCATCCCCGATCCTGAGCACAAAGAAACTCACTCCCACACCATCAATCTCCCTGGTGAAGAAGACAGGTTCAGCATCCCCGAGTCCATTAAGGTCTATCCTTATGAATCCCTCTGCCTCAGGCGGCGGGGGATATCCCGGCGTATTGCTGCAGGCATAAAGCAGGAGAGGGAACAGGAAGACAGCGAGGAACCTCCGGGACATATCTCAGGGTATCACCTTGTTAAGCTGATACTCAACGATCCCGGTCGCACCGGCGTCCTTGAGTTTCGGGATCAGGTCTCTGAGCAGCCGTTCCTCTATAACTACATCAAGGTCATACCACCCCTCTTCAGTAAGGGTTGATACCGTAGGAGAATGCATTGCAGGCAGCAGCGAAAGTATCCTCTTAAGTTTCTTCTGAGGGACATTCATCTTCAAACCAACCCTCTCTTCAGCTTCAAGGGCTCCCCTGAGAAGCATCACAATGTTCTCCATCTTCTTTCTCTTCCAGGGATCCTTCCAGGCCTTCCTGTTCGAGATAAACCGGGTGGTCGACTCGAGTATGGTCTCCACAATTCTCAGCTTGTTCGCCCTGAGGGATGTCCCCGTCTCAGTCAGTTCCACAATGGCATCGGCAAGATAGGGAGGTTTGACCTCGGTAGCACCCCAGGAAAAATCAATCTCCGCCTTCACTCCCTTTGAACGGAGAAACCGCTTTGTGAAACCTACAAGTTCTGTGGCTACCCTCTTACCCTGAAGGTCCTCCACCTTTTTTATGGGTGAGTCTTCCGGAACCGCAACGACCCATCGTACCGGCCTCAGCCCTTCCTTGGCATAGTTAAGCTCAGCAACCTCTTTCACATCGGCATTCTGCTCAAGAATCCAGTCATATCCTGTAAGCCCGCAGTCAAGAACCCCGTATTCCACATACCGCGCCATCTCCTGTGCCCTTATCAGCATAGGTTCTATCTCCGGATCGTTTATTGACGGATAGTAAGACCGATGGGAGACGGATATGTGATAACCTGCCTTTCTGAAGAGCTTGAATGTGGACTCCTGCAGGCTACCCTTTGGAAGGCCGAGTTTCAGCGTACTGTTTTTTTTCATCACCTATCTCCTGTTCAGGAATTCATCCCCTGTAAACGGGAAGGGTTTATTATATCAAAAAATCTCTATCCATTCCTCTGATTTCACCTCTATCAGTTCCCGCGGATCATCAATAATCCTTCCGACCCTGTTCACCTCACTGGCGGGAACGGGTTTGTCATCAATGCTCATCGGGGTAGGACCGAAGAAAATCGCCAGTGCCCTGCCGGGCGGCCAGTACCCGATATCCCCTACCTGGACATCAACAGTGGAGGTCTCATCAGGAGGGGCTTCCAGAGGAATCTCGAAATAGAACTCATCCCCCCAGAGGTTTATTCTTGCCTTTACCGGAAGAATCCCCCCTACAGCCCGGCCTGAAGGGGTATCAAACAATACTCCCCTCAGAGAAAGATGACCCACCTTTATAACTATTCCTCTGTATGCCTGCACTATCATTCACTCCAGCAGTTTATCAATCCTGGCCTTCATCTCCGGCGAGGCCCAGTCATGCCCTCCCATGAACCGCTCAACGATAATGCCCTCTCTGTCAATCAGGAAGGTTGTGGGCAGGGAAAAGACACGGTACTTCCGCCAGACCTTCAGCTCACTGTCATGAAGAACGGGAAGGCCTATGGGATATTTCTTCAGGAATGAATCAAGATCAGCCTTCCGGCTGTCGGTGGATACTGTTATCACCTTCAGCCTCTTTCCCAGGTAGTCCTTCTGGAGCCGCTCAAGGGCAGGAATCTCCTTACGACAGGGCGGACACCAGGATGCCCAGAAATTCAGCACAACCACATAGTCCCTGAAATCAACAATGCTGTATTCTCTCCCATCCCTTCCCCTGAGGGAAAAATAGGGTGCCCTTTTCCCGATAATGGATTCGATAGCCCACGGGTCAGGCAGCGCCTCAGTCGAGAGGAGCAGAAAGAAAACAAACAGAAGCATTCCCCTGAAAAAGCGGGTGTCTTTCATAAAGGACCTCCTTCCCTTGACTCCCATAAGGAACGCGATCCGATACAGAAGGCCTTCCAGCAAACCTATCCGTCCCGGGATCCAGATCTATCTTAACCCATTATGGAGAAATTTCTCTGTCTTCTGATCTCATATAGCAGTATACCGGCAGCAACCGAAACGTTAAGAGAGTTGATATGCCCATAAATTGGAATCTTTACCAGGATGTCACAGGCCTCACGTACCGTCCGCCTGATCCCCCTGCCTTCAGAGCCAACGATCAGTACCAGGGGACCACCTATATCCGCATCCCAGAGAACCTCACCGGCATCCGCCTCACCTCCGACAACGGTTAT
Source organism: uncultured Thermodesulfovibrio sp. (assembly GCA_964542175.1). Lineage (GTDB taxonomy): Bacteria > Nitrospirota > Thermodesulfovibrionia > Thermodesulfovibrionales > JdFR-85 > WFTX01. Next base: position 7,311 of record CAZITN010000018.1, on the reverse strand, counting down.
CCCCCTCTCCTTCATCTCGGGCAGAAGATGCTTCAGGTTGGGAACCCGCATGATTGGAAGATATTCCACAGCCCCGGCTGATGCCTTGGAGACGGTCTCACCGGTGGCCACCCGTCTTTTTTCAAGAACCACACCGTGCACACCTGCAACCTCTGCTGTCCTCAGGATGGCACCAAGGTTGTGCGGGTCTGTCACACCATCCACCATGAGATAGAGAGGAGGTTCTCCCCGCCTTTCTGATATTTCAAAGAGATCCGTAATGGTAATCTCTTTCCCTGCGGTCACCTCTGCAGCCAGACCCTGATGGCCCTTGGGAAAGGATGAAAAGAAGGCCCTTTCAACATATGTTATTGTTATCTTAAGGCCTCTTTTCTTAATCAGGGAGACAATATCCGGCGGTATGCGTCGCCCCTTCAGGGCATAGAGGTTCCTGATTGCCCTCCCGGCCCTAAGGGCCTCCCTCAGGGGGTTGATCCCGTAAATGATCCGGTATCCCATGTCTGAATATGCACAGCGAGCGCTAACCCCGTGGTCTTGCCACGGGGTTAGCGAGCGAATATAATGAAATAAAACTTCCTTACATATCGAAGATACCCTGCGGTCTTGCCGCAGGGTTCTTCATTTACGTAGAGGCAGAGACGGAAAGCTGCTATTCTTCTCCCGCCTCACCAACACTCACCCGCCAGGTGGTCCCCTGAGGTGTATCCTCAAGGATTATCCCTCTCTCCCTCAACTCGTCCCTGATCGCATCTGCCCTTGTCCAGTCCTTTTCTGTCCGGGCCTTCTGCCGCATCCTGATCCGCTCAAGGATCTCTTCCTCTGTAAAGGGGATATTCTTTGTCCTGAGAAGGGAACGGTGCCATTCAGAGGGAGTGCGCTGAAATATGTTAAGCACCCCCCCTGCTTTCCTCAGCCCTTTGACTGCATCTTCAAGCAACTGCCGTGCTCTCTCACCCGAGGGCTTTGCATCAATGTAACGGTTGATCTCCTTGATAAGTTCGAACATATGTCCAAGGGCGAGGGCTGTGTTGAAGTCGTCATCCATCGCCTCCTCGAACCGTTTTGGAAACCCTTCAATCCTGGCCCGGAACTTCTCATCCTCCTGGATCTTGCGCTCCTTCTTCGACATCCTCTGTAAACAGGCATCTATCCTGAGGAGGGTTGAATAGAATCTGTCAATGGACACCTCCGTCTCCCTCAGCTGTTCCCTTGAGAACTCTATAGGGCTCCGATAGTGTGTTCCGAGGAGAAATGTCCGGACAACCTCCGGATCAAACTCCCTGAGGATATCCCTGATGGTAAAGAAGTTTCCAAGGGACTTTGACATCTTCTCCTTTGATATGGTTATGAACCCGTTATGGAGCCAGTATCTCACAAAGGGCTTCCCTGTGTAAGCCTCGGACTGGGCGATCTCGTTTTCATGGTGGGGAAATATCAGGTCAGCTCCCCCCCCGTGAATATCAAAGGTCTCCCCGAAGTGTTTGAGGCTCATGGCAGAGCATTCTATATGCCAGCCCGGTCTGCCAGGACCCCAGGGGCTCTCCCAGGCAGGTTCTCCTTCCTTGGAGGACTTCCAGAGGGCAAAATCAAGGGGGCTTCTTTTCCGCTCATCCACTTCCACCCTAGCACCGGCCTCAAGCTGGTCAACCGGCTTTTTGGAAAGCTTCCCGTACTCGGGGAATCTTTTGACCTCGAAAAAGACATCCCCGTCCACCTCATAGGCATACCCCTTCTTAATCAACCCCTTTATTATCTCGATCATGTCCTGGATGTACTCAGTCGCCCGGGGCTCTACATCAGCCCGTTCTATCCCTAGGGCATCCATATCCCGGTAGTACTCATCCGTGTATTTCTCTGCAACCTCTTTCCAGGAGAGCCCCTCCTCCCGGGCCCGTTTTATTATCTTGTCGTCTATATCGGTGAAGTTACGGATATAGGTGACATTGTAGCCCCTGTATTTCAGGTAGTTCCTGATGACATCAAAGACGATGGCGCTCCTGGCATGGCCTATGTGGCAGAGGTCATAGACCGTCACACCACAGGCATAAATCCTTACGGCATCCTTCTCTACGGGGATGAACTCCTCTTTTCTGGATGTAAGTGTGTTATATACCCTCATTCCGCCTCCTTTTCCTTCGAGCCGTTCGAGCCGGTTTTCCAGTTGGCCGATATATATCTCAAGTTTCCGGAACCTCTCATCAACGGGGTCTGGCATATGGACGTGGTCAAGGGCTTCCTCAACGCCGTGATCCATAACCCTCATCACCTTCTTCTTTATGATCCTGCCCGGCACACCCACAACGATTGAATAGTCCGGGACAGACTTGAGCACGACTGCATTGGCGCCTATCTTAACATAATTCCCGACCCGGATCGCCCCTAAAACCTTTGCACCGGCCCCTACAACCACATGATCTCCCAGGGTGGGATGCCGCTTGTCCTTCTCTTTTCCCGTCCCGCCGAGTGTGACACCCTGATAGAGAAGGCAGTCCCGTCCGATCTCCGTGGTCTCACCTATCACAACCCCCATCCCGTGATCAATAAAAAAGCCCGGTCCGATCTTTGCCCCGGGATGGATCTCTATTCCTGTCAGGAAACGAATGACCTGGGAGAGCAACCTGGGGATGACGGGAATCCCCCACCTCAGGAGGCGATGACTTATCCTGTGAAAAAAGATGGCATGAAACCCCGAGTAGGAGAGTATAACCTCCAGCCTGCTCCTTGCCGCAGGGTCACGTTCAAAGACCGCCCTGAAGTCCCACTTAACCTCTTCCCAGAATCCCATCATTGTATTTTAGTTCCTGGAGCAGATATATGGCAACTTGACGGCGAGGATCTTTTTACATCAGTATTGATCTTATCCCGAACTTCTTGTTATGAAGAGACTGGCAGAATAGCTGTCAGGCCGGAATATTGAAGAGAGAGGGACAGCGGTGCTATGAAGATCCTGGTGCCGGAGGCGGGATTTGAACCCGCACGGGCCGAAGCCCAGCGGATTTTGAGTCCGCCGCGTCTGCCATTCCACCACTCCGGCAAATCAATCAAATCAATAAACTTCATGTGTATCAAGCATATCCAACATGACTTACAGCAAGCGCTATTCACATCACTGGGTTCTCATCCCAGCGGCCTGAACCATCCTGATGAAGTTTTCTACGGACCTGTCGTAACTCCTCTCATAATCATCGAGAAAGAAACAGCCAGGAAGTTCGCCATGCCTCCTGTGATAATGGAGGCATTCGCAACACTTCCCCTTTCTGGGACAGGGCTCGTAGGAGCAGTTGCAGTTTTCAATGTTCCTGTCTTTTGTACATTCCATAATCCCTTCTCCCGATCCGTTTTTTGATTGTTATTATACACCAAAAGGAGCACCTTTAAAAAATCCTGTTCAGCAAGCAGATACGTCCCTTTCTTGCCATGGATATGACATCTTTTAAAGTTTTCATGACAAAATTTGTCAGGCCCACCGATCTTAATCTATAAGTACTCCTCGCTACTGCTGAGACTAACATTGTGATTCATAAAGATATTTTCCATCAAACTTTTTCACCTGTCCTGCACCTGTCTCTTTCCATGCTCTGGCATGAAACCTGCTTAATAAGAGTCTGTCAACAAGTTACAAAGGAGGTGATAGAAAGGAGGGTCACGGTCGAGACGGTGTTTCAAGCCGCCAAATTTAATATCAGAACCCGCCGTCTTACGGCGAAGAAAAGAAGAAGGAGGTAAAGATGTACAAAACAATCCAGGAAATGAAGAAGAGGGATCAGAGAGGTTTCACCCTCATCGAACTGTTGATCGTCGTGGCGATCATCGGTATCCTCGCCGCCATCGCGATCCCGGGGTATATCGGTGTTCAGGAGAGATCGAGAAAGGGAGCAGTAACAAGGGCTGCAGAGTCTGCCGTGCCTGATCTGCAGGCTTGGCTGACAGCGGCAAAGAAAACGGGCGTTCAGGCTGCTTTGGTAGAAGTTGATACAAATGGGGATGGCTCTGTTGGTTCTGGAGATAGCACAAATTCAGCACTTGCAAACACATATGCTGCTGCTAATGGACTTTGTACTGCTTATATAACCGCAAGGTGGACTTTGAATCAGGAGAGTTCACCATGGGATGCTACAAGCAGCCTTTGGGTATCAGGCACAGGAGGTTCCGCTGGCCAGATTGACTGCAGTCATCCAGCAAATGGAAATTTCACCCTTATAGCTCAGGATAAAGATGGCAATGTAATCTACCAGAAAGTGATCGCTGCTGATTAAGGAATACGGAAGGTTAGAAAATCTTCTTAAAAGAGGGAGATACACCAATCTCCCTCTTTTAAGTTTTTAATTTTCTGAATTATGACCATGACAAAAACACGATATGAGGAAAAGATCAATGCTTTAATGTATATTCTTATCTCCCTTTTTTTTATCATAGTCTTTCTTTCATTTTTCAGAATCAGTCTATGGGACTATGATTTCTGGTGGCATATAGCCACAGGAAAATATATTGTGCAACATAAGGAGATCCCCTCAGAAGATCCTTTTTCCTTTGTAACCGAGATAAACAGGGGGAAGTATCCACTATCAGAAGCCCGGGAGAAGTTTCTGATGAGACAGTACTGGCTTTCCCAGGTGGTGATGTATTTTATTTATGAAAAATTTGGTCCTACTGGCATCAGGTTTCTGCGTGCTTTCCTTCTTGCTTCAAGCCTTTTCCTTATTTTCCTTGGGTTCAGACACTTCCGGATCTCACCTCTCTGGTCAATGGTTATGATAATCCCGGTATTCTATGTGTTTTTGAGAAAATATACTGGAGAAAGGCCGGTCCTTTTTACCTTCTTCTTTGCAATATTGGTTACAGTGATGCTCGAAAAACTTATGGACAGCAAAAACAAAGGCATATATTTTTTACCCCTTATTATGCTTTTGTGGTCAAATATGCATGGAGGATTCATCCTTGGGATAGTGATAATCGCTATTTATCTCTTATCTGAAACCCTTCTCTCACTTTTTAAAAAGTCCAGCCTTGGGAAACAAGATCTGAGAGTATTTCTGGCGGTTTCTTTGATTTCCATTATTGTTACGGTTCTCAATCCAAATGGCTGGCTTGTGTTTGCGAGATTTCACTCAAAAAATGAGATATTCAGAAGTGGCATCAACGAGTATATGCCTTTACTCACCGTATATCTCAAACACTATGCCCCTCTGAATGGAGCGGTGATTGTGGTGCTTGCATTTGTTGTAATCATGCTCGTTATTCGTATCTTTAAGATGCCCATTCGGAAGAGTTTACTTGTGACGGGAATTCTCATAATGTCATTAAAACATCAGAGATTCTTTGCTTTTACCGCCCTTATAGGTGTTTTCCTTCTTGGTCTAGAACTGAAGAAATTATATAACTCAGGTTATTTCAGAACATTCATTACGCCCCAGTTCAGTAGAATTACTTCTCTTTTGCTGATTGGCGGGATTCTGATCTTCTCAACACAGCAATCTTTTGCCTTTGCCAAAGCCCTTAAACAAAAAGAATCAATAACTGAAGAATACAAGTTAAAACCAGTGATTGACTTTATAGAGCAAGCAAGACTCCCTGGCCGGATGTTTAATGCAGATGCATTTGGTGGTTATATACTATGGCGTCTGTATCCTTGGAAAAAGGTGTTCACTGATACCCGGTTGATAGATATTGCCTCGCTAGTAGAGTATAATACAATCATGGCTGCCAGAAGCGAAGGGAAGACCGAAGTTTGGCAGAAACTTCTCGAGATATATGATATTAACTTTCTCGTGTTAAAACCACTGGAATATGATGGGTCTCTTACCCGCTTGGTTGATGCAGCCCTAGAAAGTGAAAAATGGACTCTCATTTATGCAGATGGAGTTTCTCTTGTTTTCATTAGAGACGTTGAAGATAATAGCTATATAATAAGAAAGTTTCAACTTGAGGATGACCAGGGGTACTGGACTCTAATAGGTGCTGCTTCGTTCAAGGCAATGAAGAATACAAAAAACCACCGTCTTTTTCTGACCATTGGGAAGTGTTTTATGAAACTCCGCAAATTAGAAGAGGCAAAAAAGGCATTTAACCATGTTTTGAAGATTGACCGTGGCAATAAAGAAGCAGAAGCATTTTTAAGAAAAATAGATCAGCTATTATTGAACAAAACGACCTGAGGGAGGAAGAAAATGAACAGAACAAATGAGACTATTAAAGAGAACGGTTTCAGTCTGGTTGAGCTTCTCATAGTAATTGCAATAATCGGGATAATAGCTGCTATCGGTATACCAATGTATGTAGGTCAACAGAAGAAGGCGGCAAGGTCCGAGGCATACACCAACCTGCAGGCAATATATCTGCTTGAGGAAAGATTTTTTTCTGAGAACGGGGTGTATGCCCCAAGTGGAGGTGGCACAATTAGTTATAAAGCAACATCTGCAGCAGATGGTGGTATAGAGGATGTCCTGGAATTCCGGCCGGGCACATTGGACGTCGCATTGCCATGTAACGGTCTCAACTTTACTTATACCCTTACACAGAATGCCCAGATAACAAATGCCCTTGCCACCCCACCCTCTACTGCATCAACAGGTACAAATCCATGTTTTGTGGCTACTGCCACAGGATGCAGTTCAAGGGTTACAGGAGATGTATTCATGATAGATTGTAATAACAATAAAAACTTCTGAAATTTATGAGCCGGGGGAAGTGTATATGGGAAAATACAGGAAAGATAATGGTTTTACTCTAATAGAACTTCTGATAGTTGTTGCCATCATCGGTATCTTGGCTGCCATAGCGATTCCGGGATATATAGGGGTTCAGGAAAGGGCAAGGAAGAGCTCTGTGGTCAGGGCCGCAGAAAGTTCCGTCCCTGATCTTCAACAGTGGATAGATTCGGCAAAAAAGACAGGTGCACTTGCCATGTTAAGAGAGGTTGACACTACAGGAGATGGGAAGGTGGATGTAAATGATGATACGAATTCTGCACTTGCTGCAGCGTTTAATAACCCTGATGGACTATGCACAAAATACATTTCTGCTCGCTGGAAATTTAACCCCGAGACCTCTCCCTGGTTTACCAATCAGTCACTATGGATAACCTCAGGAGGCCCACTAAATGGGCGGATAGAATGTACCCATAACGCAAACAGCAGCATTTCAATTACGGTAAGAGACAGGTCAGGTCAGGTCATATATCGAAAATTTGTTCACGCAGATTGAGTATAGTCACTACATCCTTTCCTTGTATTTTTATTGTTTTTCTCCCCTCCTCCTTCTCCTCCTTGCCTTCTGTTTTCTGATTTTCTGGCGGATTTTTTCTGAAGGGGA